>NZ_RBXX01000002.1:3611437-3912390 GCF_003635025.1 Saccharopolyspora antimicrobica | reverse complement strand
TCTGGCCACCCCGATTCCACGGCCAGAACGCGAAAACCCTAGGAGGAAGCGGTGTACTTCACCGACCGCGGCATCGAGGAGCTTGAGGACCGTCGCGGTGACGACTCGGTCACCTTGTCGTGGGTAGCCGACCGGATGCGCGCCTTCGTCGACCAGAACCCCGAGTTCGAGGACGCCACCGAGCGGCTGGCCACGTTCCTCGCCCGCGACGACGCCGACGACGAGTGACGGCGCGAGCAGCTGCCGGATGAGCCCCGATCCGACCACGAGAGTGGCGGCGGGGCTCGTTTCCGTTTTCAGGCCGGCATTGGGTTGGTCGAGGCGCAGCAGGTTGCGCCAGTCGTAGGTGCGTCGGTTTCATCGCGACGCACCCGTTGCGCTTCGTGTTCCGTCCTTGCTAGCCTCCAATCCGATTGCAAAATGCAATCGGATTTTGGAAGAGCTACAGGACTTCAGGAGATCGCTTTCCCATGCGCAAGCTCATCTCGTTCACCGGCATCAGCCTCGACGGCTACTACAAGCGCGCCAACGAAGCTTTCGACTTCCCCAACGTCGACCAGGAGTTCTTCGACTTCTGCAACCGGCAGAACTCCTACATCGACACGCTGGTGTTCGGGCGCGAGACCTACGAGCACATGGCCGCGCACTGGCCGAACGCCACCGAGGGCGACCCCGAGATCATCGAGTTCATGAACAGCGTGCCCAAGATCGCGGTGTCCTCGACGCTCGAGCGGGCCGACTGGAACAACACCACGCTGGTCCGCGACGACCTCGCCGGGACGATCAAGGAGCTGAAGGACCGGCCCGGCAAGGAGATCGCGCTGTTCGGCAGCGTGCAGCTGACCGCGAGCCTGCTGGAGCTGGGACTGATCGACGAGCTGCGCATGATCGTGTTCCCGGTCCTGCTGGGCGACGGCATCTCGGTGTTCTCGACGCTTGGTGGCCAGGTCGACCTCGAACTCCTGCGGACCACGAGCTTCCGGTCCGGCAACGTCCTGCTGACCTACCGGCCGGCCTGACACCAGGTCGGCTTCGCGGCCGGGATGACAGGAAGGTTCCCATCCTCACGCCGGCGGGCGAGCCGGTGACAGGAAGGTTCCCATGCTCGCATCACAGGTGGTGGCGGGTGAGGCTGCGGCGGAGCCGGTAGAGGTTGCCAGCGGCAGCTTTCTGTTCGTGGTTGGGACTGGTGGCCGCGCTGCGCTTGTCGGCCCACTCCTCGTAGACCAGGACGCGGCTGCCGTCGGTGCTGACGTGGAAGTGGGCCGCCCGCAGGCCCGGCGGGAGGTCGGGCGGAGTCCCGAGCCGGGCCTGCGCCTCGGCCACCAGCCGCTCCGCGTGCTCCGGCCCGTCGGCGTCCGAGACGAACACCGCGACGACCTCACCGCCCGGCCCGTCGGCGATGACGCTGCCGCGCAGGCGGTACCTGACCAGCCCCGGCCGTTCGATGCCCGGGACCACCTCGTCGATGCCGCGCACCAGCGTCGGCCGGTAGGTGCGGACGAACTCGCGGTGTGCTTCGTCGTCGGTCCACTGCGCGTAGTTCAGGACGGTCTCGCCGTCCAGGCTGACGAAGCAGTTCAGCGACAGGAAGGCCTCCGGCCAGGGCGCGGCCTTCCACTCCGCGATCGTCGCGTCCACCGCGGCACGCTGCCGTTCCGGCGTGCCCACCAGCCACGGGCTCACCAGGATCGTGCCGACGTCGGTTCGGGTGATTTCCGGCAACACGATGTGGTCAGGCTTCATCGGACGCTCCGCGTGATCGGCGAGGGCTTGCCCATCCATCTTCGAACTTCCAGCTAGGTGGAGGGCAAGCTCGCAATCGGGGCGACAGGAAGGTTCTCTTCCTCACAGCGGTCAGCGCGCGGATGACAGGAAGGTTCCCATCCTCGCCCCTCCCCCGGCCGCTGTGCAGCGCTGCTAACCAGCCAGTGCAGAAAGTCGAGATGGACGGCCCGCCGGGGTCGGGCCAGACTCCGTTTGCGACACAGCCATCGAGAGCGGAGGAACCGTGCGCGCACTGGTGAAGACCTCGCCCGCGCCGGGCTTGGAGCTGGCCGAGGTCCCCGACCCGACGCCGGGCCCCAACGACGTCGTGGTGCGCGTGCTGCGCACCGGGATCTGCGGGACCGACCTGCACATCGCGTCGTGGGACGAGTGGGCCGCCCGGACCGTGCCGACACCGCTGGTGGTCGGCCACGAGTTCGCCGGGGAGGTGGTGGCCACCGGCAGCGCCGTCACCCGGGCCGCGGTCGGCGACTTCGTCAGCGGCGAGGGCCACATCGTGTGCGGGAAGTGCCGCAACTGCCAGGCCGGGCGCAGGCACCTGTGCGCGAACACCAAGGGGCTCGGCGTGCACCACAACGGGGCGTTCGCCGAGTTCGCGGTGCTGCCCGAGCAGAACGTGTGGGTGCACCGCGGCGAGATCGACCCCGACGTGGCGGCGATCTTCGACCCGTTCGGCAACGCCGTGCACACCGCGCTCAGCTTCCCGGTCGTCGGCGAGGACGTGCTGATCACCGGCGCCGGGCCGATCGGGCTGATGGCCGCCGCGGTGGCCAAGCACGCCGGCGCGCGGCACGTGGTGATCACCGACGTCAGCGAGCACCGGCTGGAGCTGGCCCGCAAGATCGGCGTCGACCTGGCGGTGGACGTCTCCACGACGCGGCTCGCCGAGGCGCAGCAGCAGCTGGGCATGAGCGAGGGCTTCGACGTCGCGATGGAGGTCTCCGGCCAGCCCGACGCGCTGCGGGAGACCGTGGCGAACATGTCGCACGGCGGCCGGATCGCGATGCTGGGGCTGCCCGCCGCGGAGTTCTCGGTGGACTGGAGCGCCGTCGTGCTGAAGATGCTCACCGTCAAGGGCATCTACGGGCGCGAGATGTTCGAGACCTGGTACTCGATGTCGGTGCTGCTGGAGTCCGGGCTGGACCTGACCCCGGTGATCACGCACCGCTTCCCCTACACCGAGCACGCCGAGGCTTTCGAGACGGCCCGCAGCGGACGCTGCGGCAAGATCATCCTCGACTGGACAGCGAAGGGTTCCGCCTGATGTACACGATCGCCGAGGGGCTGCGCGCCGAGCTGGACGAGATCCGCGCGGCAGGCCTGTACAAGGACGAGCGGGTGCTGGAGTCGCCGCAGAGCGCCCGGGTGGGCGTCGCCGACGCGGAGGTGCTGAACTTCTGCGCGAACAACTACCTGGGGCTGGCCGACCACCCCGCGCTGCTGGCCGCCGCCGAGCAGGCCCTGTCGAAGTGGGGCTTCGGGATGGCCTCGGTGCGGTTCATCTGCGGCACGCAGGCCCCGCACAAGGAGCTGGAGCGGCGGCTGTCGCAGTTCCTGGGCACCGACGACACGATCCTGTACAGCTCGTGCTTCGACGCCAACGGCGGGCTGTTCGAGACGCTGCTCGACGAGCGGGACGCGGTGATCTCCGACGAGCTCAACCACGCGAGCATCATCGACGGCATCCGGCTGTGCAAGGCCCGCCGCGGCCGCTACCGCAACCGCGACATGGCCGATCTGGAACGGCTGCTGCAGGAGAACTCCGATGCGCGGCGCAAGCTGATCGTCACCGACGGCGTGTTCTCGATGGACGGCTACCTGGCCCCGCTGGACGAGATCTGCGCGCTCGCCGAGAAGTACCAGGCGCTGGTCGTGGTGGACGACTCGCACGCGGTCGGCTTCACCGGCCCGAGCGGCGCGGGCACGCCCGAGCTGTTCGGCATGACCGACAAGGTCGACGTCGTGACCGGCACGCTGGGCAAGGCGCTCGGTGGCGCCAGCGGCGGCTACGTGTCGGGGCGGGCGGAGATCGTGGAGCTGCTGCGGCAGCGGTCGCGGCCGTACCTGTTCTCGAACTCGCTGGCCCCGTCGATCGTGGCTGCCTCGCTGGCCGCGCTGGACCTGGTGGCCTCGCAGCCGGAGCTGCGGCAGCAGCTGCAGGACAACAGCGCGCTGTTCCGGCGGCGGATGACCGAGGAGGGCTTCGACCTGCTGCCCGGTGAGCACCCGATCATCCCGGTGATGATCGGCGACGCGGCCGAGGCGGCCCGGATGGCGGACCTGCTGCTGGCCGAGGGCGTCTACGTGATCGGCTTCTCCTACCCGGTGGTGCCCAAGGGCAAGGCGCGCATCCGCACCCAGATGTCGGCCGCGCACACCGCCGCGGACGTGGAGCGGGCGGTGGCGGCGTTCGTCGCGGCCCGCGCCGGGATGGATAGCATCGAAGGGTGATTGACCCGCGGCGGCTGCTGATCCTCCGCGCGCTCGCCGACCACGGCACGGTGCGCGCGGCGGCCGAACGGCTCTACCTGACGCCGTCGGCGGTGTCGCAGCAGCTGACCGCGCTGGAGAACGAGGTCGGGCAGCCGCTCCTGATACGCCAGGGGCGGCGGGTCCGGTTGACCGCCGCAGGCGAGCTGCTGGTGGAGCACGCCAAGGCGGTGCTGGCCGAGCTGGAGCGGGCCGAGGCGAGTCTCGCGGCGTGCGCGGCGGGCACCGCGGGCACCGTCGAGGTGGCGTCGTTCGCCTCGGCCATCACGCAGGTGGTGGCCCCGGCGATCGTGGCGCTGCGCGGCCGCGCACCGGACGTGCGGGTGCTGGTGCGCGACGCCGAGGCGCACAACAGCTTGATGATGCTGCTCGCCGGGGAGATCGACATCGCGATCTCGATGGAGTACACCTCCACGCTGCACGCCGATGCGCGCCGGGTGACTCGCTTCCCGCTCTACGCCGAGCCGTTCGACGTCGTGCTCCCCGCCGGTCACGCGCTCGCGGAGGCGCCGGAGGTGGCGCTGGGCGAGCTGCGCGAGGCTGAGTGGATCGCGCCGCTGCCGGGCAACCCGTGCCGCGCGGTGGCGCAGGTGTGCTGCGAGAACGCGGGTTTCGTCCCGGCCATCACGCACACCTCCGACGACTTCCGCGCGGTCGAGGCGCTGGTGGCGGCGGGCACCGGGGTGGCGCTGGTGCCGCGCACGGCGATCTCCGGTGATCTCGGCGCGGTGTCGCGGCCGGTGGCGGGCAAGGCACCGACCCGCCGGGTCTTCGCGGCTGTCCAGTGCGGGCGGGACGAGCACCCGCTGGTGCGCGTGGTGCTCGACGCGCTGCTGGAGCACCCGGGCGCGGAGTGAGTCAGCCGAGCAGTTCCTCGAACCCGCCCAGCGGGTTCTCCCTGGTCGGCAGGGCCGCGACGAACGGCAGCAGCTCGCGCTTGGCGACCTCGTGGATCCGGCGCAGCTCGGCGACCGGCTCGGGGTGGTCGTCCACCCGCAGGTCGAGGTGCGGGTGCGGCGCACCGGTGTTGACGTGCAGCGCGGCGCTCTGCTTCCCGCGCCGGTCGCCGCCTGCCCGCTGACCGGCTTCGAGCGCGGCGAGCAGTCGCTCGTGCAGCGGTTCGCCCGCGGTCGCCTCGAACCGCTCGGCCATGGCGTCCACCGTTCGCCCATCCACCAGCATGTTCCCCGCGACGGCGTAGCCCTGGCCCACCCGGTGGCCGCGCCACGGATGGGTTTCCGGGCCGGTGTGGGCGGCCGCGCGGCCGTGCCGGTCCACGACCGCGACCTGCCGGGCGTCCGCGCCCGGGTCCGATGCGATCAGTTCGTGCAGCGCCGCTTCGGCCGAGTGCGTGCGGAGCAGCTCCAGCCCGTCTGCACCGAGCAGCGGGTTGATCAGCGCCTGGGTCGCGACGGCCCCGGAATCGGCGTGCACGTGCACGGCCAGCGAGCCGATCGCGGGCATCCGCGTGCTGATCGCGATACCTGCGCAGCCGACGGCCACGTCGTACGCGGCGATCGAGAACGTGCCCGCGTACAGGCCTTTCACCTGCGGTGTTGTCCGTGGGGCACGGCCCGCACGAGCGTCACTTCCGCCGTGCCGCCGTTCGGGACCGCGTAGGTGCGCCGCTCGCCCTGCTTGGCCCCGGAAAGCGCCGCGCCGAGCGGCGATTCCGGCGAGTAGACGTCGAGGTCGTCATCGGCGCCGCCGCGCGCGCCGAGCAGGAACGTCTCGGTGTCGCCGTCCTCGAAGCGGACCGTGAGGACCATGCCGGGTTCGGCGATGCCGTCGTCCGGCGGCGCTTCACCGACCACCGCATCGCGCAGCAGCTCCTGGATCTCCCGGATGCGGGCGCGGCGCTGCGCCTCCTCCTCGCCCTCGCTCTCGGTGCGGCGGGCGAGCAGGTCGTCGAGCTCCGCGCGCAACCGGGCGTGGGCTTCCTTGGTCAGCCAGCGGGGTTGAGCAGTGGTCATCGTTTCCTCGGTTTCGATCGTTGGGTGGCAAGTCCTGGACGCGTTCGAATTCGCAGCACCTGGGTGCATCGCGGCAGCTCGGAGGAGCGCGGCGTTTCGGCGCGCGTGCCGGAATCGGCGGGGCGCTCAGCGGGTGGCGGGTTTCGCTTCCCGCGAGCAGCAGCTCCGCATCGGCCGGGAACAGCCGGCCATGAACGACCGGTCGGGCACGCGGCGGTCACGACGGACATGTGCGATATCGCCGACCATGACCAGCCCTCCCGTGCATCGACACCGGCGTTCCACTCCGAGGATGGCCGAGCCGGGAGACCCGCCCATTGTCGCGTCCGGACAAAAACGTGATCGAAATTGTCCGGTCCGTCCAGCTGTCAACGGACCGGATTGTGCTTACGCGCGCGCGAGCCGGCGTTCACGTGCCGAGGCCGAGGGCGAGCGTCGCGGCGGCGAAGCCCAGGAAGAGCCCGGGAGCCGTGAGCGTGGCGTACTGGCGGGCGCGCACGTGGGCGATGACCGCGCCGACGTAGAACAGGACGAGCCCGATCGCCGCGGCGATGCCGATGAACCGGACGCCCATCAGCCCGACCAGGAGGCCGATCGCCCCGGCGGCTTTGAGCGATCCGAGCATCGGGAGCCACGACGCGGGCACTTGCACGGCCGCCGAGTTGGCCAGGACGAACTTCGCCCGGGCCAGATCGGCGGCGGCGATCCCGGCGTTGAACAGGATCGTGATCGACGTGACGATCAAGTAGGCGGTGAGCACTGGATCCCTCCTCCGCAGCAGCTGACTCCCCCAGCCTCGCCACCGACGCCGTTTGCGTCCAATACCTGCATCTATAACCTGGTGGCATGGACGTCGACACGCGGCTGCTGCGCTACTTCGCCGCAGTGGCGGAAGCGGGCAGCCTGACCCGCGCCGCCGAGCTCCTGTTCGTCTCCCAACCCGCGCTGACCAAGCAGGTCAAGCAGCTGGAGGCGCTGCTCGGCGTCCAGCTGTTCACGCGCTCCCGCACCGGCATGGCCCTCACCGGGCCCGGCCGCACCCTGGCCGCGCGGGTGCCCGGATTGCTTTCCGGCTGGGACGAGGCGCTGCGGGAAACGCGGAGCTCGGCCAGCCGGGAAGCGCGGGTCCTGCGGGTGGGCTTCCTGGCCAGCGCGGCCAACGAGGCGACCCAGCAGATCGTCGCGGCGTTCGGCCGGCTCCGCCCCGGCTGGCGGGTCGACATGCAGCAGGCGTCGTGGTCGAACCCGACCGCCGGGCTCGCCGACGGGGACGTCGACGTGGCCCTGCTGCGGCTGCCGTTCCCGGGCCAGGAGGCGCTGCGGGTGGCGGTCCTGCTCACCGAACCCCGCTGGGTGGCGCTGCCTTCGACGCATCCGCTCGCCGCGCGCGAGGAGATCGCGTTCGACGAGCTGCGCGACGAACCGTTCGTGGCGGCTCCCGAGGAGACCGGCTGGTGGCGGGACCACTGGCTGGCCGTGGAAGAACGCGGCGGCCACCCGGCCCGCATCGGCGCTGTCACCGACCAGCCCGACGCCTGGCTCAGCGCGATCGCCAACGGCTACGGCGTCGCGCTCGCCCCGGAGTCCTCCGCCCGCTTCTACGCCCGCCCCGGCGTCACCTACCGACCGGTCACCGGCGTCGGGCCTAGCCGGGTCGGCGTCGCCTGGGCACCGGCCGACGACGCCAACCCGGTCGTCCAGGACTTCGTCCGTTGCTGCCTGGAGCACGCCCCCGGAGCCAGCTGAGCGGAGCCGCGAGCATGGGAATTTTCCTGTCATCGGCGAGGCCGACGATGCGAGGAAGGGAACCTTTCTGTCACCGGCGGCCCGCTGCTCCGAGCCGGGAAACTCCCTGCCGTCCGCACGCCCGCTCGCGCGAGCATGGGAACTTTCCTGTCACCGGCGACCGGCTGCGAGCATGGGAACTTTCCTGTCACGCACCACACCTGAACAGGCACTTCGCGCCGGTCAGGCGACCAGGAGCGTCCGGCCCGGCGAGGTGCGGGCCTCGACGGAGGCGTGTGCGTCCGCCGCGCGCTCCAGCGGGAACGTCCGGCCGATGGTCGGCTTGATCCGCCCGGCCGCGGCTTCCGCCAGGGCGCGCGCTGCCATCGCCCGCAGCCCTTCGGCGTCGGGCTGCTCGTCGAGCAGCCCGACCACGGTCAGCTCGCGCCGCTTCGCCTCCACCTCGTCGTACTCGGCGAAATCGCCGCCGGGCGCGCCGTAGGTGAAGACCCGGGCACCGTCGTTGACCGCTCCGAACGCATCGCTGCCGGTCCGGCCGCCTGCACCGTCGAGCACCACGTCGACGCCGCCACCGGCCAACTCGCGCACCTGCTCCACCCAGTCGGCGTCGGTGTAGTCGACCGCGTCCGCGCCGAACGAGCGCACCAGTTCCAGCTTCACCTCGCCCCGCGCCAGGCCGACCACCTGGGCGCCGGCGGCGCGCGCCAGCTGCACCAGCAGCGATCCGGCTCCGCCGACCGCCGTCGTGACCAGGACGCGGTCCCCGGGCCGGATGCTGGCGGCTTCGGCCAACCACACCGCGGTGGCTCCGTCGTGCAGCAGCGATGCCGCTTCGTGCGCCGTCAACCCGTCCGGAACGGCGATCAGCGCTGCTTCGTCCACCGCCACGAGTTCGGCGTAGGTGCCGCTGTTCCCGGTGCCGGCGACGACGGTCCGCCCCAGCCAGGACGGATCAACGTCCGCCCCGAACGCCACCACTTCACCGGCCACACCGTCACCGGGCACGTACGGCGGCTCGAACCCGAAGAAGTCCTCGCCCCAACCGCCGCGCAGCTGGGTGTCGAGGAAGAGGACGTCCACTGCGGACATCCGCACCACCACCTGTGCCGGGCCCGGTTCCGGAGCGGCCGCCTCGACCACCGACAGCACTTCCGGTCCACCGAACCGGGTCACTTCCACCGCACGCATTTCCGACTCCGTCCGCCGTAGGTGAGATCAGCCTCGAACCTCGACATAACTTGAAGTCAAGGAACTCCCGGAAGTTCTCGCCACCGCGGCACGAGATCACCCGATGCGGACCCGCGAAGCCGGGTCGATCACTACCCTCACCGAGGCCGCCACCGACCCGGAGGAGCACGTTGAACCTGTCGTCCGCGTTCAAGATCGCACTGGCCCACGTGCCGGTGATCCTGGCGCTGGCCGCCATCTTCTGGTTCGACCGCCGGGGCGCGCGCAAGCTGCTGACGAAGTGGGGCGTGCCCGAACCGCCGGAAACCCAGGTCAGGACGGCCCTGCACTACCGGCGGATGCGGTGGGCCTGCTACCCACTCCTCGTCCCCGCGACGATGTGGATCACTCATCTGGCGACCGGGACCGACCAGTACCGGCTCACCTCGATCCCGGTGGCGGTCCTGCTCGCGGCGGCGCTCGCCGAGCTGCTGGCGCTGCCGATGAGCAAGCACATCCCGACCGTCCGGCGACCGCTGTTCGCGCTCGTTCCGAAGTGGGGCCTGGTGCTGTGCGGTTTCCTGCTGCTGGCCGCGGTCGTCACCGGGATCTTGGACTTGTCGGCGCAGCAGCTCGCGACGTCCGTCCTCACCGAAGCCGATACCTCGCCCCTCGAGCGGGCGACCAGACCCGAAATCCCGATCACCGTCCCGCTGCTGGCGACCGCGATCATCCTGCTGGCCGCCGCCGTGGTGCTGTGGTGTTCCGCAACGCGATCCTTCAGCCCGGACCACGCGGTCGACCTCGCGCTGCGGACCCGGAGCGCGCGGGTCGCGCTGGCGCTCGCGGCGGTGAGCCAGGCGGTCTACGTGCTCCCGCTGGCCTGGTGGCGCGTTCCGCTGGTCGCCAACAACCGGCCGACCACCGATGCGGTGGAGTGGGTTCGGCAACTGGACGGAGTGGTCGGAACGGCGCTGCTCCCCCTCTTCCTCGGCGCCCTGGCGTGCTGGCCCCTGATCGCCGCACCGGCGCGGAATCGGTCCTGACGCCTCCGGATCGGCCGTGCGAGCATGGGAACCTTTCTGTCACCCACCAGCTCTGATCAGCGGATTCGCCGCCCCTTGCGCCAGACGGCGTGGGTGAGCGGCACGCCGGGGCGGTAGGCGAGCCAGGTCGTGCTCGGCGCGTCCAGGACGTGCACGTCCGCGCGGGCGCCTTCGCGCAGCACGCCGACCGCGCCTTCGCCGGAGTCGCGGCGCAGCGCTTTCGCGCCACCCAGGGTCGCCGCGCGGACTGCTTCTTCCACGGTCATCCGCATCTGCAGGACCGCCGTGGTCACGCAGTAGGCCATGGAGGAGGTGTAGGACGAGCCCGGGTTGCAGTTGGAGGCCAGGGCCACCGTCGCGCCCGCTTCGAGCAGCGCTCGGGCGTCCGGCAGCGGTTGGCGGGTCGACAGGTCGCACGCGGGCAGCAACGTCGCGACCGTCTCCGAACCCGCCAGCGCGTCCACATCGGACTCGCTGAGGTAGGTGCAGTGGTCCACGCTCGCCGCGCCGAGCTCGACGGCCAGCTGCACACCCGGTCCCTGCCGGAGCTGGTTGCCGTGGACGCGCAGCCCCAGGCCGCGCGCCTTGGCCGCCTCCAGCACCCGCCGGGACTGCTCGGCGTCGAACGCGCCGTGCTCGCAGAAGACGTCGCACCAGCCCACGTGCGGGGCCACCGCGTCGAGCATCTCCCCGCACACCAGGTCCACGTAGCTGTCCGCGTCGGTGCCCGGCGGCACCAGGTGCGCGCCGAGGAAGGTCACCTCGTCGGCTTCGGCGGCGGCCAGTTTCGCCGAGCGCAGTTCGTCGGCCACCGTCAGGCCGTAGCCGGTCTTGGTCTCCGCGCAGGTGGTGCCCTGGGCCGCGGCTTCGTCGAGGTGGGCGCGCAGGTTCGCGGCCAGCTCCTCGTCGGTGGCCGCGCGGGTGGCGTCCACGGTCACCGCGATGCCGCCCGCCTGGTAGGGCCGGCCCGCCATGCGGGCGGCGAACTCCGCGGTGCGGTCCCCGGCGAAGATCAGGTGGGTGTGGCTGTCGACCCAGCCGGGCAGGACGGCGCGGCCCGCCACGTCGATCCGCTCGTCGGCGTCGGGCGCGTTCGCCGCCGTGCCCACCCAGGCGACGCGGTCGCCGTCCAGGACCAGGGCGGCGTCGGCGAGCGTGCCGAGCGCGTCGTCGTTGGTGGTCAGCTCACCGATTCCGGTAATAACAGTGGTTGCCATCGCTAGCTGATCCTCGCTCCTAGTACTCGCAGGTCGGCGATCGCGTCGCGCAGCTCCCGAGCGGTGTCGACGGCGCGGTGCGCCCGGTCGTGCACGATGCGCTCCCCGTCGGCGATCACTTCTCGCACGTCATCGGCCCGCGCGACCGCCGGGACGGCTTCGGGTGCGGCACCGGCCAGGCGCGTCGAGCCGAGGTCGATCGCGACGAAGTCGGCGCGGGCTCCCACTTCCAGCCGACCGGCGTCGGTCCAGCCGAGGGAGCGGTGGCCGGCTTCGGCGGCCGCGTCGAGCAGGTCCCCGGCGGCGAAGTGGCCGCGGGTCTCGGTGGCCAGCCGCTGGTAGGACTCGATCGCCTGGACCTCGGCGAACGGGTCGATCACCGAGTGCCCGTCGCTGCCGATCGACAGCGGGCTCCCGGCGACCCGCAGCTGCGGGGCCGGGCCGATGCCGTCGGCCAGATCGGCTTCGGTGGTCAGGCACAGGCACACCCCGGTGCCGCTGCCGCCGAGCAGCGCCACGTCACCCGCGCTCAGGTGGGTGGCGTGCACGGCGGTGGTGTCCGGGCCGAGCGCGCCGTGGGACTCCAGCAGCTGCGTCGGCGTGCAGCCGTGCGCGGCCAGGCACGCTTCGTTCTCCGCGCGCTGCTCGGAGAGGTGGACGTGCAACGGCCTGCCGTGCGCCCAGCCGGCGACTTCCGGGATCGCCGCGTCCGGCACCGCACGCACCGAGTGCACCGCGGCGCCGAGGCGAATCCGTTCGTCCACTGTGAACTCGTCCACTCGGGACACCCAGCTCGCCGCGTCCCCGTCGGAGAACCGGAGCTGCACGCCTTCGAGATCACGGCCGAAACCGCCTGCCAGATAACAGGTATCCAGCAGCGTCAGCCGGATTCCCACGTCCCGCGCGGCCTGCGCCAGCGCTTCGCCCATCGCGTTCGCCTCGGCGTAGCGGGTGCCGCCCGCGGCGTGGTGCAGGTAGTGGAACTCTCCGACGCAGGTGATCCCGGCCAGCGCCATCTCCGCGTACACCCCGCGCGCGAGCCGGTAGTAGCTGTCCGGCTCCAGCGCCGCCGCGACCTGGTACATCTGCTCGCGCCAGGTCCAGAAGGTGCCGCGTGCGCCGGTGTGCCAGCCGCGCAGCGCCCGGTGAAAGGCGTGCGAGTGGGCGTTGGCGAGCCCCGGCAGCACCATTCCCGGCAGCTGCACGGCACCTCCCGCCGGGACGTCGACGGCCACCGCGGTGATCCGGCCGTGCTCCACCTCGAACCGCACACCCGGCTGCGGGCCCTGCGGCAGCCAGGCCCATTCGCACCAGTACGTCGTCATCACTCACCCACCAGACTCTCTCTTGGTCCGCAGCCGCGACGCCTACGACCACGAACGTCATCAGCTGCCGCGAGCACGCAACCCGCACTCGCATCTGGCTCTCAGACGCTTCCTGGCGAGAGCCCGTTCGCCGTGTACGAACGGGATCAGCCAGGGGACATCTGAGGTTCCGCTACCCGAACCGAGTCAGGAATCAATGGTCCAGGTGTTCCAGGACGCGCGCGAGCGCATGCGCACCTTCGGTGCAGTCGTCGTCCTCGGCGTGCTCCTCCGGGGCGTGGCTGATGCCGGTCGGGTTGCGCACGAACAGCATCGCGGTCGGGACCTCGGCGGCGAGGACGCCCGCGTCGTGCCCGGCACCCGTGGCCAGCACCGGTGCGCCGTCCAGCAGTCCGCTGAGCTGGTCGCGGAAGGCCGGGTCGAAGTGCACCGTGTCGCCGTAGGACTCCTCGACGACCTCCACCTCGCAGCCCTCGGCGGCGGCGAGTTCCCGCGCCGCACCGGTCAGGTCCGCCACCATCGAGCGGGTGCCGGCGTCCTGCGGCGACCGCGCGTCCAACCACACGTCCACAGTGGAGGCGATCACGTTGGTCCCGCCCGGTGTCGGCACCAGCCTGCCCACCGTCGCCCGGCCGTCGGCGACCGATCCGGCTGCCCGGCGGGCGGCCACCACCAGCTCCGCGGCGGGCAGCATCGGGTCGCGCCGGTCGGCCAGCAGGGTGGCGCCCGCGTGGTTGCCCTGGCCGCTGAACCGGAAGCGCCACCTGCCGTGCGACAGGATCGAGGAGGCCACCGCGATCGGCCGGTCCAGGTCGATCAGCCCGCGCCCCTGCTCCACGTGCAGCTCGACGAACTGCCCGATGCGCCGCAGCGCTTCCTCGTCGCGCCCCACCCTGGACGGGTCGGCGCCCGCGGCGCTCATCGCCTCGGCGAAGGTCACGCCGCTCGGATCGCGCAGCGCGCGGGCCCGGTCGGCGTCGATGGTCCCGGCCAGCAGCCGCGAACCGAGGCACGGAACGCCGAACCGGCCGCCTTCCTCCTCCGCGAACACCACCACCGCCAGCGGTCGCCGCGGCCGGAAACCCTTCTCCTGCAACAGGTCCACGGCGCTCAGCGCGCTGACCACGCCCAGCGGCCCGTCGAAGGCACCGCCACCGGGCACCGAGTCCAGGTGGCTGCCGGTCACGACCGCGTCGTCGCCGGGTTCGCCCCACCACGCCCAGATGTTGGCGTTGCGGTCGGTGGTGACCTGCAGGCCCCGCAGCTCGGCCTGCTCGACGAACCACTCGCGCAGCTGCCGCTCGGCGTCGTCGAAGACGTGCCGCGAGAACCCGCCCCGCCGCCGGTCCGCACCGACCCCGTCAATCGCCGCCAACAACGCACCAGGTGAAACCACCTCGACCCCTTCCTGAACGCGGTCCCCCGGTTCCCGACCGGCCCGGGGCAGAACTCCTGTCGAACCCGGCGAAGGCCGGTGTCGTGCGCGATTTCGCGTGAAACCGCCGAAGCGGCCCCGCGGAGACGGGCGAGACCGCCACATCCCCGCCGGGGCCGCACCGCATCACACCAGCGGCGTGCGGACGCCGCGTTCCGCCGCGACCTCCTCCGCGCGCGGGTAACCCGCGTCGACGTGGCGGATCACGCCCATGCCCGGGTCGTTGGTCAGCACCCGCGCCAGCTTGCGCCCAGCGAGCTCGGTGCCGTCGGCGACGGTGACCTGACCGGCGTGCAGCGAACGCCCCATGCCGACGCCGCCGCCGTGGTGCAGCGACACCCACGTCGCGCCGGAAGCCGTGTTGACCAGCGCGTTCAGCAGCGGCCAGTCGGCGACCGCGTCCGAGCCGTCGGCCATCGCCTCGGTCTCCCGGTACGGCGAGGCCACCGAGCCGCAGTCCAGGTGGTCGCGGCCCAGCACCAGCGGCGCCTTGAGCTCGCCGGAGGCCACCATCTCGTTGAACCGCTCCCCGGCCGCCGCGCGCTCGCCGTAGCCGAGCCAGCAGATCCGCGCCGGCAGGCCCTGGAACGACACCCGCTCCCCGGCCATCCGGATCCACCGGGACAGGTGCTCGTCCTCGCCGAACAGCTCCAGGATCGCCCGGTCGGTCGCCGCGATGTCGGCCGGATCGCCGGACAGCGCCGCCCACCGGAACGGGCCCTTGCCCTCGCAGAACAGCGGCCGGATGTAGGCGGGCACGAAGCCCGGGTAGGCGAACGCCCGCTCGTAGCCGGCGAGCTGCGCCTCACCGCGCAGCGAGTTGCCGTAGTCGAACACCTCCGCGCCCGCGTCGAGGAAGCCGACCATCGCCTCCACGTGCTTGGCCATCGACTCGCGCGCCCGCTCGGTGAACTCCTCGGGCTTGGCCGCGGCGTAGTCGGCCCAGTCCTCCAGCGCCACGCCCAGCGGCAGGTAGGACAGCGGGTCGTGCGCGGAGGTCTGGTCGGTGACGATGTCCACCGGCACGCCGCGGCGCAGGATCTCCGGCAGCACCTCGGCCGCGTTGCCGATCACCGCGACCGAGTACGCGCGCCGCTGTTCCTTCGCCGCAACGGCCTTGGCGATCGCGTCGTCGAGGTCCGCGGCCACCTCGTCCAGGTAGTTGTGCCGGACGCGGCGGTGCGCCCGCTCCGGGTCGCACTCCACGACCAGCGCCACGCCGTCGTTCATGGTCACCGCCAGCGGCTGCGCGCCGCCCATGCCGCCGAGCCCGGCGGTGAGCGTCAGGGTGCCCGCCAGGGTGCCGCCGAAGCGCTTGGCGGCCACCGCGCCGAACGTCTCGTAGGTGCCCTGCAGGATGCCCTGCGTGCCGATGTAGATCCACGAGCCTGCGGTCATCTGCCCGTACATCATCAGGCCGAGCGCGTCGAGGCGGCGGAACTCGGTCCAGTTCGCCCAGTCGCCGACCAGGTTGGAGTTGGCGATCAGCACCCGCGGCGCCCACTCGTGGGTCTGCAGCACGCCGACCGGCTTGCCGGACTGCACCAGCAGCGTCTCGTCCTCGCGCAGGTCGGTCAGCTCGCGCACCATCGCGTCGAAGGACGCCCAGTTGCGGGCCGCCTTGCCGGTGCCGCCGTAGACGACCAGGTCATCGGGCCGCTCGGCGACCTCCGGATCGAGGTTGTTCTGCAGCATCCGCAGCGGCGCTTCGGTGCTCCAGCTGCGCGCGGTCAGCGTCGTGCCGCGCGCAGCGCGCACGGGTCGGGCCTGGCTCATGACAACCCTCCGGGTCATAGGAACTCGGCGACGGTGTCGCGCACCGCGCCGGAGCGGATCAGTTCTTCGGCCGCGGTGATCTCCGGCGCGATGTGCCGGTCGGAGCCCGGGCCGGGCACGCGGGTGCGCAGCAGGTCCCGCACCGCGGCCGTGGCCGGGCCGGGCTCCAGCGGGGCGCGCAGGTCGAGGGCGCGGGCGGCGGTGAGCAGCTCGACGGCCAGCACGCTGACCATCGCGTCGATGCCGCGGCGGAGCTTGCGGGCCGCCGACCAGCCCATCGACACGTGGTCCTCCTGCATCGCGCTGGTCGGGATCGAGTCCACCGAGGCGGGCACCGCGAGGCGCTTGAGCTCGGAGACCAGGCCGGCCTGGGTGTAGTGCGCGATCATGTGCCCGGAGTCCACGCCCGGGTCGTCGGCCAGGAACGCGGGCAGCCCGTGCGAGCGGGCCACGTCGAGCATCCGGTCGGTGCGGCGCTCGGCCATGCTGGCCACGTCCGCCAGCGGGATGGCCAGGAAGTCCAGCACGTAGGCCAGCGGGGCGCCGTGGAAGTTGCCGTTGGACTCCACGCGCCCGTCGTCGAGCACCACCGGGTTGTCGATGGCCGCGGCCAGCTCGCAGTCGGCGACCGCCTCGGCGTGGGCGACGGTGTCGCGCGCCGCGCCGTGCACCTGCGGGGAGCAGCGCAGCGAGTACGCGTCCTGCACGCGCGTGCAGTTCGGGCCGCGGTGGCTGGCCACGATCGGCGATCCGGCCAGCAGCGCGGAGATCCGCGCCGCCGACACCGCCTGCCCCGGGTGCGGGCGCAGCCGCTGCAGATCGGCGGCGAAGACCCGGTCGGTGCCCAGCAGCGCCTCGACGCTCATCGCCGCGGTCACGTCCGCCACGTCCAGCAGGGCCTTGATGTCGTGCGCCGCGAGCACCAGCATGCCGAGCATGCCGTCGGTGCCGTTGGTCAGCGCCAGGCCTTCCTTCTCCACCAGCGTCACCGGCTCGATCCCGGCCGCGGCCAGCGCCTCGGCGGCCGGGCGCCGGACGCCCTCGGCGTCGAAGACCTCGCCCTCACCGGTGAGCGCCAGCGCCACCGCGGCCAGCGGCGCGAGGTCGCCGGAGCAGCCCAGCGAGCCGAACTCGTGCACCACCGGCACGATGCCGGCGTTGATCATCGAGGTCAGCGCGTGCGCGGTCGCCGGGCGGACCCCGGTGCGACCGGTGGCGACGGTGTGCAGGCGCAGCAGCATCTGCGCGCGCACCACCTCCGGTTCCACCGCCGGGCCGGTGCCCGCGGCGTGCGAGCGCACGAAGGCCTGCTGGAGCGCTGCGCGCCGGTCCGCCGGGATGTGCCGGACGGCCAGCGCGCCGAACCCGGTGGAGACCCCGTATACCGGGCGCTGTTCGGCGGCCAGCGCCTCGACGTGCTTGCGGGTGGTGGCGATGCCCTGCTCGGCGAGCTGGGTCAGCACCACCCGGGCCCCACCGCGGGCGACCGAGATGACCTGGTCGCGGCCGAGCGGTTCCGGGCCGAGGTTCAGCGCGTTGTCTTCCATGCCTCCATACCAGCGCCCGGAGGCGTTTCGCAGAAGCCCGGATAGAGTGACAATGTCTGGGATCCCAGACAGCCCGACGCGTTCGAGGAGGTGCCGTGAGCAGCAGCGACGTGCCCGCGCTGCGGCGGGGCCTGGCCGTCCTGCGGCTGCTGGCGGGGCGGGCCGGGCCGGTGTCGGCCGGCGTCATCGCCCGCGACCTGGAGCTGCCGCGATCCACCACCTACCACCTGCTGGCCGAGCTGGTGGCGGCCGGATTCGTCACCCACCTGCCCGAGGAGCGCCGCTACGGCCTGGGCATGGCGGCCTTCGAGCTCGGCTCCGCCTACCTCCGCCACGACCCGCTGGAGCGGCTGGCCGGGCCGCTGCTGCGCCGCCTGGTCGACGAGGTCGGCGCCACCGCGCACCTGGGCGTCCTGCACGGCGGCGAATCGCTGTACCTGATCAAGGAGCGCCCGTCGCAGCCGCAGACGCTGGTGACCGACGTGGGCGTGCGCCTGCCCGCCCAGCTGACCGCGTCCGGCCGCGCGATGCTGGCGCACCTGCCCGCGGCGCAGGTGCGCGCGCTGCTGCCCTCCAACGAGCGCTTCGTCCGCCGCACCGACCGCGGGCCCCGCAACCTCCCCGAGCTGCGCCGCCTGCTCGCCGCCGAGCTGCGTCTCGGCTGGACCGTCGAGGACGGCTTCGTCACGGCGGGTTTCGCCTCGGTGGCGAGCCCGGTGTTCGACCACGGCGGCCGCCCGATCGCGGCGATCAGCGTGACCTTCCGCCACCTCTGCGAAGGCCCGTGCGCCGAGACCTGGCCCGACCTGGCAGCCCAGGTCCACCGCACGGCGGCCGAACTCACCACCCGCATCAGCGGCCGCACCACCTGACGGCATCACCACCACCGTTCACGTAGCGGTGAACCTCCGCGATTTCAATTGAAATCGCGGAGGTTCACCACCACTCGTTCGGTATCACCAGCGATGACCCCCGGAAACGCCCGAAGGGCGCCTCCACGTGGTGGGGGCGCCCTTCGGGGCTCGGGGTTACAGGCCCGCGGTGGCGATGAACTCCTTGGCCAGGTCCGCCGGGTTGGCCTTGTCCACTTCCAGGCGGCGGTTCAGGTCCGTCAGCTTCTCGGTGGTCAGCGCCTGCGACACCTTGTCCAGCGCCGCAGCCTGGTCCGGGGTCAGCTTTCCCTTGTGCACCAGGGGGACCACGTTCTGCGCCGGGAACATGTTCTTCGGGTCTTCCAGCTTCACCAGGTTCTTCTCCACGATCTGCGAGGACGTGGTGAACAGGTTCGCCACCTGGATCTGCCCGTCGGTCAGCGCGTTCACCGTGATGGTGCCCGCCTCGACCGGGCGGATCTCCTTGAACTTGCAGCCGTAGTCCTCGGCGATCTTGGCCTCCCAGCGCGACTTCCACTCCGCCGGAGCGCCCAGCACCAGCTCACCGCAGCGCGGCCCGAGGTCGGCCATCGAGCGCAGCCCGCCGTCCGCGGTGGCGGCGGTGACGGTCAGCACGTCGGAGTCCTCCGCCGGGGACTGCGCCAGCAGCTCCATCTCGCCGGGCACGGTCTTCGCGAGCTGGTCGTAGACCTGCTGCGACTCGGTCGCGGTGGCCTGCGGGTCCAGGTACGCCAGCAGGTTCCCGGTGTAGTCGGGCACCACCGAGAGCTCCCCGTTGCGCACCGCGTTCACGTAGAACTCGCGGGCGCCGATGCGTGGTTTGGTCTGCACGTCGGCGCCGGTGGTCTTCAGCGCCTCCGCGTAGATGTGCATCAGCAGCTCGCTCTCGGCGAAGTCCGCCGAGCCGACCACCAGCGTCCCGCCCTGGTTCCCGCTGGCCGCCAACGGGTCCTGCGATCCGCAGCCGGTCAGCAGCAGCGCCGCCGCGGCAGCGCACACCAGCAACCGCTTCATCAGTCCTTACCTCCTCGTCGGGCGGCCAGCTGCAGACCGCGCGGCACCAGCAGCCGGGTCGCACCGGCCAGCACCAGGTCGAGCAGCACCGCAAGGACCGCGATCACGATCGCGGCCGAAGCCATCTGTGCGTAGTCACTGATCTTCAAGCCGTCCAGCAGGATCCGCCCCAGCCCGCCGAGCCCGACGTAGGCGGCGACGGCCGCGGTGGCCACCACCTGCAGCATCGCGCTGCGCACCCCGCCGAGCACCAGCGGCAGCGCGGTCGGCAGCTCCACCTGCCACAGCCGCTGCGCGGCGGTCATGCCCATGCCGCGAGCGGCGTCCACCGCGTCGGCCGGAGCGCTGCGGATCCCGGCGTAGGTGCCGGACAGGATGGACGGGATCGCCAGGATCACCAGTCCGGCCAGCGCGGGCAGCTCACCGAGCCCGAAGCCCAGCACCAGCAGCGTCACCAGGCCCAGGGTGGGCAGCGCGCGCATCGCGTTGCCGACGCCGACCACCAGCACCGCACCCCGCCCGGTGTGTCCGATGTAGACGCCCAGCGGGACGGCCACCAGCGAGGCCGCCGCCACCGACACCACGCAGTAGTAGAGGTGCAGCAGCGTTTGCGCCAGGATCCCGCCCGGCCCGGTCCAGTGCGCCGGGTCGGCCAGCCAGGCGATCAGCTCGCCGATCACGCCGCGCTCACCCCCGCTCGCGCCCACGGCGTGGCCAGCCGCCACAGCAGCACCAGCAGCAGGTCCACCACCAGCGCCAGCAGCAGCGTCAGCACGATGCCGATGACGATCTGCTCCGGGTAGTCGCGCTGGAATCCGTCGGTGAACAGCCTGCCCAGCCCACCGATGCCGACCAGCGCGCCGACGCTGACCATGCTGATGTTGCTGACCGAGGCCACCCGCACGGCGGCGGCCAGCACCGGCACCGACAGCGGCAGCTCCACGGTGAGGAACCGCCGGGCGGGCCGGTAGCCCAGCGCGGTGGCGGCGGCGACGACGTGCACCGGCACCGAGTCGAGCGCGTCCTTGACCGGGCCGACCAGCAGCGCCGCGGTGTAGAGCGTCAGCGCGATGACCACGTTGACCGACGACAGCAGCGGCGTGCCCAGCAGCCCGGGGATGATCACGAACAGCGCCAGCGACGGGATCGTGTAGACGACGTTCGCGGTGCCCTGCAACGCGCCGCGCAGCCAGCGCACCCGCTGCGCCAGCCGTCCCAGCGGCAGCGCCAGCAGCACGCCGAGCAGCAGCGGCAGCAGGGCCAAGTAGATGTGCTCGGTGAGCTGTTCGAGCACCAGCTCGCGGTTGCTCGGGCTGCCGAAGTAATCGATCACGGCAGCCCCTCGGGGCGGCGGTGCCGTTCGATCACGCCGAGCACGTGCTCGGCGGTGACCACGCCGACGTACCCGCCGTCGCCGTCGACCACCACGCCCAGTCCGGTCGGCGCCGACAGCGCGGCGTCCAGCGCACCGCGCAGCGGAGCGCCCCGCGAGTACAGGGAACCTCCTGCCACGAGCCGCTCTTCGCTCAGCGGACCGTCCACTTCGGTCTCCGGCGGCAGCCAGCCGCGCGGTCGGCCCGCGTCGTCGAGCGCCAGCCGCCACTGCTGCTGCCGGTCCACCCGGCTGCCGAGCTCGACGGTGTCCACCGGCTGCGGGCTCAGGCTGTCGGAGTCCACGAAGGACAGTCGGCGGTAGCCGCGGTCGCGGCCGACGAAGGCGGTCACGAAGTCGTCGGCCGGTTCGGCCAGCAGGTCGTCGGGCTCGGCGTACTGGGCGAGGTGGCCGCCCTGCCGCAGCACCGCGACCTTCTCCCCGAGCTTGATGGCCTCGTCGATGTCGTGGGTGACGAACAGGACCGTCTTGTCCAGCTCGTCCTGCAACCGCAGCAGCTCGTCCTGCAGACCCTCGCGCACCACCGGGTCGACGGCACTGAACGGCTCGTCCATCAGCAGCACCGGCGGGTCGGCGGCAAGCGCCCTGGCCACCCCGACGCGCTGCTGCTGACCACCGGAGAGCTGCGCCGGGTAGCGCTTGGCCAGCTCCGGCTGCAACCCGACCAGTTCCAGCAGCTCACCGGCGCGCTGCCGGGCCTCCTGCTTGCTGCGGCCGTGCAGCAGCGGCACGGTCGCGATGTTGTCCAGCACGGTGCGGTGCGGGAACAGCCCCGCCTGCTGGATCACGTAGCCGATGCCGCGGCGCAGCTCCGCCGGGTCGCGCTCGCGCACGTCGGTGCCACCGACGAGCACCTTGCCCGACGACGGCTCGATCATCCGGTTCACCATCCGCATCAACGTGGTCTTCCCGCAACCGGAAGGACCCACCAGCACGGTGATGGTGCCTGCCCGCACCGACAGGCTGAGCTCGTGGACGGCGACGGTGCCGTTCTGGTACTCCTTGCGCACGGCCTGGAACTCGATCAAGCGAGCCCCCTCACGTTTCGGTCCGTTCCGTAAGCAGCGTGAGCCGCTTGCTCTTCTCGGTGAGCAGGCTCGCCACTCGCACCGCCGCGGGTTCTCAGCGTTCGTCTGGCGAGGACAGCCCCGACGCCGCGTATTGGACATACATAAGGAGGGGATCCCGCAGTCCAGGCGGGCGCTGAGGTTCCGCCACCCGCACCGCCCAGCAAAACGACCACTGGCAACACCCCCTAGTCGCGGTCCCCCTCAAACCCGGCCGACCCTAGCTCGATCGGACGCATCCTGCGATCGCCGATACCTACGCGTGATCTTGTTCCGCCTGGTGGGAGCGCAGGCCCGGAGCGGGCCACGTAAGCTGATTCACCCCATGACTGCTCCGCATGCCACTCCAGGTCCTACCGACGCCGTGCAGGCACTGCTCACCGACGCCGGTGTGCTCGCGCGCCGCCTGCGCGAGGTCCTCGCGCAGCTCACGGGCGATCCCGTCGAGCTCGACGAGCTGATCCGCCGCACCGCGGTGACGCGGCGGACCGTCGAGGACGTGCTCGCCGCGATCGGCCCCGACCTGGAGACCACCGGCAGCGCCCACCGGCTCGCCCCGCAGGCCCGCGACCGCTACCGGGAGCGCTTCGCGCTGGACGAGCTGGGCGCGGCACCCGCGGCGGCCGGGCAGCTGGCGCTGATGCGCGAGTTCATCGAGAGCGGGCCGAAGCCCGCAGCCGCGCTCGACCACGTCACCGCCACCCCGGAAACCGCGCTGCGCCGCGCGGAATGGCTGCGCGACAACTACGACCTGAGCGGGGCCAACGTGCTCTGCCTCGGCGACCACGACCTGACCTCGCTGGCGCTGGGCCTGGTGGCGCCGTCGGTGTCGGTGACCGTCGTGGACGTCGACGAGCGGATCCTGCAGCACATCGACGCGGTGTCGGCCGAGCGCGGTTTCGGCGTCCGCACGTTGCACGCCGACCTGCGCTTCGGGTTGCCGCCGGTGCTGGAGGGCTGGGCCGACCTGGTGTTCACCGACCCGCCCTACACCCCGGAGGGCATCGGCCTGTTCGCCACCCGCGCCGCCGAATGCCTGGCCGGGCCGCAGAGCAGGCTGCTCGTCGCCTACGGCTACAGCCCGCGGACGCCCGCGCTGGGGCACAAGGTGCAGCAGGAGCTGCTGCGGCTGGGCATGGTGTTCGAGGCGATCCTGCCGCAGTTCCACCGCTACTTCGGTGCGCAGGCCATCGGCAGCGCCAGCGACCTGTACGTGTGCCAGCCGACCGCGCACACCCGCAAGCTCGCGCTGCGCCAGGCGCCCGGCATCTACACGCACGGCCCGCAGTCCGTGGAGGCGCGGGAAGCCGCTGCACCGCCGGAATTCCTCGCCGCGATCGGCGAACGCCTGGGCAGCCCGGTCACCACGCTGCACGATCCCGGCTGGACGCGGCCGGCCCGGCGGCAGCCGTCGGTGTACGACCTGCGCGCGGACCCGGGGCCGTGGCTGCTGCGCATGCTGCTGGCCGCCAACGCCGACCGGGTCGGGTTCGTGGTCGGCAACAACCACCCGGACATCACCAGCGAACGCGCCCAGCGCGCGCTGTCCGAACTGGTCGCGGCGAAGTACCGGCTGCGCTTCCACCGCAGCACGCCGGACGCCAAGCACGCCGTCGTGGTGGCCGAGCTGGTGGAACCGGACTCGGCGGCCGGGTACCTGCTGCAGCGGGCGCACGGCAAGCTCGGCAACGTCTGGCGCGAAGGCCTGATCGCGCACGTCGACCCGGAGCTCACCAAGCGCGCGGCCAAGGAGCGCATCGCCGCGCTCGCCCCGGTGCTGGACGACCTGGACCTGCGCCTGATCGACCTGCCCCGGCACCGCATCGAAGCACTCCTGCCGCACCTCTGAGCGGCCGCCGCGGGCGGTGCGGCCACGCCCGCACCGCACGCGGAAACAATTCCATCTTCAACGGAGGCGCAATTGTTTCATCGCGCCAACCACTTTCTCCCGGCATATTCCACAAAGCGGTCGACCGATCCGAACAGACCGCCCACCCGCGCGGCGAAATTCGAATAAACATTCATGAAACGATCCCCATGAATGCGCTGCTCCATCGGTGGACATTCTTCCCGGGAATGTTGTCCATTTTGGTCGAGGCCAATTAATGTGATGGCTGCACGACGTCGTGCAGCGCTGCGCACAAACAACGCTCCATTCGACTCTCGTACCCGGGAAGGAGGTGCGCACATGTACTCCAAGCCGAAGCTGCAGAAGCTCGGGGCGTTCGAGCGGCTGACGATGCACAGCCGGCCGTCCAGGAAGGACAAGGCCCATCGCCGGCGTCCGCGCCACGTCCTGCTCTGACCGCAGGTGAACACCGCAGTGGCGCGAGTCGACTCGCAAGAACGCCCGCGCCACTGCGGTGCCATCCATCCGAACCGGGGAGACAGCTTCACCGATGAAATCGAGTCATTCACGTGAATGGCTGGTCGCACTTCCCGACCATCCAGCCGCCGCCGCGGCGGTCGCCGCTCTCGACCCGATAACACAGCGGGTGAATCATCCTTCGGGCAGGCCGTGGCTCGTCGGGGAATGGGAATCGACCGATCTCCGGACCGAATCGGCGGGCCGGACGTCGATCGCCATTCTCGGACCGGCTTCGGTCACTCCGCAGCGGCTGTCGCGAATAGCGGAGCGGACAACGGATGCCGTCGCGCTGGACGAACTGTCGTTCGCCGGTTGCTTCCACCTGATCGCTTCGGTCGACGGCGTGGTCCGGATCCAGGGCAGCCTGTCCGGGCTGCGCCGCGTCGTGCACGCCGAAATAGGCGGAGTCACCGTCGCGGCGACCCGCGCGGACGTGCTGGCCGCGCTGTCGAACGCCGAGCTCGACAGGCGGCGGCTGGTGCTGCGCTTCCTGCTCTCCGAGATTCCGCTGCACACCATGAACGCGCCGCTGTGGCAGGACGTGCACGCCGTCGACGAGGATTCCTGCCTGCTCCTCACCCCGGACGGGCGCGCTCGATCCCGGCGCCGGTGGCAGCCGCCGCCGGACGACCAGCCACTGCACAAGGCCGCCGAGGCGCTCCGCACGGCGCTCGTCGATTCGGTCCGGACCCGGGTGACCTCCGGGCCGACCGTGACCGCGGACCTGTCCGGCGGCCTGGACTCGACGACGCTGTGCTTCCTCGCCGCCCGGGACGGGCGGCCGCTGACCGCGCTGACCAAGCTCGCCGCCGACGTCGGTGACGACGACCCGCAGTGGGCGGACCTGGCCGCCGAGCACCTCCCCGGCCTGCGGCGGATCACCATCCCCTTCACCGACATCCCGGCGCACTACAGCGACGTGCTCGAACCGCTGCCGCCGACCGAGGAGCCGTTTCCCGGGGTGGAGGACCGCCCGATGTACCGCGCGATGGCGGCCCGCCTCGCCGCGGCAGGATCGCAGATGCACCTCACCGGCGACGGCGGCGACGAAACCCTGATGGGTGGCGCCACCGGCGTCTTCGAGCTGCTGCGCCGCAGTCCTCTGGCCGGGTTGCGGTACCTGCGGGCCTACCGCGCGCTGGAGCACTGGCGGTGGCGCGACATCGCCATGTACGCGCGCGAGCGGCGCGAGGCCTACCCCGAGTGGCTGGCCCGGCGCGCCCGCAGCATCATCGCCTCGCCGCTGGACGACGAGGGCGCCTCGAACCTCGTGCAACTGCCGCCGTGGGCCACGCCGGAGGCGGTCGGGCTCGCCCGGGAGCTGCTGCTGGAAGAAGCAGAGCGCACGCAGCAGCGCGGGCACAACTGGACCGCCCACCACACCGTCCTGGGAGTCCAGCTGTGCGCGAGCCTGGTGCGCGCGGCCAGCCCGCTCTACGCCGCCGAAGGCATCCGCCTGAACTCCCCGTACCTGGACGACGCCGTGCTGCACGCGTGCATGACCGCTCGCGCGCACGAACGCCGCACGCCGTGGGCGTACAAGCCGCTGCTGGTGGCCGCGATGCGCGGGATCGTGCCGGATCGGTGCCTGGCGCGGTCGACCAAGGCCGAAGGGTCCAATGTGGAGCACGCCGGTCTGCGCACCAACGCGGAGAAGTTGGTGGCGTTGTGCGAGGATTCGCGGCTCGGCCGGCTCGGGCTGATCGATCCCCGGGTGCTGCGGGAGATCTGCAGCGGTTTCCAGATGCGGATGTTCACCCCGTACGCCATCTCCACCACCGCCAGCACCGAACGGTGGCTACGCGATCAGGAGCAGCTCGTCACCACGGAGGCCAAGCCATGACGATCCGGCTGCGCGACCACGTGTCGCTGACCGACGCCGAGGACGGCAGCGGCGTGCTGCTGGACGAAAGATCCGGCCAGTACTGGCATTTGAACGAGAGCGGCCTCCGCACGCTGCGGATGAGTCTGGACGGCGCGACGGAGCCGGCCATCGCGCGCGCTCTGCTCCCGGAGGCGGACGGGGACCAGGAGCAGGCCGTGAGCGATGTCCGCGCCGTCATCGAGGAACTCCTGCGGGCGGGCCTGGTGGTGCGGCGATGAGCACGCCGGAAACGCTGTTCGCGGCGGACCGGCCGCCGCTGCGCACCCGGGTGGCCGCGCGGGTCGCGGTGGCGATCGCCCTGCCGATGGCGCACCTGTCCCCGCGGCGGATCCGGCACGTCCTGGCCTTCGCCCGGCGCGGCGCACCGCCTGCCACCTACGCCCAGGCCAGCGCCGCGAGATCCGCTGTCATCGCGGTCAGCACGACCTGCGCCGGCAAGGGATGCCTGCCCCGCTCGATCGCCACCGCGCTGCTGTGCCGGGTGCGCGGTTGCTGGCCGACGTGGAAGGTCGGCGTGCGCGCCGCCCCGTTCGGGGCCCACGCCTGGGTCGAAGCAGCGGGCTGCGCCGTCGACGAGGGCGAGCAGGCGCAAGCCTTCCTGCCCCTGATGGCAGTGGAACCAATCACCGACGAAACGAGGAAGTTCTAAGTGCTGAACATGATTCGCCCCAACCGGGCAGCCGACCTGGACGGTGCGGACGACGACGAACCGGAGGACACCGGCGGGAAGGTCGACTGGCGTCACCTGGTCCGGATCACCCGCGGACACCGGGCCGTGATCGCCGTGGCCATGGTGCTCGCGCTGCTCGGCGGGGTGATGGGCCTGGTGCAGCCGCTGCTGGCCGCCCGCACGATCGAGGCGTTCTCCGACCAGCAGCCGTACCTGGCGGTGCTGGGCCTGCTGGCCGTGGTGTTCGTGGCCGAGGCGGTGATCACCGGGTTCGGGCACTACCTGCTGGAACGCACCGGTGAGGGCATCGTCCTGGGGCTGCGGCTGCGCATCGTGGACCGGCTGCTGCGCTGGCCGATGCGGCGCTACCAGCAGCACCGGATCGGCGACCTGCTCACCCGCACCACCAGCGACACCACGCTGCTCCGCGACTCGCTGGCCTACGACCTGGTCGAGGCCAGCGTCGGCGTGTTCATCGTGATCGGCGGCATCGCCATGATGCTCTGGCTGGACGCGATGATGTTCTTGATCGTCATCGCCATCGTCGGCGCGATCGGCGGCCTGACCCTGCTGCTGCTGGCGGGCATCCGCCGCGCGATCCACGACGCGCAGGACAGCCTCGGCGGCATGAGCTCGGAGCTGGAGCGCGCGCTGTCGGCGATCCGCACCGTGCGCGTCATGCGAGCCGAGGACCGCGAGCGCGACCGGATCGGCGTTCTGGCCCGCCAGGCCTACGCGCACAACCTCCAGGCCGCCAAGCGCAACGCCGTGATCAACCCGGCGATGACGCTGGCCGTGCACGGCGCGATGATCACCGTGCTCGTCGTGGGCGGGTTGCGGGTGGCCAGCGGCGCCGCCGAACTGCCCGAGCTCATCGGTTTCCTCCTCTACGTCACCTACATCGCGACGCCGCTGTCGAACCTCTTCGACGTGTTCGCCACCCTCCAGCAGGGCCTGGCCGCGCTGCAGCGGGTGGAGGACATCGCGCAGCTGCCCACCGAGGCCGAGGAGGTGGCCCGCCCGGCGGTCCAGGCCCGCAGCTCGAACGTCGACCCGGACGCTCCGGCGATCGAGTTCCGCGGCGTCGGCTTCGCCTACGAGCCCGGCCGCCCGGTCCTGCGGGACGTGTCCTTCCGCGTCGCCCGCAACAGCCACGTCGCGCTGGTCGGCCCGTCGGGCGCGGGCAAGTCCACGATCTTCGCCCTCATCGCCCGCTTCTACGACCCGCAGGCCGGGCACGTCCTGCTCGACGGCCGCGATTGCGCGCGAGAGATGACCGTCGACGAGTGCCGCGCGGCGATCAGCATCGTCGAGCAGAGCGCGCCAGTCATGCACGGCAGCCTTCGCGACAACATCACCTACGCCAAGCCCGATGCCACCGCCGACGAGGTCGACCGCGCGGTGCGGCTGGCCAGCCTCGAAGACCTCGTCGCCCGGCTGCCGCAGGGCCTGGACACGCCCGTGGGCGAGCACGGCAGCGCCCTCTCCGGCGGCGAGCAGCAGCGAGTGGCGATCGCCCGAGCCCTGCTGCCGAGACCGCACCTGCTGCTGCTCGACGAGCCGACCTCGCACCTCGACGCCGTGAACGAAGCCGCGCTCACCCGCACGATCGAGCACATCAGCTCCGAGTGCACGCTGCTGGTCATCGCGCACCGCCCGTCCACCATCCAGGCGGCCGACGACGTCGTCGTGCTAGGCGACGGCCGCGTCCAGGCCACCGGCAGCTACCCGGAGGTGAAGGCCCTGCTCGGCAGCGACGCCCCGATCGGCACCTGAGGTCAGCGCCGCGCCGACACCCGAAGTTCCATGAGGTACCGCTTGGTGATCGACCGCCGCAGCGGCGGTCGATCAGCCGCGCACTGGGGCTTCGCACGGCCGCTAGCCGTCGCTCTTGAGGCGGACTGTGGTGAAGCGGAGGAACTGCTGGACCAGCGGCCCCATGGCCAGCGCGATCAGCACGGTGCCGAGGCCGACCGTGCCGCCGAGCAGCCAGCCGGCGACCAGCACGACCAGCTCGATCGCCGTGCGCACCAACCAGATCGGCTTCCCGGACAACCGGACCGCGCCGGTCATCAGGCCGTCGCGCGGCCCGGAACCGAACCGGGCGCCCAGGTAGACCGCGTCGAAGAAGGTCAGCATCAGCACGCCCAGCAGCAGGTAGCCGATCTGCTGCGGCAGCGAGGTCGGCGCGGGCACGAACACCGCGGCGACGTCGGCCGCGGCGCCGACCAGGACCACGTTGAGAACCGTGCCGAGGCCGGGCAGCTCGCGCAGCGGGATCCAGCACAGCAGGACGACCACGGCCGTCAGGCTCGTCGCCAGGCCGAACGACATCCCGCTGCGCACCGACAGCCCCTCGGCGAGCACGGCCCAGGCCGACGCGCCCAGGCTCGAACCGACCAGGAACGTCAGCGCCGTGCCGTAGCCGACGAGCCCCACCAGCAGCTGAACCAGCCGCCAGGCCTTCTTCTCCGCCCGGAACTGCTCGACGGCCGTCATCCGCCGGGCCACGAACCGGCCGTGCTTCACCGCAGTCACAGATGTCCTCAACGCCTCGGGTACTCGCGGAGATCCGCGACGCCGCGGACCGATGCGCCTCTGATCTTGAGCTCGGCGGCCCACCGGCGGAAAGGTCCAGAACGGAGAAGCTGGCCTTCAGGCGGCCGGGATCGTGATTCCCGGCAGGTTGAACGAGCACCAGCCGCCGTGGGGTGGCTGTTTCCAGTTGGCCGCGGTGATCATGTGCAATATTTGCGCAGTAGCCCTGGTGCCGGGCGAAGGAGCCGCCAGCCGATGACCACGTTGGAGACCGAGAGCAGGAAGGGAACCAGGAGCAGGATCAGGTAGCCGATGGTCGGCGGGGTGTAGCCGACCGGCTGGTCACCGATCAACTGGCGGTAGATGGGGTCCCCTGCTTTCTTGACCGATGCGCTCACCGTTCCGGTGAAGAAGAAAACGGAGGCGATCGAGGTGAACGTCGTGCCGGCCCACAGCACGACGAGCACTCGCCGGGCCCTGGCCGTGAAGGTCGCGTTCAGGTGTCCGTTCTTCACGTAGACCGGCGCGAACGTCAGGGTGATCCCGGAGAAGAAGTAGAAGAACGCCGACAGACCTCCCATCGCTGTGACCAAACCGGTCGTTGCCCAGGTTGCCGTGGGCAGCTGGTAGGCGATCACGATGATCAGAATCCCCGTGATGAGGCTCAAAGCGATCGACACCGATCCAGTTACGACTGACGAGACCTGGATCTTCCGCGCGAGCCGCGGCGGTAGCGCCATGAGCTCGTGGTAAATCGGCCTGCCGGCCGGAACGTGGTAGCGGTGTGGTGGTACACCTGGCCCGCCCGGGTTCACTGGTTGACTCGCCAATCCGTGCCGTCACCATCGCTGAGGTAGGAGTTCAGCGCAGTGATCGCGGCGGCGATCAGGCCAACGGCCACGCCGACTCCCGTCACGATGGCACCGATCGCGGCGCCGATGCCCCACGCCTGCCGTAGCTCATCCGGCTACCCCTCCCCAGGGATCGAGTGCCTTGCCAGTCTGCCTCCGTGTCGCAGCATGCGTACGACGCTCTGCGGAATGTGTCCTGCGGCACGGCTATTCGGGTGACGTGTCATGGGAGTGCGTTCGACCGGCGTCGGAGTGGGGAACTTGCGGTCCCCCACTCCGAACAGGGCGGGCACGACAGATCGTCCGGGGTATGGACGGAGTGACAAGTTGGCACCCGCGACGTGACAGCCGCTCAGCTGAAGCACCTACGGGAGATGGCTGACTTGCCGACCGTGCCGACTCGTGTGATCCCGTTGGATCGCGGTACCTGTGCCCCACAGCGCTCTTCGCGACTCCAAGCTCGGAGACGGCTCTCCGGTCCTGGTTGTCGGTACCGCCAGCTGCACGAGCTTCATCAACAGCGACAAGCCCGGCTTATTCGACAGCTGATCGAGCAGCTGAGCACCCCCGGTAGCCCTTGCCGCCGGGGGTGTTCTGGCATTTCCGGGACAGCACGCTGTCCACAGTGGAAGCCGTTCAGGCTGCCGGGATGGGCATCGGGCCGCGGGCGATGAGGTCGCGGAACTCGCGGGCCGGGATGGCGCCGGAGAACAGCCAGCCCTGGTAGGCGTCCACGCCGACACCGGAGAGCACGTGGAACTGGGTTGCGGTCTCCACGCCTTCGGCCACGCACTGCCTGCCCATCGCGCGCGCCATGTCCACCACCGCGCGCGCCACGGCGAAGTCCGAGGCGTCACCGCCGACTCCGGCGACGAACCGGCGGTCCACCTTGATGATCTGCGCGGGCAGGTCCTTGAGCCGCGCCAGCGAGGAGTAGCCCGTGCCGAAGTCGTCCACCGCGAACCGCACGCCCCGCGAGACCAGCTCGCCCATCTCGTGCCGGGTCCGCGACGGCAGGTCGACCAGGGCGGTCTCCACCAGCTCCAGGATCACCCGGTCCCAGGAGATGCCGGTCTCGGCGACGATGTCGGCGACCGCGTCGACGAACTCCGGCCCGCCCGGCACCAGCCCGGCCAGGTTCACCGCCACGCCCACCGGGCGGCCGCCTCGCACCGGCCAGGTCGCCGCCTCCCGCAACGCGGTCCGCAGCACCCAGCGGTCCAGCTCGCGGAGCAGATCGCCCTGCTCCGCGACGGGCAGGAAGGCGTCCGGGGCGAGCATGCCGCGATCCGGGTGCGGCCAGCGCACCAGCGCCTCGGCGGTGACCACCACGCCGTCCGAGTCGACCACCGGCTGGTAGTGCAGGGCCAGGCCGTCGCTGTTCAGCGCCTCCCGCAGCTGGCCCTCCAGGTGCAGCTGGCGGTCCGCGGAGGCCATCAGCGCCGGGCTGGCGAGCGAGACCTTGCCGGTGCCGCGGCCCTTGGCCTCGAACATCGCCGCGTCGGCGAAGCGCAGCAGGTCCTCGCCGCCGGAGGCGCTGCCGTCGGGCACCGCGGCGCCGATCGACGCGGAGACCCTGATCAGCTGGCCGTGCACCGGAACCGCGGTGCGCAGCAGCCCGGACACCCGGTTGGCCAGCGAGTCGACGCCGCCGACCGCCTCGATGTCCGAGCAGATGATGACGAACTCGTCGCCGGAGAGCCGGGCCGCCGTGCACCCGTCGGGCAGCCCGCCTTCGAGGCGGCGCGCCAGCGCCACCAGCAGCTCGTCACCGGCGTCGTGGCCCAGCGAGTCGTTGACCCGCTTGAAGTTGTCGATGTCGCAGAACAGCACCGCGACCCGGTCCGAATCGGCCCGCCCCAGCAGCTGGTAGAGCAGGTCCTTGACCGCGGTGCGGTTCGGCAGGCCGGTCAGGTCGTCGTGGGTGGCCTGGTAGCGCAGCGCCTCGGCGGCCCGCCGCCGCTCGGTGATGTCCTGGAACACCACCAGCCAGAAGTGGGTGCCGTCGTCCTGCACCGACGCCGAGGTGCGCAGCTCGCAGTACACCGGTTCGCCGTCGGCGCGCACCAGCACCCGCTGCGGCACCCGGCGCCGGATGCCGGAGTTCTCCGCCGGGGTGGGCAGGCCGGTGTTCTGCTCGTCGGGGTGGGTGATGTCCTTCGCGCTCATCCCGCGCAGCTGCTCCAGCTGGTAGCCGAGCAGGTCGCACAGCGCGTCGTTGGCGTCGACGAGCCGTTCGGCCCGGTCGAACAGGCCGATGCCCACCGGGGTGATGCTGACCAGGTCGGTGAACCGCTGGCTGGAGCGCTCCATGCGGGTCACCACGGCCCGCTGCTCGGTGACGTCCTGGGCGGTGCCGACCAGGACGTCCTGGCCGTCGGCGTCGGTGATGGCGGTGCCGTGCAGCCGCAGGATCCGGGTGGTGCCGTCGATGCGCAGGTAGCGGTGCTCGACCTCGATCGGGTCGTGCTCCTCGATCAGCGGCCGCCAGGCCTGGCGCACCCAGCCGCGGTCGTCGGGGTGCACCCGGTCCAGGTAGCTCTCGAAGGTGATCGGCGCGTTCGCGGGCTTGCCGATGATCTCGTGCAGCATGTTCGACAACCGCATGACGCCGGACCGCGGATCCCACTCCCAGGTGCCGAGGCGGGCGATCCGCTGCGCGTCCTGCAGCTTGCGCCGCTCGTCGCGGAGCTGCCGCTCCAGGGCCCGGTGCTCGGTGACGTCCTGCACGGTGCCCTGCACCCGCTCGACCCGCCCGGCCCGGTTGTACTCGGCCCGCCCGGTGCACAGGTAGACGCGCTTGCCGCGACGGTCGCGCAGCTCCACCTCCAGCAGCTCGTCCTCCGGAGCGGTGAGCACGTCCAGGTAGAACTGCTGCGCCCGCGCCACGTCGTCGGGGTGGGTCGCCTCGATCATCGCCGTCACGCCCACGGCCTCCTGGCCACCGGGATCGCCGAGGAATTCGGCCAGCACCGGGCTGCGGTAGAGCTCGCCGGTCTCCGGGTAGAACACCCAGCTGCCGACCTTGGCGATCCGCTGCGCCTCGATCAGCCACCGCCGCTCGTTGCCGTCGGCGGCTTCGGTGTCGTCGTGCCCGGCGTCGGCCAGGTCGGAGACGTCGACCAGCACGGTGACCCGCAGCCGCTCGTCCTGGATGTGCGGCCAGCTCATCGGGCGGACCGGGTAGCTGCCGCTCCTGGCCCGCAGCAGCGAGACCGGGCCGTCGCGGGTCACCAGGTCCGCGAGGCGGCAGCCGACCAGCGCCGCGGGCGTGGTCTCCCCCGCCAGCTTCGCCGCCTGCTCGGTGGCGCGGACGACGATGCCGTCCGGGGTGCTCAGCAGCGCGGGCGCCGCGGGCAGCGGCAACAGGGCGAACTCCTCGGAGCGGGCACCGGCCAGGCCGAGACCGCCGGAACTCGTCCGGGTCCTCTCGCTCCGCTCGGTCAACAGCACCCCTCCTGCGTCGCAGCCGCGCGACCGCTGCCCCGGGTTGCACCGCACCCCACTGACGAGTGATCTGCAACACAACAGGTCGTGCGGCTGACAATACCGGTCTCCGCACCGGCGGTAACGCCATGGTGCCGCGACCGGAACCGGATTCCCTGGAGAGGTGACAGCCGTCCCCCGACATGATGACGCGAAGCACCGAAAGTCCACAACCGTCGACACAACGGGGCCGGGGAGACGATCGGTCTCCCCGGCCCCGATTGGTCCGGCTCGGCGCAGTCCGGCCCCACAGCTATCCCGTGGAGCCTCGCGCGCATCGGTGCGATCAGGACTTGGCGACGCCCTCGGCGCGAGCCGCCTTGGCCACGGCGGCGCTGACCTCCGGCGCCACCCGCGGGTCCAGCGGGCTGGGCACGATGTAGTCCGCGCTGAGGTCGTCGGCGGCGACCGCGGCGATCGCCTCGGCGGCCGCGACCTTCATCCCGTCGGTGATCTTGCGGGCGCCGACGTCCAGCGCGCCCTTGAAGATGCCGGGGAAGGCCAGCACATTGTTGATCTGGTTCGGGAAGTCGCTGCGCCCGGTGGCCACCACGGCGGCGTGCCGGCGAGCGACGTCGGGGTGGATCTCCGGGTCCGGGTTGGACAGCGCGAACACGATGGCGTCATCGGCCATCGTGGCCACCAGCTCCTCCGGCAGCTGGCCGACCGACACGCCGATCACGACGTCGGCGCCGCGCAGCGCCTCGGCCGGCCCGCCGGTGATCCCGCTGGAGTTGGTGAAACCGGCCAGCTCCTGCTTGATCGGGGTCAGGCCGTCCCGCCCGGAGTGGATCACACCGCGCGAGTCGAGCACCGTGATCTCGCCGACCCCGGCGGTGTGCAGGATCTTCGCGCAGGCCACCCCGGCCGCACCGGCGCCCGAGATCACCACGCGCATCGAGCCCAGCTCGCGACCGACCACCTTGGCCGCGTTGCGCAGCGCCGCCAGCGCCACGACCGCGGTGCCGTGCTGGTCGTCGTGCATCACCGGGCAGTCCAGCGCCTCGGAGACCCGGCGCTCCAGCTCGAAGCAGCGCGGCGCGGAGATGTCCTCCAGGTTGACCGCGCCGAACGACGGGCGCAGCCGGACCAGGGTCTCCACGATCTCGTCGACGTCGGTGGTGTCCAGCACCAGCGGGATCGAGTCCAGTCCGGCGAAGGTCTTGAACAGCGCGGACTTGCCCTCCATGACCGGCAGCGAGGCCCGCGGTCCGATGTCGCCGAGCCCGAGCACCGCGGTGCCGTCGCTGACCACGGCCACCAACCGCTGCGTCCAGGTGTAGCGGTCGACGAGCTCCGGGTCGGCGGCGATCGCGCGGCTGACCTGCGCCACGCCCGGCGTGTAGGCGATCGAGAGGTCACGCGCGCTGGCCAGCGGCGCGGACACCTCCACGCCCAGCTTGCCGCCCTCGTGCGCGGCGAAAATTTCCTCGTTGGTCAAATCGGCACCATTGTCGGTGCGGTCGTTGACGGCGGTCACGGCGTCCCTCCTGTAGCCATGCCTTCGGCCCGGGAACGGTCCGGGCCGGGCCAGTGGGCGGCGCGGAGCCGCCCGGGTTACGCCACCGCACCGGGCTTTCCGGCCGGCGGTGTGTGAATGAACCGAGCACAGCTGCCCCGGTCGGACAGCGGCTCGGCGGACGCTGCGGTTCGAACAGTGTGCCAGGCCCCCAGATCAATGTCAGCGACCGGGATCACACAATCTCACCAGCGGCTTCAACAAAAAGTCAACGCCCAGTGGCAGTACGGGCGTCCGGTTTTGATTCGAAAAGGGCAGTACGTACGTACGGTTTTCAAGAATTTCCGCTAACAGAACGAACGTCATATTTTCCGACGTCCTTTGCAGCACGTGTGTCCTGTTGACCGCGACCCCTCCGAAACCCCTCGAAAACCCGCATCGGCCGGCCCCATAGGCTTTCGGCCGTGCAGGCACGTCGACTTGAGAACACGGGCGCGTTCGAGTTCATTCCGAAGGCCTTCCCCGACCACCGCGGCCTCTTCGTCGTGCCGTTCCAGGAGGCCGCGCTCGTCGAAGCCCTCGGGCACCCGCTGCGGGTCGCCCAGACCAACCACAGCGTGTCCTCCCGCGGCGTCATCCGCGGTGTGCACTTCTCCGACGTGCCGCCGGGCCAGGCCAAGTACGTGTACTGCCCGCGGGGAGCGCTGCTCGACGTGGTGGTCGACATCCGGGTCGGCTCGCCCACCTTCGGCAAGTGGGACGCGGTGCGCCTGGACTCCGACGAGTTCCGGGCCGTCTACGTGCCCGAAGGCCTCGGCCACGCCTTCGTCGCGCTCACCGACGACACCGCGATGAGCTACCTCTGCTCGACGCCCTACAACCCCGGCGCCGAGCACGGCATCAACCCGCTCGACCCGGCCCTCGCGCTCCCCTGGGACGTCCTGGACTGCGAGCCGGTCCTGTCCGAGAAGGACCGTCACGCCCCGAGCCTCGCCGAAGCGGCGGAGCAAGGCCTCCTACCGGACTACGAAACCTGCCTGGCGCATTACGAAACCCTGCGCTGACCAGCGGTTCAGCGCAGGCGCCCCGGGTTCGGCCACAGCCGCCAGCGGACGACGCCGAGGACTTCCGCCGGCCCCAGCTCCCGCGAGTCGGTCGAACCGAAGCTGTTGTCGCCCTCCACGTGCCAACCGCCGCCCTCGCGGCGCACCGCGCGCTTGATCGACAGCTGCTCCGGCCGCTGCGCCCAGCGGACCAGGACGACGTCGCGCGCCCGGGCGCGACCGCGCAGCCGCAGCAGCACGACATCGCGATCCCGCAGCGTGGGAACCATCGACGGACCCCGCACCAGCAAGCGGCGCCATGGCCACCGGCCGAGGGATTTCACTGCCACCTCCAGTAGGACGCCGAGGATCTTCCAGAGTAGGGTCGGCGCTGTCGGAGCACTCACTGTCAGGGAGGAATCATGCGACTGCTGTCGCGAATCCTCAGCCCTCGCCTGGAGGCGACCGCGCACTGCGATCTTCCGTGCGGCGTGTACGACCCGGCCCAGGCGCGCATCGAGGCTGAGTCGGTCAAGGCGATCCAGGAGAAGTACCAGGCCAATGAGGACCCGGAGTTCCGCACTCGGGCGATTCTGATCGCCGAGCAGCGCTCCGAGTTGGTCAAGCACCACCTGTGGGTGCTGTGGACCGACTACTTCAAGCCGCCGCACTTCGAGAAGTACCCGCAGCTCCACGAGCTGGTCAACAAGGCCACCAAGGCGGCCGGCGCCACCGGCACCAAGGGCTCGATGGACCCGAAGAAGGGTCAGGAACTGCTGGACTACATCGCGGAGATCGACAAGATCTTCTGGGAGACCAAGCAGGGCTGAGGCACCGGCTTCACCGAGGCGCCGACCAGCGAGAACCTTCGCCGGTCGGCGCCTCTCTCGTTGCGGCCCGTCGCCACGACCGGAGGACGTCCCGGGCCATCCTCTTAGGAGGATGAGGATCAGGTGGCCGGTCGGCTAGCCGTGTCGGGTGAAGATCTCCCGAACGTTGGCCAGGTCCGCATCCCGCTCTTCCGCGCCCTCGTACCAGCCGTCCTCGTCCCGCATCGCCACGGCGCTCTCCGGGGTGAAGTCCTCGCCGAAGCGGTAGGGGTCCAGGCAGTAGTCGAAGCCGGAATCGCGGAAGAGGCTCACGTCCTCGCGGCGGCAGTGCGCTGCGAAGCCGTCGGCCACGTGCCAGCGCGCGCCGTCGTACCAGAAGACACCACCCGCGTAGTGGATCGTCCGGCCCGTCGCGGGGTCCTTGAGGTTCAGCGACTCGTAGTTCTCCGGACGGTCGCGGACCAGGTCTACGAGGGACTCGGGGACGCCCTCGTAGAAAGATTCCTGGAGGGCGAAATCGTCCTCGGCGTACAGGTTCAGCGGCGACTCGTGGTCGAATGTCAGCAGCAGCACGCGGTGGTCGTCCGCGAAGTACCACACCGCGGACTGGCCGCCGCCGTCGTTCCAGGCCAGACGGCGTGCGCCGGTCACGGTCACCGGTTCGACCTCGGCGAGCTCATCCAGGATCGCCGCACGGCGCCGCACTTCCCGCAGGGGTGTCGCCGCCAGCGCATCCCACATCGCGTTGCTCATTCCCGCAGGTTATCCGCCACCCGCTGCGAGATGACCGCGAGGCGTCTGCACCACTGGCCGCCGCGGCCGAAAATCGATGGCGTCGCGAGGCAGGGGCGTCCACAATCGACTGTCATGGACGTTTCCGGACCGGATCGGCTTGGGCGGCACGGGCTTTCCGATGGGCGGAACCTGGCCTGGGCCGAGTGGGGCCCGCAGGACGGCAAGCCCGTCGTGCTGTGCCCTGGCGCTGCGACGAGCCGTCATCTCGGGTTCGGCACCGATGTCGTCGACGCGCTCGGCATCCGGCTGATCTCGGTCGACCGGCCGGGACTCGGCGCTTCCGATCCCGCACCGGGCCGGACGCTGGACAGCTTCGCCGACGACATCGCCGAGCTGCGGCGGACTGTCCTGGGCTCGGCCGGGCTCGCCGTCGTCGGCTACTCGGCGGGCGGGCCGTTCGCGCTGGCCTGCGCCGCGGCGGGAGTTGCGTCGCGGGCCGCCGTCGTCGCGGGTGCCGACGAGTTCGCGTCCTTCGGCAGCGGTCTGCCGGATGACCTGCGGAGCATGGTCGAGCTGGTGGCCGCCGATCCGGCCGCCGCCGAGCAGTCCTTCGCCGAGTTCGGCAGCGCCGAGGCGCTGTGGCAGCTGATCACCAGGTTCAGCCCGGGCGTCGACCTCGCCGTCTACCGGTCACCGGGATTCGAGCCGGTCTTCCGGAAGGCGATGGCCGAGGGATTCGCGCAGGGTCCGGCCGGTTACGCCCGCGACACCGTCCTGGACATGGGCCGCTGGCCCTTCGACGTCGCGGACATCCGGATCCCGGTGGACCTCTGGTACGGCGCGCTCGACACCAGCCCCAGCCACTCGCCCGACCACGGCGTGACGCTGGCCCAGCGCATCCCCGCCGCTCGGCACCACCTGGTGGCGGATGCGGGCGGATCGCTGCTGTGGACGCACGCCGAGGAGATCCTGCGCGGCCTGGTGGGCACCGACCGCTGAGCGGCCGGTGCCCGCGGTTCAGCGGCCCAGGAACCGCTCCGCCTTGTCCTCGACGTCGGCCAGCGCCTGCTCGGCGTCCGCGGTTTCGAGGTCGTGGACGAGCACGAAGTCCGCGTCGATGATCCCGCAGAAGTTCGAGATGCCGACCCGCAGCTGCAGATCCATCATCTCGGCGAGCCCCACCTCCGCGTAGCCCGCGCTCGATCCGCCCGCCAGGCCCAGCCACAGCATGCGCTTGCCCGCCAGCCGCGGCTCGCTGCGCCCGTAGGCGAAACCGTAGTTCCACACGCGGTCGATCCAGCCCTTGAGGATCGCCGGCAGGGAGAACCACCACACCGGGAAGACCACCACGATCACGTCCGCGGCGTCGACCCGGGCCATGTGGGCGCGGACCTCGGGCGAGTAGGCCTTCTCCCGGTCGGCCCAGTCCGGTTCGTCGGCGGGGGTCACGCGCGGGTCGAAGTCCTCGGCGTACAAGTCGAGCAGGTCGACTTCGTACTGCGCCGCTTTCAGCTTGCGGTGCACCAGGTCCGCGCTCCGAGCGGTGACCGAGTCGGTCCGCGGGTGCGCGAGGACGACGAGCGCACGGCCTCCCGGCTGGGAATTCATGGTGAAGATCTCCTGTCTGGTTGGAAACGTCGAATGAGCTCGCAGTCCTGCGCGAATCCCGCCGCGCAGCGTGAAATCCGTTCGCCGGAACGCTTTTCAGCCGTCCAGGCGGACGAGCATCTTCCCGGTGTTCGCACCCCGCAGCACGCCCAGCAGCGCCTCCGGCGCGCTCTCGATGCCGTGCTGCACCGTGGTCTCGGTGCGCAGGGTTCCTTCGCGCAGCCAGTTCGCGCCCTTGCCGATGTACTCCGGGAACCGGTCGAAGTGCTGGCCGACGAGCATGCCGCGCATCGTGATCTCCTTGATGGCCAGCTGGAAGTAGTTCTTCGGCCCCGCGGGCGGTGCGCCGTGCGCGCTGATGGCGCCCACCAGCGCGATCCGGCCGCCGCCGCGCATCGCGTCGATGGCGGCTTCCAGCTGCTCACCGCCGACGTTGTCGATGTAGACGTCGATGCCGTCCGGCGCGGCGACGTCGAGCTGCTCGGCGACCGAGGCCGACCGGTAGTCGATGGCGGCGTCGAAACCGAACGTCTCGCGCAGCTTCCGGGCCTTGACCGGGCCACCGGCCGATCCGATCACCTTCGACGCGCCGAACTGGCGGGCCAGCTGCCCGGCCACGCTGCCGACCGCGCCGGCCGCGGCGGAGACGAACACCACGTCACCGGGGCGCACCGGGGCGATCTCGGTGGTGGCGACGTAGGCGGTCAGCCCGGTCGTGCCCAGCGGCCCGAGGTAGTCCTGCTCCTCGGCGACCGAGGTGTCGAGCACCTCGACCGCGGCCGCGTCCAGCACGGCGTACTCCCGCCAGCCGAGCCAGTGCCGCACCACGGTGCCGACCGGAACCTCCGCGGACCCGGAGGCGACGACCCGCCCGATCGCGGGGCCGTCGAGCGCCTCGCCCACCTGGTACGGCGGCAGGAAGGTGACCGCCGGGTCCATCCGGTCCCGCATGTAGGGGTCGACCGACATCCAGGTGTTGCGGACCAGCACCTGCCCGGCGCCGGGCTGCGGGACCGGCGTCTCGACCAGTTCGAAGTCCTCCGCCCGGAGCTCGCCGTCCGGGAGCGACCGCAGCCGGACCTCGCGACCGGTGTTCCGCTGTGCGTCGTTCATGGCCTGTCCTCTCGCTGAAGTTGGCCCCAGCCTGGGCGGCCCCGGTTGCGGTTCGCTTCGGGTCCGCTTGCGGTCGGCCATCACCGCAGGTCACCAAGTACTGTCGGCACGTGCGTTTCGGAGTGCTGGGCCCGCTCGCGGTGTGGACCGACGACGGCACTCCGGTGCCCGTCCCGGAGGCGAAGGTGCGGGCCCTGCTCGCCGACCTGCTCGTCACGCCCGGGCGCTTCGTCTCCGCCGACCGGCTGGTCGAAGACCTCTGGGGTTCGGCACCGCCCGGCAAACCGGTGCCGACGCTGCGCGCCAAGATCTCGCAGCTGCGCAAGGCGCTGGACTCCGCCGAGCCGGGAGCCCGCGCGCTGCTGGAGTTCCGCTCCGGCGCCTACCGGCTCAACATCGACGCCGAGGCCGTCGACGCCGGGCGTTTCACCGCGTTGAGCGCGCAGGCGAGAACCTCACCCGATGCCAGGGCCCGAGCGGCGGCGCTGGCCGCTGCCCTCGGCATCTGGCGCGGCGAGGCGTTCGCGGAGTTCGCCGACGCCGCCTTCGCAGCGCCCGCCCGCACCCGGCTGCACGACCAGCGCCTCGCCGCGCAGGAGGACCACGCCGCTGCGCGCCTCGAACTCGGCGAGCACACCGGGGTCGCCGCGGACCTGGCCGAGCTGGTCGCGCGCCACCCGCACCGCGAGCGCCTGCAGGCCCTCCACCTGCGCGCGCTCTACGGTTCCGGACGGCAAGCCGAGGCTCTGGAGTCCTACCAGCAGGTGCGGGCCCGCCTCGCCGACGAGCTCGGCATCGACCCGGGCCCCGAGCTGTCCGCACTGCACAGCTCGATGCTCCGGCAGGAACCGGTTCTCACCGCCACCGCGCCCGGGCACAACCTCCCCGCCGCCGTCTCGGAGCTGATCGGCCGCGACGGCGACCTGGAGTCGGTGCGCGCCCGGCTGAGCGCGGGGCGCCTGGTGACGCTGACCGGCCCGGGCGGGGTCGGCAAGACCCGGCTGGGCCTGGAAGTCGCCCGCGCCGCAGCGGAATCCTTCCCCGACGGCGCGTGGCTGGTCGAGCTCGCCGCCATAGACACCGGCTGCGCGGTCACCGAAGCCGCGGTGGCCGATGCCATCGCGGCCGTGCTGGGCCTGCGCGACGAGGTCGCCGGCTCCCCGCGCGACGGTGCCGCCCGCCTGGCCGAAGCCCTGCGCGGCAAGAACCTCCTGCTCCTGCTCGACAACTGCGAGCACGTCATCGACGCGACCGCCGCGCTGGCCGACCGGCTGCTGGCCGCCGCACCCGGCGTGCGGCTCCTCGCGACCAGCCGGGAACCGCTGCACCTGCCCGGCGAACAGCTGTGGTCGGTCCAGCCGCTGACCCTGCCCGGCGGCGAAACCCCCGCAGCGGTCCGCGATTCCAGCGCCGCGCAGCTGTTCCTGGCCCGCGCGGCCGCGGCCGGGTTCGACCAGCGGGACGACGACGCCGCGGTGATCGCCGCGATCTGCCGCCGCCTCGACGGCCTGCCGCTGGCGCTGGAGCTGGCGGCCTCCCGGGTCCGCGGCCTCGGCCTGCGCGAGCTCGCCGCCCGCCTGGACGACCGCTTCGACCTGCTGACCGCCCGCAACCGCCGCGCGCCCACCCGGCACCAGACCCTGCGGGCGGTCATCGACTGGAGCTGGGGCCTGCTCGACGAGCAGGAGCAGATCGTCCTGCGCCGCCTCTCGGTCTTCGCCGACGGGTGCACGCTCGACGCCGCCGAAGCGGTCTGCGCGAACGAGCCGAACACCCTGCTCGACGTGCTCACCGGCCTGGTCGACCGCAGCCTGGTGACGGTCGGGTTCCCCGAGGGGCGCCCGCGCTACCGGCTGCTGGAATCGGTGGCCGCCTACTGCCGGGAACGCCTCGCCGAAGCCGAGGAGACCGACGCCGCGCGGCGGCGGGCGCGCCGCCACCACGCCGAGCTGGCCGAACGCGCCGAAGCCGGGCTGCGCAGCGGCGAGCAGCCGACCTGGCTGCGGCGGCTCGACCTGGAGCTGCCGAACCTCCGCTCCTGCCTGGACGATTCGGTCCGCCAGGGCGACACCGCGGCGACGCGCCACTTGGCCGCGGCGGCGTCGTGGCACCTCTTCCTGCGCGGCCGGTTCCGGGAAGCGCACCAACTGCTGGCGGGCGCCGGCGCCGACCCGGTGGTGGCGGCGTGCCGGGATTCCCTGGCCGTGCTCTCCGGCGCGGCGCGCGACGTCACCCGGGAGCGGCCCGAGATCACCGATCCGGTCGCCAGGGCCCGCGCCGAGTGCTTCCTCGAATTCGTCCACCTCGACGTCGGCGACTACACCGGGCCACCGCACACGCTGGAACGGGCGCTGCGGACCTTCCAGCAGGCCGAGGACCGCTGGGGCGAGGCCGCGGCGCTCACCAACCGGGCCCGCCGCGGGATCGTGCGCGGTGAGCTCGCCGTCTCCCGCCAGGACGCGACGACGGCGAAAGCGCTGTTCGACGAGCTCGGCGACCAGTGGGGGCAGTTGCAGGCGGCCGAGCTGCTGGCCAGGGTCGCCGAGATCACCGGCGACTACGCGATGGCCGCGCGCACGCACCGCGACGGGCTGCGCATCGCCGAAGAACTCGGCCTCGCCTCCGAGGCCGCCAACAAGCTGTCCGGGCTCGGCCGCATCGCGCTGCTCACCGGAGATCTCGAAGCCTCCGAAGCCCACCACCGCCGCGCGGCCGACGTCGCCGCGGCGGCCCACAACGAGCAGGGCCTGGTCTACGCCGAGTTCGGCCTCGCGCTGACCGCCCGCCGCCAGGGGCGCCTGGACGACGCCGAGCAGCTGTGGCACCGCCAGCTGCGGTGGAGCCGCCGCGCCGGTGACCACCCCGGCGTCGCCCTGGCGCTGGCCGAACTCGGCTTCATCGCCGAACAACGCGCCGACGCCGACACCGCGGCCCGCCTCCACACCGAAGGCCTCGCCACCGCCGAGAGCACCGAAGACCCCCGCGCGATCGCCCTGGCCCTCGAAGGCCTGGCCGGTGCCAAAGCACTCCTCGGCGACACCGAAGCCGCCGCGCGCCTGCTCGGAAGAGCTGCGGTGACCCGCGAATCGGTCGGTGCGCCCCTCCCCCGGGCGGAACGCGCCGACGTCGACCGCATCACCGCCCGAGCCCGCGAATCCGCCCCGGACCTCTTCGCCGCGGCCTACGCGGAAGGACGCGCCGAGCAGCACCTGTCCTGATCGGTGGGGTACACGTCCTTGAGGACGTGCACAGCTGCGGCCAAGCTCGATGACGTGGACAGACACCGCGTGGTCATCGTGGTCTACGACGGCGTCCAGCTGCTCGACGTCGCCGGCCCGCTGGAGGTGTTCGACGGCGCCGCGCACCTAGTCGACGACGGCTACGAGGTGCGCCTTGCCTCGCTGAGCGGGGACGACGTGGTCACCTCGTCACGGGTCCGGCTGGGCGTGGACATCGCGCTCCAGGACGTCGACCGGCTCGGCACCCTCGTCGTGGCGGGCGGCTGGCGGTTCCGCGAAACCGCCGGCGATCCCGAGCTGGCCCGGCAGCTGCGCCGCCTGTCCGGCCTCGCCCACCGGACGACCTCCGTCTGCACCGGGGCGTTCATGCTGGCCGAGGCCGGACTGCTGGACGGGCGCCGGGCCACCACGCACTGGGCGAACTGCGAGGAGCTCGCCGAGTCCTACCCGGGCGTCGAGGTGCAGCCGGACGCGATCTACGTCCGCGACGCCTCCGTGCTCACCGCGGCCGGGGTGACCGCCGGGGTCGACCTCGCGCTCGCCCTCGTCGAGGACGACCACGGTCCGGAGATCGCCCGCACGATCGCCAAGTGGCTCGTGGTGTTCCTCCAGCGCCCCGGCGGGCAATCGCAGTTCAGCGTGTGGAACTCGGCGAAACCGGTCCGCGACCGCGCGCTGCACGACCTGCTCGGCGAGATCGCCGCGAACCCGGCGGGCGACCACCGGGTCACCGCGATGGCCGACCGGCTGGCCATGAGCCCGCGGCACTTCACCCGCCTGTTCACCAGGGAAGTCGGCACCAGCCCGGGCCGCTACGTCGAGCGGGCGCGCGTCGAAGCGGCGTGCGCGATGCTCGAAACCGGCTGCCGCGGCATCGCGCGGCGCTGCGGCTTCGGCAGCGCGGAGACCATGCGCCGCGCCTTCGTCCGCCAGCTCGGGATCCCGCCCAGCGCCTACCGGGACCGCTTCCGCACCACCGGCACCGACGAGATCTGAGGAGACCACTGTGGACATCGCATTCGTCCTCTACGACAAGTTCACCGCGCTGGACCTGATCGGTCCGTACGAGGTCCTCGCCGGACCCGACAGCGTCACCCCGCACTTCGTCGCGGCGAGCCGCGACACGGTGGTCTGCGACTCCGGCCTGCCGATCCGGCCGACGACGACGTTCGCCGAGCTGACCGGCCCGGACGTCGTCGTGGTGCCCGGCAGCTCGCAGTGGCGCGCCGCCCTGGAGCACACCGAGCTGACCACCTGGCTGGCCACCGTGCACCCGACCACCACCTGGACGGCGTCGGTGTGCACCGGATCGACCCTGCTGGCCAAGGCGGGCATCCTCGCCGACCGGCCGGCGACCACGCACTGGGCGGTCCGCGACGTCCTGGCCGAGCTCGGAGCGCAGGTCCGCACCGACCGCGTGGTGGTGGACGGCGACGTGATCACCGGCGCCGGGGTGTCGGCGGGCATCGACATGGCGCTGCTGCTGGCGGCGCGGATGTGGGGCGAGGACAGCGCGAAGCTGATCCAGCTGGCCCTGGAGTACGACCCGCAGCCGCCGTTCGACGCCGGATCGCCCGACAAGGCCGGCCCGGAGCTGACGGCGGCGGTGCGCGAAGGGGTGCTCCCCGCCTAGCGCGGTTACGCTCGGGCCGTGGCACAGGACGAGCACCGCATCTACCTCCTCCGACACGGCACCACCCAGTGGTCCCAGACCGGCCAGCACACCAGCCGGTCCGACATCCCGCTCACCGTCGAGGGCGAACTGCGGGCCCGCCAGGCCGGGCAGACCCTGACCGCGCTGCGCCCCGCCGGGCCGGTGGTCGTGCTGGCGAGTCCGCGCCAGCGCGCGCAGCGCACGGCGGAGCTGGCCGGGCTGGACGACATCGCCACCGAACCGCTGCTCGCGGAATGGGACTACGGCGACTACGAGGGCCTGACCACCCCGGAGATCCGCGAGCAGGTCCCGGACTGGACGGTGTGGACGCACCCCTGCCCGGGCGGCGAGTCCGCGGAGCAGGTGTCGGCCCGCGCCGACGAGCTGCTGGTCCGCATCGCCGACACCGCCTCCGATGTGGTGCTGGTGGGCCACGGCCACTTCAGCCGCTGCCTGATCGCCCGCTGGCTGGGCCTGCCCGCGGTCGCCGGCGTGGGTTTCGCGCTGGACCCGGCCGGGATCACCGTGCTCGGCCGCGAGCGCGGAGCCCCGCAGGTGGTGCGCTCCAACATCCCGCCCTGGCAGCAGGGCTGATTTCCTGTTTCCAGGCTCGTCTTGCGTGGCGGCGCGGGTAGCGGTGCTGGCTGCGAGGGTGGGCCAAGCGGCTCCGCCGCTTCAAGGACAAGACGGCGTTCAGAGCCGCGCGGGTCTCCTGCCGGGCGCGAATATGCTGGCCCGGTAGGCAGAAACCCGTGGAGGTATCGATGATCCGCCGTGCGACCGAAGCCGACGTCCCGGCCATGGTCGAGCTGGTGCACGAGCTCGCGCTGTACGAGAAGGCGCCCGAGCTGTGCCACCTGACCGAGCAGCAGCTGAGCGCGGCGCTGTTCGGACCGGACCCCGCGCTGTTCGGGCACGTGGCCGAAGTGGACGGCGCGGTGGTGGGGCTCGCCCTGTGGTTCCTGAACTTCTCCACCTGGGAGGGCGTGCACGGCATCTACCTGGAGGACCTGTTCGTGCAGCCCCAGCAGCGCGGCAGCGGCCTGGGCAAGGCGTTGCTGCAGGCGCTGGCCAAGGAGTGCGTCGACCGCGGCTACGCGCGGCTGGAGTGGCAGGTCCTGGACTGGAACAAGCCGGCGATCGACTTCTACAAGGCGGCCGGTGCGATCCCGATGGACGAGTGGACGGTCTTCCGCCTCACCGGCGACCCGCTCCGCGCTTTCAGCGCCTGAAGCGGCGAACGGGCTCGGAGAATCCCTAGTCCTCGCGGTCCGCGTCGGGGGCGGCGTTGCCGTAGTACGACCAGCGCCGTCCCTCGCGGTTGAACATGAACCAGAGCACCGCGATCGCCGGAACCGCGAGGACCAGGCCGATCACGGGCTGACCCGACGGGCCCATCGCGTACCACGCGGTGCCCAGGAGCATCAGCTGCAGCAGCAGGGCCGGGGTGCGCGCCCAGTGCTTGCCGTTGAGCATCCCGAGGCCCGCCGCGAGGACTCCGGCCGACAGCAGCGCGAAGTAGCCGGCCTCCCCGTAGGTCTGGGCGCTGCCGAACTCGCCCACCCCGCCGGAGCCGGTGTTGGTGCCGCGGACCAGCAGCGCGACGACGAAGATCAGCCCCGCCACGGCCTGCAGCGTGGTCAGTACGCCGGCGATGCGCACGGTGCGCGGGACAGCTTCGATCGACACGGTCGCGGTTGCCCTTCCGGAAAGCGGAATCGGTGACTCTGCGTATGCCCCATCGATGGTAATACCGCCTGAATGACGCATGGCTGCGACCACTGTCACGCGCAATGATCGACTCATGGCTGCCACGGCGATCGCGGATATCGGGGTGTCCGCGCCGTCCGTGCGCCCGACCGGCCCGGGTGGACGGCGAACGGATGCGCTCCGGGGTTGCGCGTCCGGCTCCCACCGGGTCCCGGCGGAGGTCAGCGGCACGGCGCACCCGTTCCAGGTGCTTCAGCCGGCCCGCCCCGCCCGCGTCGGGCACCGCGGCCGGGAGTACCGATCGCGGCGGGAGGAGGCCCTGCGGGAGAGCTGAACCACCGGTCTCGCCTAGGCTGCGGGTGTGCGCGCCGTACTCGTCGTCAACCCGCAGGCGACGTCCACCACTGCGGCTGGCCGGGATGTGCTCGCTCACGCGCTGGCCAGCGAGCTGAAGCTGGACGTCGTCGAAACGCAGTACTGGGGCCACGCCTCCGACACCGCCCGCGCGGCCGTCGAGGAAGGCGTGGACCTGGTGATCGCGCACGGCGGCGACGGCACGGTGAACGAAGTGGTCAACGGCATGTTCTCGGCCGGTGACGTGGGCGACAGGGCGATGCCGACGCTGGGCGTGGTGCCCGGCGGATCCGCCAACGTGTTCGCCCGCGCCCTGGGGTTGCCGCGAGACCCTGTCGAGGCCACGCACCGCCTGCTGCGCGCGGTGGCCGAGCGCAGCGGCCGCTGGGTCGGGCTCGGCCGCGCCGATGAGCGCTGGTTCACCTTCAACGCGGGTGTGGGCTGGGACGCCGAAGTGGTCGCCGAGGTGGAGCGGCTGCGCTCGAACGGCCGGAACGTGACTCCCGCCCTCTACGCCCGCACCGCGCTGGCCTGCTACTTCCGGATGGCCCGCGCGGAGCCGAAGCTCACCTTGCGAATTGGTGACGAATCGCAGGTCGGCGGATTGCACAGCGTGTTCGTCTCGAACACCGACCCCTGGACCTACCTCGGCTCCCGACCGGTGCGGATGAGCCCGGAGACCAGCTTCGACACCGGTCTGGGCGTCTTCGCGCTGCGGAACATGCGCACTTACCCTGTGTTACGACATGTAGCGGAAATGCTACGCGGTAGAGCGAAACCACACGGAAGTAACCTAATTCAACGTGCAGACGTGGCCCATCTCCGCGTAACCTGTACGGAGCCGTTGCGCCTGCAGGTCGACGGCGATTGCCTGGGTGAGCGTTCGGAGATCGAGTTCCTCTCAGTCCCGGAAGCTCTCCGCGTCGCCGTATAACCTTCTCGTAACGGATGGACGTAGTTACCGACTCGCGACCCCCGTCTGCGACCGGTGACACACCGAAACCCCTGGTCAAGTCCTGTCGATCTTTCAGGTGAGTTCCCTCACCACGCGAGATCGAACTCTTGACATCGCGGCAGTTCGTGAAAGCATTCACAAGCACACGGACTCCGTGAAAGCATTCACAAACACCCCGAACACGTACGAGCGGCGCGCGTTGGCGCGCCTAGCGAGGAGCAAGGAACGATGGACTGGCGCCACGATGCGGTTTGCCGTGACGAGGACCCGGAGCTGTTCTTCCCCGTCGGGAACAGCGGTCCTGCCGTGCTGCAGATCGCCGAGGCGAAGGCCGTTTGCCGCCGTTGTCCCGTCGCCTCCGAGTGCCTGGCATGGGCACTGGAGAGCGGGCAGGACGCCGGCGTCTGGGGCGGTATGAGCGAGGACGAGCGGCGTGCCCTCAAGCGGCGCAACGCTCGCACCCGGGCCCGCACCAACGCCTGAGTAGCGAAACTCGCTGAAGACGCAGCGGGTCGATCGCACCCCCGGTGATCGACCCGGCGTCTTCGCCCCGGTCGCGAAGAACGGCCATCGCACCGAAAGATACCCGTACACCCCGACGAGACCCCCGGCCGATCCGCGTCGATGTCGGCCCCGGAAGAACCGCTCAGCTCACAGCTCGTTCGAGCAGGCGGATCCGGGAACCCGGCCCGATCGGCCGCGATGCGACACCGCCCCACCGTCGCATCACCAGGATCGACGCACCGCGCGGCGCCCGACCTACCGGGCAGACGTCAGCGCCGGTACTTCAGCGGAACGCGCAACACCGCCTCGGTACCCCGCTGCCGCCCGCGACCGCGCAAGCTCAACGACCCTCGGAGCTCGGATTCCACGAGGGTCCGCACGATCTGCAGGCCGAGGCGTTCGGCGCGCTCGAGGGAGAATCCCTTCGGCAGGCCACGACCGTCATCCGAGATGACGACGTCGAGCCAGCGCGCCGAACGCTCCGCCTGCACCACGACTTCGCCGCCCTGCCCTTCCGGGAAGGCGTGCTCGAAAGCATTCTGCACCAGCTCGGTGAGGACCATCACCAGCGGGGTCGCCAACTCGGCGGACACCACTCCGAACCGGCCCTCGCGGCGCACCTTCACCCCGGTCTCGGCCACGGCGACATCGCTCATCATCGGGATCACGCGGTCCACCACGTCGTCCAGGTCGACCCGCTCGTCCACCGACATCGACAGCGTCTCGTGCACCAGCGCGATCGAGGTCACCCGCCGCACCGACTCGTCCAGCGCGAGGCGCGCCTCGTTGTTCCCGGTCCGCCTCGACTGCAACCGCAGCAGCGCGGCCACCGTCTGCAGGTTGTTCTTGACCCGGTGGTGGATCTCGCGGATCGTCGCGTCCTTGGACATCAGCGCGCGGTCCCGCCGCTTGACCTCCGTGACGTCGCGCACCAGCACCAGCGCACCCGCCTGCTGCCCGCGCGGGCGCAGCGGCAGCGCCCGGAACAGCACCGTCGCACCGCGCGCCTCGGCCTCGATGCGCATGCTGGGCTGCCCGCCCATCGCGCGCCGCACCCGCTGCGCCACCTCGTCGGCGTCGAACGGATCGTTGAGCAGCGACCGGGTCAGCGGGGCGAGCTGTGCTCCGACGAGATCCGCGGCGTGGCCCATCCGGTGGTAGGCCGACAGTGCGTTCGGGCTGGCGAACACGACCGTGCCGGAGCTGTCGAGGCGGATGAGGCCATCGCCGACCCGCGGGCTGGTGTGCACGTCGGGCGCCGGCTCCGGGGTGGGGAAGGTGCCGTCGGCGACCATCTGGCACAGGTCGGCGGCGCTGCCCAAGTAGGAGATCTCCAGCGGGCTCGGCACCCGCGGCACCGCGAGGTTGGTGTCGCGGCTGAGCACCGCGACGATCTCGTCGCCCAGCCGGACCGGGATCGTCTCGCGGCGCACCGGAACGCCGAGGTGCCAGCGCGGGTCCTCCTCGCGGCAGATCCGGCCCTCCAGGGCCGCGCGCCGCAGCTGCGGGTGCTCCTCCTCGGTGACCTCGGTGCCCACCACGTCCTCCGGGTGGGCGGTGGGGGCCGTCGTCGGCCGGGCCTGGGCCACGCACAGGAAGCGGCTTTCCGGGGTCTCCTGCGGGCCGATCGGCACCCACAGCAGGAAGTCGGCGAAGGACAGGTCCGACAGCAGCTGCCACTCGGCGACCACGAGCTGCAGGTGGTCGGCGGCGGTTCCGGACAGCCCGGTGTGCTCGGCGAGCAGATCACTCAGCGTGGACAAGATCAGCCCCTCCCCCCGGCCCGGCCGGGTTCGACCCGCGACCGCGATCCGGTCACCTTAGGAAAGCATGACCGGAACCACCCGGCGGCGGCAGGTGGCGGGCATGTCAAACTGGATGCTTGAAACCCCAGCGGAGACGGGTCGGCCTCGACGCCCGACCGGTCACCGGGCTGGCTGGAAACCGAGCTTGAGGAGATGCCGATGGGTAAGCGCGCCCGCAAGAAGAAGGACCGGAAGAAGAACAAGGCCAACCACGGCAAGCGCCCCAACTCGTGAGCGCCGGCGGCACCGGCCGTCGAACGTGCGAATGGCCCCGGACCAGACAGGTCCGGGGCCATTCGACGTAATGGGGTCATTCCGAGGATGAGATCCGCTTGGCCCGCACTTCGACGGAGGTGCCGTCCGGGCCGCGTTCCACGGTCACCTCGGCCTTGCTCAGCACCGCTTCGCGGATCGAGGAGCGCAACCGCTCCTTCAGCTCCGTCGGCGCGTGCTCACCGCTGCACTTGCGGTGCAGCAGGGCCTTGATGTGCTCCTCGATGCCGAAGTGCTCCAGGCAGCTCCCGCAACCGTCGAGGTGCTCCTGCACCGCGGCGCGGCGCTGCTGGTCGCACTCGTTGTCCAGGAACAGCCACACCTCGGCGAGGATGTCCTCGCAGGAAGCCTCGTCCGAACCACCGCAGTTCATGAAGTGCTCACCTCCCGCTTGGTCTCCCGCAGGAAACCGCGATCACGGGCGACGTCGGTGAGCATCTCACGCAGCTGCCTGCGACCGCGGTGCAGCCTCGACATGACGGTGCCGATGGGCGTGCCCATGATCTCGGCGATCTCCTTGTAGGCGAAGCCTTCGACGTCCGCGAGGTAGACCACCATGCGGAATTCCTCGGCCAGCTGCTGCAGCGCGGCCTTCACATCGGTGTCCGGCAACCGGTCCAGCGCCTCGACCTCCGCCGAGCGCAGCCCGCTGGAGGTGTGGTTCTCCGCCTGCGCGAGCTGCCAGTCGGCGATCTCGTCGGTCGGCTGCTGCTGCGGCTGGCGCTGCCGCTTGCGGTAACCGTTGATGTAGGTGTTGGTGAGGATGCGGTACAGCCAGGCCTTCAGGTTGGTGCCCTGGGTGAACGACTTGAACGCGGAGAACGCCTTGAGGTAGGTCTCCTGGACCAGGTCCTCGGCGTCCTGGGCGTTGCGGGTCATCCGCAGCGCCGCACCGTAGAGCTGGTCCAGCAGCGGCATCGCGTCCTGCTCGAAACGCGCGGCGCGCTGCTCGTCGGTCTCCGCGGTGCGGTCGGAGTCGTCCGGTCTCCCGGTCACGTCCGGGCGCTCTGGGGTGCTTGGCACCGGGCTCCTTTCCCGCCGCCTGGACGAAGTGACAACAGGCGACGAACCCATGCGTTCGTTCGCATGGTCCAGGTCCGAGGATACGCGTGCCCGCCCCCGACTACCCGCCGGTGACAGCCGTGCGCGCTCGGGGCGGTCCAGCACGCAGGTGTTCGTCGATTCCATGGTCACGCCCCCTGCAACGCGACACCCGCGGCCTGTTATTCCAGCCTTCTAGAGTGACGCGCATGGCAGGTAAGGGCACTCCCGCTACGGCGCTGTTGGCCAAGCGCAAGGTTGCGCACGAAGTGCACGCGTACGACCACGACCCGCGCGCCGAGTCCTTCGGCCTGGAGGCGGCCGAGGCGCTCGGCCAGCCCCCGGAGCGGGTCTTCAAGACGCTGGTCGCGGAGGTGGACGGCAAGCTCGCGGTCGGCGTGGTGCCGGTCACCGGGCAGCTCGACCTCAAGGCGCTCGCGGCCGCGGTGGGCGGGAAGAAGGCGAAGATGGCCGAGGTCGCCGCCGCCGAGCGCGCCACCGGCTACGTCGCGGGCGGCATCTCCCCGCTGGGGCAGAAGAAGCGGCTGCCGGTCGTGATCGACTCCTCGGCGACCGGTTTCGACACGATCTACTGCAGCGCGGGGCGGCGCGGCCTGGAGATCGAACTCGCCGCCGCGGACCTCGTGCGGCTGCTCGACGCGGTGCTCGCCGACATCGCGGGCTGACGCCGCGCAGGAGGAGCGGCCCGGCGGACGATGACGGGCCGCTCCCCCGGCGCTGGTGCCACTGCCGCGCAACAGTCGCACCGGGGAGCCGGACAGGCAGGGGGAACGCCTGTCCGGGAAGCGGAGGAGTCGACTCGGGTTCAGGTGCCGGAACTGGTTCGCATTCGCGAGCGGCGAACTCCCAGCTGATCGTCGGAGTCAGGCGTGAACGGGGCAACGCCGTTGATTTCAGATGATGATTCCCGCAGCTGAGCACCGGCGCAGATCACTCGTTCAGGGGCCTCCGGGATGACAGGAAGGTTCCCTTCCTCGCACCGTCGGGCGGCGGATGACAGGAACGTTCCCATGCTCGCACCGGCTCCCCACCGGCACGCGCCGCAGCACTGCGCGGTCGTGTCCGAGCGAGGTCACCGGAACCGCGATGAATCCGATGTGAACAAGGAGTGCGGAACAGCGGGCTGCTCGACCAAGCGGATCCGGAGCCCGCACGCGCTGCGCGGAGGCCCGGCCCGCCGCCGGTCTCCCACGCCGAATCGGCGGTCAGTCGAGCAGCCGGAGGACCCGGATCAGCCACTCCTGGGTGGCCCGGTAGACCGCGTCGACGTCGGCCTTCAGCGAGTGGTCGCCGGGAACCAGCACCACCTCGCGGTTCTGCGACGGCTCGGGCTGCCCGAAGGCGTCGCGCTCGCCCTGCACCACCAGCACCGGTGCTTCGACCTCGTCCAGCTCCGGCAGCCGGGACTTCTCCGGCTTGCCCGGCGGGTGCACCGGGAACGCCAGGCACAGCACCGCCGAGGCCGCACCGGCCTCCGCGGTGCGGCACGCCACCCGCGCGCCCGACGAACGGCCGCCGAAGATCAGCGGGAGATCGGCGAACCAGCGCTCGCCGAGGTCCTGCACCACGGCGAGCCACGCCGCGTCCAGCTGCTTGGCCGGGGCCGGTGCTCGCCGGCCCGCCACCCGGTACGGCTGCTCGACGAGCGCCACGTGCACACCGGACTCGGTGGCCGCGCGGGTCGCCGCGACCAAGTCGGGCGCGGCGATGCCGCCACCCGCGCCGTGCCCGAGCAGCAGCGCGGCCCGCCCCTCCTCGGCGCAGTGCAGTTCGGCCCGGGCCGGGCCGTGCGGGGTCTCGACGTCGACGCTGGTCATGACTCGAACAGCGCTGCCTGCTCGGCGGGTTCGGGCACCGGTTCGACCTGCCGCAGCAGGTCCGGGTGGTTGTTGCGCATGCTGTTCACCTCGATGGAGACGGGGTGGAGCGCCAGCTCGTCGAGCATCCCCTCGTCCGGGGTCAGCAGCTCGCCGATCTCGGTCCGCCGCGGATCGAGCCAGTCCGCCCAGCGCTCCCGCGGCAGCACCAGCGGCATCCGGTGGTGGACGTCGGCCAGCTCGCCGACGGCGTCGGTGGTGACCACCGCGCAGGTGACCAGCGGGCGGTCGGTCGAATCCGGCGCCCACCAGGCGGAGAACACCGCGGCCATCGCCAAGCTCGCGCCGTCCCGGTGCCTGCACAGGAACGGCTGGCGCCGCCGGTCACCCGGCCGCCACTCGTACCAGCCGGTCGCGGGCATCAGGCAGCGCCGCCGCCGCGCGGACTCGGCGAAAGCGGGCTTCTCGGTGATCGACTCGGCCCGGGCGTTGATCATCGGCGGCCCGTTGCCGGGCTCCTTCGCCCAGGTCGGGATCAGCCCCCACCGCACCGGGCGGATGCTGCGCTCGGAACCGCGCTGGACCACGATCGGCACCGTCTTCGTCGGGGTCACGTTGAAGTCCGCGACCACCTCACCACCGGTGCGGTCGGCTGCCTCGAACTCCTCGGCCAACGCCGCCGGATCGTGCTGGACGGCGTAACGACCACACATCAGAACTCACCCCGCGTCGTGCTCCACCTCGGGCCGGTTCAGCTCGGCCCGGAATCCAAACCTACCGCTTGCGGTGGCGGGTCGAGCGGCACGCGTTCGACGAGCTCGGCACCGTTGTTGCGGACGTTGTTGACCGTGGTGGACACCGGGCGCAGCTCCAGCGCGGCCACCAGTTCCTCCGACGGCGGAGCGAGCAGATCGGTGACGTCCGGCTGGTCCGGGTCGAGCCAGTGCTCCCAGGCCGAGGGCGGCAGCAGCAGCGGCATCCGGTCGTGCACCTCCGACAGCTGCCCGATCGCGCTGGTGGTCAGCACCGAGCAGGTCACCAGCGGTTCGGCGTCCTCGACCTGCGGATCGCGCCAGGTCGCGAAGATGCCCGCCATCGCCAAGCTGGAGCCGTCCGGGGAAGTCATGAAGAAGGGCTGCTTGCGGTCGCCCTCGCGCTTCCACTCGTACCAGCCGTCGGCGGGCAGCAGGCACCGGTAGCGCTTGATCGAAGTGCGGAACGCGGGCTTGGTCGTCACCGTCTCGGACTTGGCGTTGATCATCCGGCTGCCGATGGACTTGCTCTTGGCCCACATCGGCACCAGGCCCCAGCGCATCACGCGGATGCTGCGCTCGGTCCGCTCCAGGTCCCGCTCACCGGCGTCGTCCTGCGGATGCCGCTGCACCACGGTCAGCACCCGCTTTGTCGGCGCGACGTTGAAGTCCGCGCCGGGCGCGGCCCCGCCGGTGCTGTCCAGCGCGGCGAACTCGGCCGCGAGCTTGCCCGGATCCTTCGTGGAGGCGTACCTACCGCACATGCCCGGCCGAACCTCCGTCACCTCGTGGTGGTGTGTCGAACCCATCCTGGCAGTCCGGATCGTCGCAGGCGAGCGACGCGAGCAGATCTCCGCGCGCCTCGCGCCGGATGACAGGAAAGTTCCCATGCTCGCAGCACCGAGCGGGCCGGTGACAGGAAAGTTCCCATCCTCGCGTTGCCGTGACAGGAAGGTTCCCATGCTCGCACCGCTGAGCGAGGCGCCTGACAGGAAAGTTCCCATGCTTTCAACCCCCGCCCGCGCCGTCGGCGCCACAGCTGCCACGGCGGGCCACTCAGCCAACACGCGGTGGTCAACGCGCCCCCGGCGCTGAATTCGCCGGGCGAGGTGGGGGATCATTGCCTCATGACCCAGCTCTGGCCTGCTCCTACCGCCACCGGCGCGGTGCGCGCGACCGTCCCGGTGCCCGGTTCGAAGTCGATCACCAACCGGGCCTTGGTGCTCGCCGCGCTCGCCGAGGGCCCCTCGACGCTGCGGGCTCCGCTGCGCAGCCGGGACACCGAGCTGATGGCCAGCGCGCTGCGCGCGCTCGGCGTCGGGGTGCAGGACGGGCCGGACGGCTCGTGGCAGATCACTCCCGCCGCGCTGCGCGGACCGGCCGAGGTCGACTGCGGGCTGGCCGGCACCGTCATGCGGTTCGTGCCGCCGATGGCCGCACTCGCCTCCGGGCTGATCACCTTCGACGGAGATCCGCACGCCCGGAAGCGCCCGCTCGGCACGGTCCTGGACGCGCTGCGCGCGCTCGGCGCCGACATCGACGGCGATGCGCTGCCGTTCGAGGTCCGCGGCGCCGGGAAGCTGCCTGGCGGCTCGGTGACCATCGACGCATCCGCGTCCTCGCAGTTCGTCTCCGGGCTGCTGCTGTCGGCACCGCGGTTCGAGCAGGGCGTCGCGGTCCGGCACGTGGGCGAGCCCGTGCCGTCGCTGCCGCACATCGAGATGACGGTGGCGATGCTGCGCGCCGCCGGTGTCGAGGTCGACGACCAGGAAGCCGACACCTGGCGCGTGGTCCCGGGGCCCGTCCGGGCGCTCGACCTGGACATCGAGCCGGACCTGTCCAACGCCACCCCGTTCCTCGCCGCCGCTGCCGCCACCGGCGGGACCGTGACCGTCCCCGGCTGGCCGGCGCGGACCACGCAGGCCGGGGACGCGATCCGCGACATCCTCGCCCGGATGGGCGCGCAGGTGCAGCTCACCGACGAGGGCCTGACCGTCTCCGGCCCCGCCGAGCTCGACGCCGTCGACCTCGACCTGCACGACGTCGGCGAGCTCACCCCCACCGTCGCCGCGCTGGCCGCGCTCGCGAACGGCCGTTCCCGGCTGCGCGGCATCGCGCACCTGCGCGGGCACGAGACCGACCGGCTCGCCGCGCTGCAGACCGAGCTGACCAAGCTGGGCGGCGCCGTCGAGCAGACCGAGGACGGGCTGGTCATCGAGCCCCGGCCGCTGACCGGCGGGAGCTGGCACTCCTACGCCGACCACCGGATGGCCACCGCCGGTGCGATCCTCGGACTGCGGGTTCCCGGAGTGCTGGTCGAGGACATCGCCACGACCGGCAAGACCATCCCCGACTTCCCGGGGATGTGGTCGGCGATGCTCGGAGGAGCGGTGTGAGCCCGGAGGCGAACCGATGAGCAAGCGGGGCTGGAGCCACCTCGACGAGTCCGACGTGCGGGTCCGCCCCGGACGGGGCAGCCGACCGCGCAGCAAGCAGCGCCCGAAGCACGCCGACGCCGAGGCCGCGATGGTCGTCGCCGTCGACCGCGGCCGCTGGACCTGCGCGCTGGACGGTTCTCCGGACCGGATCGTCACCGCCATGCGGGCCCGCGAACTCGGCCGCACCCCGGTGGTCGTCGGCGACCTGGTGGACCTGGTCGGCGACACCTCCGGGAAGCCCGACACGCTGGCCCGGATCGTGCGCGTCTCCGAGCGGACCAGCGTGCTGCGCCGCACCGCCGACGACACCGACCCGTACGAACGGGTGGTGGTCGCCAACGCCGAGCAGCTGGTCATCGTCACCGCGCTCGCCGACCCGCAGCCGCGACCGGGCTTCATCGACCGCTGCCTGGTCGCCGCCTACGCCGGCGGGCTCTCGCCGGTGCTCTGCCTGACCAAGGCCGACCTCGCCGACCCCGGCGAGTGGATCAAGATCTACTCCTCGCTGGACATGCCGATCACCATCACCCGCCTCGGCGAAGATCCCGCGCAGCTGCGCGAGCTGCTCGCCGACCGGGTGTCCGCGCTGGTCGGCCACTCCGGCGTCGGCAAGTCGACACTGGTCAACCAGCTGGTCCCGACCGCAGACCGGGCGACCGGCGAGGTCAGCGGAGTCGGCAAGGGACGGCACACCTCCACCTCGGCGGTCGCCCTGCCGCTGCCGGAGCGGGGCTGGGTGGTCGACACCCCGGGCATCCGCTCGTTCGGGCTGGCGCACGTCACCGCCGACGACGTGATCGCGGCTTTCGAGGGGTTCTCCGCGGCCGCCGAGGAATGCCCGCCGAACTGCGGACACCTCGGTGGTTCCGACGACCCGGACTGTCACCTGGACACCTTCGCGGCCGACGGCGGCGGCCTGGAGCAGCTCGCCTCGCTGCGCCGCCTGCTGCGTTCCCGCGCCGGGCTCGACGACGCCTGACGCCGGAAAACCCGAGTATTTCCCCCTTCAGGGCGCCGATCGTCCCCTGTGGCGTGACGACTTCGTTGTTAGCGTGGTCGCGAGGCCGGTGTGAGAAGTTGATGTTTCCGCAGCTCACGCAGGCCGCCGTGCGGTTCCCGCCGCACGAGCCCAAGAGCCGACAACGGCCCGAGGAGCGTGCCCGATGTCCCGAGCCCGCACCAGGACCGCGGTGATCTCCGCTGGTCTCGCCCTGATCACAGCAACCGCCGGGTGCGCCGGAGAACCTCCGGTGCCGACGAACGCACTGGCCGCCAACCCGGATCCCCGTCCCGCAGCCGACGCCATGCTGTCCCAGGTGATCAGCAAGATCAGCGAACGCGGCAGCACGCGCAGCGAGGTGCGCGGGAGCCTCGGCGTGGTCGGCGAGCTCAACGCCGACGGCGTCGTGCGCTACCGCGGCCCGCAAGCCGACCTCGCGCTCGACGGGCAGACCCGCAACCTCCGGAACCAGCCGCCGCAGCGGCTCAACCTGTCCATCGTGGACGGCGTCGGCTACCTGCAGACCCCGCTGGCCCGCCCGGCACCGGACAAGCCCTGGCTGCGCATCTCCCCCGGTGCGGGCGATTTCGGTTCCAAGCTGCTCGGCCCCGCCCTGGACCAGGTGCACGAGGCCGTCGACCCGCGCGCCACCTTCAGCGGCATCGAGCGCGCCACCCGGATCCAGAGCAGCGCGCCCGACCAGGTCGACGGCAGGCCCACCACCCGCTACCAGCTGCGCATCGTCACCGCGCAAGCCGCCGACGCGGCCACCGATCCGCAGCAGCGGACCCGGTACCGCAAGGCCGCGGACTCCGGCGAACCCGAGCTGGAGTACCAGCTGTGGCTGGACGAATCCGGTCTGCCCGCGCGGTTCGCGGCCACCGGCCAGGTCGCCCAGGCCGGCCAGGTGTCGCTGACCTCGACCTACCGCGAATGGGGCGCACCCGTCGAGATCCCGGTGCCCCCGGCTTACCAGATCGGCGTGTTCCAGGAGGGCCCGCCGCGATGACACCGACATAGCCCACATTCGCCCCGAAAGCACAACTGACCGGATCAACGCGCTGCTACGTTCCGAGTATTGATCTGTCCATTCAGAGAGGACCACTCGTGCGTCGCATCGCCACCGCCCTCACCGCTGCCGCGCTGGCAGCCACCCTCGGGGCGTGCAGCCAGGGCGGAACGCCCGCCGGAACGCCCGCTGCCGGGGACAACGCCCCGATCAAGGACATCTCGTCGCTGGTCAAGACGGCGAAGACCAGCATGGACGAGAAGAAGACGGTCACCGTCTCCTTCGAGGGCACCGGGCCGATCGCCCAGCTGTACGCCAGCATGAAGTGCGAGGTGGACGTCGAGAAGACCTCGATGGGCTGCACCGGCGGTCCCTCCGAGATGGTGGTCACCACCGACGGCATCTTCATGAAGAGCCCGCAGCTGGCGCAGCTCGGCGGCGACCCGAGCAAGCCGTGGGTGAAGGTGCCCGCGAACGACGAGATGGCCCAGCAGTTCGGCGAGCTGGGCAAGATCGGCGACTTCGAGGCCATGCTGCCCGCCGGCTCCACCATCACCTCGACCACCGAGGAGCAGGTCGACGGCAAGGACGCGACCCGCTACGAGGTCACCACCGACCTCCAGCAGGCGTCCGCCAACGCCAGCGGGGCCCAGCAGGCTGGCCTGAAGATCATGCTGGACTCGGGCGTCACCGAGCTCAAGCAGACCGTCTGGGTCGACTCCGACGGGCTGCCGGTGAAGATCGACTCGACCACGCCAGCGCTGAAGTTCCAGGGTCAGGAGATCCCGGAGAGCCAGCTGAGCATGCGCTACTCGGACTGGGGCAAGCCGGTGCAGATCACCGTGCCGCCCGCCGACCAGGTCCAGGACATGCCGAGCATCCCGGGCATGCCCGGCTGATGCCGGTCGGCGTCCGCCGGGCGGTCCGGCACCGCCCGGCGGACGCACCGCACTACATGAGCTCCAGCAGGAACGGCACTTCCTGCGGCGCGTACCAGGCGAGTTCGTGGTCCTCGGCGTCGCCGAGCGCAAACTCCGCATCCGGATCGCCGAGATCGGCGGCGTCGATCACCTCCGCCGCCGCGCGCACCGCGTCCTCCGCTTCCGCCGCGTCCACGTGCACCGCGGCGATCTGCTTCCACTGAACCGGCCCGGAGACCTTCACCACCGCGTGGTCCAGGTCCGGGCGCAGCGTCACCTCGTCGACGTCGGCGGAGATCACGACGCGGCGCAGCTCCGGCTTCTCCTCACCGGCGATCAACCGCAACGACGCACGCGCGGCCTCCCGCATCGCGGCGTACTCGAGCTCTTCGGTGTCACCGCTGGCGTAGGACTCGCGCAGGGCGGGCGTCAGCGCGAACGCGGTTCCTCCCAGCGGCTGCAGCTGCTTCTCTTCCGCCAGTTGCCGAAGCATCGGCAGCGTGGCAGGCAGGTAAACCCTCATGCCTCGACCATCCTCATCATTTCCTCGACTGCCACTGCATCACCGACAAGGCTCGCAGAACGTGCGGTGCGGGCAGGCCCTCACCCCTCGACCGTGCCGATCATCTCGTCCACCGCTTCTCCGATCATCGCCGCCAGCACGTCCACATCGGGCATCGCGTCCCGATCGGCGTTGAGCCCGAAGTAGACGCCGCCGTCGTAGGAGGTCACCCCGACCGCCAGCGACTGGTTCTTCGCCAACGGCACCACCGGGAACATCTCCACCATCCTCGCCCCCGCTGCGTACAACGGCACCTGCGGTCCGGGAACGTTCGTCACCAGGACGTTGAACAGCCGGTCCGAGAGCTGGTTGGCGACACGCGCGCCGAGGGCGTGCAGCGTCGGCGGCGCGAACCCGGACACCTTCGCCAGCGCGCCGGCCGCCACCGACTGGCCGGACTCGGCGTGCGCCCGCATGGCATGGCTGACCTGGTGCAACCGGACCGTCGGGTTGCCTTCGCCGACCGGCAGATCCACCAGGTACGCCGAGACCTTGTTGCCCACCGAGCCGACCGGCAGGCTGCCCGTCTCCGGGTAGGTGGCCCGCGCCTCGGCGTCGTCGGAGCGCACCGACACCGGGACCATCGCGCGAACCGTGGTCGACGGCGCGACCACTTCACCGCGCGACATCAACCAGTTCCGCAGCGCGCCGGTGACGACCGCCAGCACCACGTCGTTGACCGTGCTGCCGTGCGCCCGCCGGACCGCGCGGAAGTCGTCGAGCTTCGCCCGCGCCACCGCGAACCGGCGCTGCGTCGAAGTGGGCGCGTTCAACGGCCCGCTGGGCGCGGGAACCACGGCGGTGCGCAGGGCCGAAGCCACCCCGCCCAACGCGCGGGAGACCTTCTGCACCGTGGCCGTCACGTCCACCATCGCCGCGCGGACGTTCTCGACCACCTCGCCCGGCCGCTGCACGGCATCGGTCACCGCCTCCACCACCAGCTCGGCGGCGCTCGGCTCCGGGCGCGGCATCCACAGCTCGTCGAGATCCGGGATCTCCCGGTTGCGCGCCACGTCGAAGATCACCTGGCCGATGTCGATCGCGCCGATGCCGTCCACCATCGCCTGGTGCGTCTTGGTGATCACGGCGACCCGGTTCTTCGACAGGCCCTCCACCAGGTACACCTCCCACAACGGGCGGGTGTGGTCGAGCTTGCGCGACATCAACCGGGCGGCCAGGTCGTGCAGCTGCTCATCGCTGCCGGGCTTGGGCAGCGCGGAACGGCGGACGTGGTAGGTCAGGTCGAAGTCCTGGTCGTCCACCCACACCGGCCTCGCCAACCTGCCCGGGACCTGCTGCACCCGCTGCCGGTAGCGGGGCACCAGACCCAGCCTGCGGTCGATCAGCGACAGCACCCGGTCGTAGTCGAAGCCGCTGCGCGGGCGCCGGAACACCGCGACACCACCGACGTGCATCGGCGTGGTGTAGTCCTCCAAGTAGAGGAAGGACGCGTCGACGGCGGAGAGACGATCGGGCATGCCGCGATCCTGGCACACATCCGCCGGAGCCCGAGGGCTCCAGTCGTCTGCCGCGCCGCACCGCATGTGACACTTGGTTCCGTGACCAGCGAAGTTTCCCCGAAAGACCGATTCCTGACCGTTTACGGCCGCAAGCCGGTGCTGGAGGCGTTGGCCGACCGCGACCTCCGCGTCGACAAGGTGGTCCTGGCCGAGGGCCTGCGGGGACCGGTGATCGAGGAGATCAAGGAGGCCGCGGCCGACCGCGCGGTCCGCGTCCAGCGGGCCAGCGCGCACCGGGTCAAGGTGCTGGCCGGCAACGGCCGCCACGACCAGGGCGTGCTCGCCGATGTGGTCGCCCGCAAGATGCGCCCGCTCTCCGATGCGCTCGAAGACCCGGCCAAGGCCCCGGGCACGATCCTGCTGCTGGACGGGCTGACGACGCCGGCCAACGTCGGCATGATCCTGCGCACCGCGACCGCCGCCGGGATCGACGGCATCGTGGTGCCGCACCGCGGCGTCGCCGGCCTCGATCCGCTGGTCATCAAGGCCTCGGCCGGAGTCGCGTTCCACGCGCCGGTGCTGCGCTCCCGCACCGCGGGCGAAGCCGCGGAGATGCTCAGCGACGCGGGATATCCGCTGTACGCGCTGGAGGCCGACGCCACCGACACCATCTACAACACCGACTTCGGTTCGCGTGCGGTGTTCGTGCTGGGCAGCGAGACCGCGGGGCTGTCCGAGGAGGTCCAGTCCCGGATCGCCCAGCCGCTGGCCATCCCGATGGCCGGCGACGTCGAATCGCTCAACGTCGCCAGCGCCGCCGCGGTGCTCTGCTTCGAGCTCCTCCGCCGCAAGCTGTCCTGACACCGGAAAGCCCGAGATCCTCGTGGCGGGAAACCCGGTCGGCCCGGGTTTCCCGCAGGAAAGCAACCAGCCGCGGATGTTTCCGCGCAAAAGCGAGAGGCCCCTCTTTCATCCGGTCGGAACCGGTGAAAGAGGGGCCTCTCTCTATGTAGTGTGTCGGCGGTGTCTTACTCTCCCACACCCTGTCGAGTGCAGTACCATCAGCGCTGGGGAGCTTAGCTACCGGGTTCGGAATGGGACCGGGCGGACCCTCCCCGCCATCGCCACCGACAACCCTAAAACCCACAACGTGGGCAAACCACAGGTCGTCACCGTATCGATGACACACACATATTCTGTTAAGCCTGACCAACAACCATGGTTGTTGTCTCAGACACCATATAGTGGGTGCGAGCAATCTTCGTGAACAAGTCCTCGGCCTATCAGCACCAGTCAACTCCACACATTACTGTGCTTCCATATCTGGCCTGTCAACCCAGTCATCTACTGGGGGCCTTACCCCACAAAGGGTGGGAGACCTCATCTAGGAACAGGCTTCCCGCTTAGATGCTTTCAGCGGTTATCCCTCCCGAACATAGCCAACCAGCCACGCCCTTGGCAGAACGACTGGCACACCAGAGGTTCGTCCATCCCGGTCCTCTCGTACTAGGGACAGCCTTCCGCAAGTCTCCTACGCGCGCGGCGGATAGGGACCGAACTGTCTCACGACGTTCTAAACCCAGCTCGCGTGCCGCTTTAATGGGCGAACAGCCCAACCCTTGGGACCAACTCCAGCCCCAGGATGCGACGAGCCGACATCGAGGTGCCAAACCATGCCGTCGATATGGACTCTTGGGCAAGATCAGCCTGTTATCCCCGGGGTACCTTTTATCCGTTGAGCGACACCGCTTCCACCAGCCAGTGCCGGATCACTAGTCCCTGCTTTCGCACCTGCTCGACCCGTCAGTCTCACAGTCAAGCTCCCTTATACACTTACACTCAACACCTGATTGCCAACCAGGCTGAGGGAACCTTTGGGCGCCTCCGTTACCCTTTAGGAGGCAACCGCCCCAGTTAAACTACCCACCAGGCACTGTCCCCGATCCGGATCACGGACCCGAGTTAGATGCCCAGAACGACCAGAGTGGTATTTCACCAACGACTCCACACCCACTAGCGTGAATGCTTCACAGTCTCCCACCTATCCTACACAAGCCGAACCAAACACCAATACCAAGCTATAGTAAAGGTCCCGGGGTCTTTCCGTCCTGCCGCGCGAAACGAGCATCTTTACTCGTACTGCAATTTCACCGGGCCTGTGGTCGAGACAGCGGAGAAGTCGTTACGCCATTCGTGCAGGTCGGAACTTACCCGACAAGGAATTTCGCTACCTTAGGATGGTTATAGTTACCACCGCCGTTTACTGGCGCTTAAATTCTCCGCTACACCCTTACGGGTTCACGGGTCCTCTTAACGTTCCAGCACCGGGCAGGCGTCAGTCCATATACATCGCCTTACAGCTTCGCATGGACCTGTGTTTTTAGTAAACAGTCGCTTCTCCCTGGCCTCTGCGACCACCACCAGCTCCCACCGCAAGGGTGTTCACCAGCAATGGCCCCCCTTCTCCCAAAGTTACGGGGGCAATTTGCCGAATTCCTTAACCACAGTTCACCCGACCGCCTCGGTATACTCTACCTGACCACCTGTGTCGGTTTCGGGTACGGGCCATGCACACACTCGCTAGAGGCTTTTCTCGACAGCATGGGATCACTCACATCACCACAACGGCTACGCATCACCCCTCACCCACATGGTGTGCGGATTTGCCTACACACCGGGCTACAGGCTTACACCAGTACAACCACTCACTGGCAGAGCTACCCTCCTGCGTCACCCCATCACTTAACTACCGCCCAATCAGGTCCCATGCATCCTTAATCATCATCCGAAGAATCAGAAAAAGAACGGATGGTTAGTATCAAAGGTTTCGCTATGGACGCGTATGCACGGGTACGGGAATATCAACCCGTTATCCATCGACTACGCCTGTCGGCCTCGCCTTAGGCCCCGACTCACCCTGGGCGGACGAACCTTCCCCAGGAACCCTTGGTCATCCGGCGGAAGAGATTCTCACTCTTCACTCGCTACTCATGCCTGCATTCTCACTCCCACACACTCCACAACACCTTCCAGTGCTGCTTCACCGCGTGCAGGACGCTCCCCTACCCAACAACACTAATGTGCTATTGGCATGGCTTCGGCGGTGCGCTTCAGCCCCGCTACATTGTCGGCGCAGGACCACTTGACCAGTGAGCTATTACGCACTCTTTCAAGGATGGCTGCTTCTAAGCCAACCTCCTGGTTGTCTCAGCGATCCCACATCCTTTCCCACTAAGCGCACACTTAGGGGCCTTAGCCGATGCTCTGGGCTGTTTCCCTCTCGACGATGAAGCTTCTCCCCCACCGTCTCACTGCCACGCTCAACTCAGATGTATTCGGAGTTTGGCTGATCTCAGTAACCCGCGAAGGCCCATCAACCAACCAGTGCTCTACCCCACCCAAGCAACACGCAACGCTGCACCTAAATGCATTTCGGGGAGAACCAGCTATCACGGAGTTTGATTGGCCTTTCACCCCTACCCACAACTCATCCCCCAGGTTTTCAACCCTGGTGGGTTCGGGCCTCCACACGGTCTTACCCGCGCTTCACCCTGGCCATGGGTAGATCACTCCGCTTCGGGTCTACACCACGCGACTCAGACGCCCTATTCAGACTCGCTTTCGCTCCGGCTACCCCCAACGGGTTAACCTCGCCACGCAGCAGTAACTCGCAGGCTCATTCTTCAAAAGGCACGCCATCACAACTGCTAAGGTTGCTCTGACGGTTTGCAGGCACACGGTTTCAGGAACTCTTTCACTCCCCTCCCGGGGTACTTTTCACCATTCCCTCACGGTACTATCCACTATCGGTCACCAGGAAGTATTTAGGCTTAGCGAGTGGTCCCGCCAGATTCACAGCACCCTCCACGGAAACGCTGCTACTCGGGAACACCACCACACACGCCACAACTGCTTTCGCCTACCGGGCTCTCACCGTCTCTGGCCGGCTTTCCCAAACCGTTCAACTAGCAGAAGCAAACGCGCTGGAGACTCGGTAGCGTCTCCCAGCAATGTCCCACAACCCCGCACACGCAACCCCTACCAGGTATCCCACGCGCACGGTTTAGCCTCCTCCGCTTTCGCTCGCCACTACTCACGGAATCACCAGTGTTTTCTCTTCCTACGGGTACTAAGATGTTTCACTTCCCCGCGTTCCCCCTCATACCCTATACATTCAGGCATGAGTAACCCGACATCACTCGGGCTGGGTTTCCCCATTCGGACACCCTCGGATCACAGCTCGGTTGACAGCTCCCCGAGGACTATCGCGGCCTCCCACGTCCTTCATCGGCCCCTGGTACCAAGGCATCCACCATGTGCCCTACATAACTTGGCCACAAAGATGCTCGCACCCACTATACAGTTCTCAAACAACAACCAGAAGACAACACCAAGCGTGTTCTCTCAGATACCCAACAGCGGACCATTTCGCCGCGCTACCAGAGCGCAGAAAGTTAGTGTGTTCCACAATCCATTGAGCGTCACAACACGAGAACATTCGCCTCGTCAGTTGTGAACACTCCCAACCAGTGGTCGGGGTGTTTGTTGCTCCTTAGAAAGGAGGTGATCCAGCCGCACCTTCCGGTACGGCTACCTTGTTACGACTTCGTCCCAATCGCCAGTCCCACCTTCGACCACTCCCCCCACAAGGGTTGGGCCATGGGCTTCGGGTGTTACCGACTTTCATGACGTGACGGGCGGTGTGTACAAGGCCCGGGAACGTATTCACCGCAGCAATGCTGATCTGCGATTACTAGCGACTCCGACTTCACGGGGTCGAGTTGCAGACCCCGATCCGAACTGAGACCGGCTTTAAGGGATTCGCTCCACCTCACAGTATCGCAACCCTCTGTACCAGCCATTGTAGCATGTGTGAAGCCCTGGGCATAAGGGGCATGATGACTTGACGTCATCCCCACCTTCCTCCGAGTTGACCCCGGCAGTCCCCCACGAGTCCCCGGCATAACCCGCTGGCAACGTAGGGCAAGGGTTGCGCTCGTTGCGGGACTTAACCCAACATCTCACGACACGAGCTGACGACAGCCATGCACCACCTGTACACCAACCACAAGGGAAACCCCCTCTCAGGGGCTGTCTAGTGCATGTCAAACCCAGGTAAGGTTCTTCGCGTTGCATCGAATTAATCCACATGCTCCGCCGCTTGTGCGGGCCCCCGTCAATTCCTTTGAGTTTTAGCCTTGCGGCCGTACTCCCCAGGCGGGGCGCTTAATGCGTTAGCTACGGCACGGAAACAGTGGAACCCATCCCCACACCTAGCGCCCAACGTTTACGGCGTGGACTACCAGGGTATCTAATCCTGTTCGCTCCCCACGCTTTCGCTCCTCAGCGTCAGTATCGGCCCAGAGACCCGCCTTCGCCACCGGTGTTCCTCCTGATATCTGCGCATTTCACCGCTACACCAGGAATTCCAGTCTCCCCTACCGAACTCAAGTCTGCCCGTATCCACCGCAAGCCAGGAGTTAAGCTCCCGGTTTTCACGATAGACGCGACAGACCGCCTACGAGCTCTTTACGCCCAATAAATCCGGACAACGCTCGCACCCTACGTATTACCGCGGCTGCTGGCACGTAGTTAGCCGGTGCTTCTTATACACCTACCGTCACCCGAAGGCTTCGTCGATGTCGAAAGAGGTTTACAACCCGAAGGCCGTCATCCCCCACGCGGCGTTGCTGCGTCAGGCTTTCGCCCATTGCGCAAGATTCCCCACTGCTGCCTCCCGTAGGAGTCTGGGCCGTGTCTCAGTCCCAGTGTGGCCGGTCACCCTCTCAGGCCGGCTACCCGTCGTCGCCTTGGTAGGCCACTACCCCACCAACAAGCTGATAGGCCGCGGGCTCATCCTGCACCGCCGGAACTTTCCACACCCCACCATGCGGTGAAGTGTCATATCCGGTATTAGACCCCGTTTCCAAGGCTTATCCCAGAGTGCAGGGCAGATTGCCCACGTGTTACTCACCCGTTCGCCACTCATCCACACCCGAAGGTGCTTCAGCGTTCGACTTGCATGTGTTAAGCACGCCGCCAGCGTTCGTCCTGAGCCAGGATCAAACTCTCCAACAATGCTGTTGAACAATCCCAGCAGACACTCAAACCCGAAGGCGAGCGTCATACTCAAAGAAACCACCAACCAAAACCACGTTTGGTCGGGGGCATTAAAGAACACTAACCAAAACAGTCCGCTGTTGAGTTCTCAAAGAACACACCCACACCATCACCACCGGCCATTTCAAAACCAGCAAGCTCCGGGGAGCATTTCCTCTGTTCGCTTTCGTGTTTACCACTCTAGACCATCCCGTTTTCCGGAGTCAAATCGGGGGGTCACTCTCGTTTCCCGCGTCCAATTCGTTATCTACCGGATATCGAAGCGGTCTGTAGTTTTCAACACGTGCAAGCGTTTCGCATTTTCAAAGTCTTGCCGTTTCGGGCTCACCCACTCTACCACCGTTCGTGGGAGCTTGGTTCGTGACCCCGTGTCAGGCCCGTTCCGGTTTTCCCGGCCCGTGTCGCTCTGACTCGTAGAACTTTACAGACCCCCGAACACCCCCTGAACACCACCCCCCTTTAACCGCGAACCACCAGGTCAGGCGGCAACTGGAGGTCGAAGAGGACGGTCAGCTCGGCGATCGTCGAATCGACGCCCCGGTGGTGCACTCCGACCATTCCCGCGTCCACCGCGCCGACCACGTTCCGCTGGAGGTCGTCCACGAACACGCACTGCCCCGGTTCCAGCCCCAGCCGGCGCGCGGTCAGCAAGTAGATCTCGCGACTCGGTTTCGCGACGGCCACCGCACCGGAGAGCACGACGGTGTCGAAGAGGTCGGCGATTCGCGGGTCCGGCAAGCCGCTGGCGTTGGACACCACCGCGGTGCTGATCCCGCTCCGACGCGCGTGGTGCGCGACTTCGAGCAACGGCGGTGCGCCCGCGCGGCCCCGATCGTCCAGCACCCCGGCGTAGTCCAGCAGCAATCCCCTGAGTTCCACGGGCAGCACGGTAACCCACACGATCAGGCGGTCTGCGGCGAAAAGTGACCTGATTCCGGGGGCAACTTCCTCAGTACTGCGAGGAGTTCTTCCAATTCGGCCCCGGAGGCGCCATGACCGCAGTCCTCACGCTCGACGCACCGATCGCCGCGCTCACCACCGATGATCCCGGTGGGCGCAGCGCCGTCGCCATCGCGACGCACGTCGGCGGGCACGTCTTCGACGTGCTCTCCGGCAGGCGGACCGTGCACGAGATCGGCGAGCACGTGTCCGCGCGGGTGGCCGCACTGCTGCTGACCACCCGGCTGCACGCAGCACAAGGCCCGGAGCACCGGGTGCGTTCCGTGCACGCCTGCCCGATCACCGAGTTCGCGGTGGAGGCGTGCATGGTCGTCGGAACGCACGACCGGGTCCGGGCCTTGGTGCTGCGCGTCGAGCGGGACGGCGAGCGCTGGGTGTGCACTCGCCTGTCCCCTGTCTGATCAGCGCCGGCGGTTCTTCTTCGACTCGGCGCGCTGAGCCGCCCGCCGCTCGCGGCGGGTGCCGCCGCGGGCTTCCGGGCCCTGCGCGTCATCGCTGCTGGTCTCGACACCGCCGGTCTCGTTCGGCCCGGAGTAGTTCAGCCGCTGCTGCTCCGGGCTGCCGAGGCCCTTGCCGCGAAGAGCGCTGGGGACGTTGTCGCCGCCAGCCGCCGGCGCACCGCCCAGCTGGCTCAGCGCCGGTCCCGCGGACGCCGGCCGGGCCCGCTTCGGCTGCGGTGCCGGTGGCGGGGTCTGCTGGACGTCGGGGGTTCCGCTGCCGACCTGGCTCACCGACACCGGGACGGCGGGCTGCTCCGGCGCGGGCTGCGGTTCCGCCGCCTCGACCTGGACGTTGAACAGGAATCCGACGGACTCCTCCTTGAGCGCCTCCAGCATCGCCCCGAACATGTCGAAGCCCTCGCGGCGGTACTCGATCAGCGGGTCGCGCTGCGCCATCGCGCGCAGCCCGATGCCCTCCTTGAGGTAGTCCATCTCGTAGAGGTGCTCGCGCCACTTGCGGTCCAGGACGCTGAGCACCACCCGGCGCTCCAGCTCGCGCATCGCACCGGCGCCGACCTTCCCGTCGACCTCGGCCTCGCGCTTGGCGTAGGCCTCGCGCGCGTCCTCCAGGACGATCTCCAGCAGGCGTTCCCTGGTGAGGTCCTCGTCGGAATCGACGAGCTCTTCCCAGCTGATGCCCACCGGGTAGAGCGTCTTCAGCGCGGTCCAGAGCTTCTCGAAGTCCCAGTCCTCGGAGTAGCCGTCGGCGGTCTCCGCGTCGACGTAGGCGGTGACCACGTCGGTGAGCATGTGGTTCACCTGCTCCTGCAGGTCCTCACCGGCCAGCACCCGGCGCCGCTCGTCGTAGATGACGGTCCGCTGCTGGTTCATGACCTCGTCGTACTTGAGGACGTTCTTGCGGATCTCCATGTTCTGCTGCTCGACCTGGGTCTGCGCGCTGCGGATCGCGCGGCTGACCATCTTGTGCTCGATCGGCACGTCGTCGGGCACCTTGAGGCGGGTCATCACCGTCTCGACCATGGCCGCGTTGAACCGCCGCATCAGCTCGTCGCCCAGCGACAGGTAGAACCGGGACTCGCCGGGGTCGCCCTGGCGGCCGGAACGACCGCGCAGCTGGTTGTCGATGCGCCGGGACTCGTGGCGCTCGGTGCCGAGCACGTAGAGACCGCCGCTGGCGCGGACTTCCTCGGCTTCGGCCTCGGCCTGCGCCTTGATCTTCTTCACCACCGCGGGCCACTCGGCCTCGTACTCCTCGCGGTTCTCCACCGGGTCCAGGCCGCGGGAGCGGAGTTCGGCGTCGGAGAGGTGGTCGACGTTGCCGCCCAGCACGATGTCGGTACCGCGACCGGCCATGTTGGTGGCGACGGTGACGGCGCCCTTGCGGCCGGCCTCCGCGATGATCGCGGCCTCGCGCGAGTGGTTCTTCGCGTTGAGCACGCTGTGCGGGATGCCCCGCTGGGTCAGCAGCTTCGACAGGTACTCGGAGCGCTCGACGCTGGTGGTGCCGACCAGCACCGGCTGCCCGGCCTGGTGGCGCTCCTCGATGTCCTCGGCGACCGCCTCGAACTTGGCGGGCTCGGTCTTGTAGACCAGGTCCGGCTGGTCCATGCGGGCCAGCGGCTCGTTGGTCGGGATCGGCACCACGCCGAGCTTGTAGGTGGTGTGGAACTCGGCCGCCTCGGTCTCGGCGGTACCGGTCATGCCGCCGAGCTTGTCGTAGAGGCGGAAGTAGTTCTGCAGCGTGATCGTGGCCAGCGTCTGGTTCTCGGCCTTGATCTCGACGCCTTCCTTGGCCTCGATCGCCTGGTGCATGCCCTCGTTGAAGCGGCGACCGGCCAGGATGCGGCCGGTGAACTCGTCGACGATCAGCACTTCGCCGTCGCGGACGATGTACTCCTTGTCGCGGTGGTAGAGCTCCTTGGCCTTGAGCGCGTTGTTCAGGTAGCCGACCAGCGGGGTGTTCGCGGCCTCGTAGAGGTTCTCGATGCCGAGCTGGTCCTCAATGATCGAGACGCCGTCCTCGGTGACTCCGACGGTGCGCTTGCGCTCGTCGACCTCGTAGTGCTTGTCGCGCTCGAGCATCGGGGCGAGCCGGGCGAACTCCTGGTACCAGCGGGACGACTGGTCCGCGGGGCCGGAGATGATCAGCGGGGTCCGGGCCTCGTCGATCAGGATGGAGTCGACCTCGTCGACGATGGCGAAGTTGTGCCCGCGCTGCACGCAGTCGGCGAGGCTCCAGGCCATGTTGTCGCGCAGGTAGTCGAAGCCGAACTCGTTGTTCGTGCCGTAGGTGACGTCCGCCGCGTAGGCCTTGCGCCGCTGCTCCGGGGTCATCTCGGAGAGGATCGCGCCGACTTCCAGGCCGAGGAAGCGGTGCACGCGGCCCATCCACTCGGCGTCGCGGCGGGCCAGGTAGTCGTTGACCGTGACGACGTGCACGCCCTTGCCGGTGATCGCGTTGAGGTAGGCGGGCAGCACGCAGGTGAGGGTCTTGCCCTCACCGGTCTTCATCTCGGAGATGTTGCCCAGGTGCAGCGACGCACCACCCATCAGCTGCACGTCGTAGTGGCGTTGGCCGAGCGTGCGCTTGGCCCCTTCGCGGGCCACCGCGAAGGCCTCAGGCAGCAGCTCGTCGAGCGATTCCCCGTCGGCGTGGCGGCGTTTGAACTCGTCGGTCTTGCCCCGCAGCTCGGCGTCGGACAGAGCGGCGACGTCTCCTTCGAGCTCATTGATGTGCGCTGCGATGCCGCGCAGGCGCTTGAGCATCTTGCCCTCGCCGGCGCGGAGCAGTCGGGACAGGACCATCCGGTCGACCTCACTAGCTGATCGTGACGCGTCCGTCACGGACGCTTTGTGGCCATCGTATTAGAGCTGGTGGCGAGAACCGGTCATCCGGTGCTGTCGGATGGCGGCCCCTCACACGCAGCTGTCCCCCGCGGACCACGGTACGCGGGGGACAGCCGTTCGGGTCGGCGTTGGCGCAGACTCGCCCTACAGGGCGTCCGCCAATCTGATCACTCCGTAGTCGAATCCCTTCCTCCGGTAGACCACGCTCGGCCTACCGCTGTCGGCGTCGGAGAAGAGGTAGAAGTCGTGCCCGACCAGCTCCATCTGGTAAAGGGCCTGGTCGACCGTCATGGGTTTGGCCGAGTGCTCCTTCTCCCGGGCGATGCGCCCGGGTTCGTACCCGTTCTCGGCCACGCGCTGTCCGGGCACTTCGTACTCGGATGCTTCCTGGGGCGCTTCGAGCAGCGTGGTGCGGCCCTCAGCCGCTGCGGCACCCATCACCACGGGTCGGTCCGCCATCGCTGCGGTCGCCTCTGCCACGGAAGTCGGGTTGTGCTGTCCGTAGTGCACCTTTCTACGGTCGTGCATGCGCCGGAGTCGGCTCTCCAGCTTGGTCGTTGCGGCATCGAGCGCGGCGTAGAAGTCGCCGGCGCAGGCCTCGGCGCGAACGGGTGTGCCCTTGCCCACCAGGGTGATCTCGACTCGCTGGCAGTTCTTGGCCTGACGGGGGTTGCGCTCGTGGAAGAGCTCCACGTCCGCCCGGATTGCCTTCCTGTTGTACCGCTCAAGTCGGGTCAACTTGGCGTTGACGTGGTCCCGGTAGTGCTCGGGAACCGCGACGTTTCGACCCTTGACGACGATATCCATTCACGACCTCCGATTCCGTAGGAGAGGTGCGCGGCGCCAGACAGCGCGATCAGCTCGCTTCCGGCGCCAGGGACATGGGATTTCGCTCCTTCCCTCCGCCAGGGGTTGGCTGGATTGAGTGGCACGTTAGCTCGGTTTACCGATTTGTGACACCCCCCGGGTCGGGCGAAGTCAAGCGGCCACCGAGCGTGATTGGTACGACCGTTCGAAGCACGCGCGGAGCGTGCGCGGACGGTGCTCGCAGGGACCTTCCACCCCGAATTTTCACCCGTTCGGCCGCTCGCCGCGACTGCGCCGCGCGAGACCGTGGTGGGGGCGGGTTCTGCCTGCTCACAAACGGAAAACGAACGCCCGGCGGGAGAAGTTCCCGCGGCCGTTCGGACAAGGGTGGTTCACCCGTTCCACTCAACCGGCCGTCGCGGTCAGCGCGAGCACCGCCTCGAACGCTCGACCTGCGGTTCCGAGCGCCTCCAGGCAGGCCGTCGCGGTGGCCGCGGTGGTGATGACGTCGTCGATCAGGACGAGCTGGGCGTCTCGCGGGGGAAGTCGACCGTTCTGGAGGAGCACTCGGCCAGACAGGTTGCGCACCCGTTCAGCCGCATCGAGGCCGGCCGAGTCCGCTGCCGTGCGAGCGGTCACCAAGCAGTCGGCCACCTCGGTCGGCCAGCCCGCCGCGGTCAGCCGGGTCGCCATCCGGTGCGCGATGCGGCACATGTGCGCGCCGCCGCGGCGGCGGGCCGCGATGGCTCGCGACGGCGCGGGCACCAGCCACCAGCGGTGGTCGAGCCGGTGCTGCGCGGTGATCGCGCGCAGGCCTGTGGTCAGGTGCCGGGCCAGCGGGTCGGCGAGGTGGCGTTGCCCGGATTCCTTGTAGGCGAGCACCGCGCGGCGGGCGGCGCCGCGGTAGCGGCCGAGCGCGTACGCCGGTGGCGAGGGTGGCAGCAGCGGGCGCTCGACGCGGTGGAGGCCGCCGAGTTCGCGGGAGCATGCCGAGCACCACGCCGTGGCCGCCGCGCCGCAGCCCGCGCAGTGCAGCGGCAGCAGCAGGTCGACCAGGCCGGAAACACCGTCGCGGAGCCAGGAAGCGCGCATCGGGCGATCATGGCCCGGACCGGTCGGACGACTCACCGGCGAATGTCGGGCACCGATCCCTCCCTCACCCGATCGACTGTCACGAGTCCGATCGATGCCGGTGACTGCTGGTCGCCGACGCCGACGCCCGGTCAGCCGGGGAAGAAGGGCAGGGAACTGCTGCCGATGCGGGGTTCCAGCAGGGACCACACGTCGCCCGGCTCCGGCGATGACCAGATGCTGCTGCGATCGGCGACGATCACCGTCGGGCCGGGCCCCACCGTGATCGTCTTCATCGGCTGCCCGAGGTTGGCCGAGGTGTAGGCCCGCCAGCGGAATCCGTCCACCGACACGTCGTAGACCGGGAAGCCGTTGCTGTCGGTGATCACCGCCAGGGACTCCTTGTCCCGCCACTCCAGGCCCAGGATCTGCGCGCCCTGCGGGTTGGGCAGGGTGGTCGGGCGCTCCAGCACGACCGCGCCGTCCCGGTCGGCCACCGCGCTGACCACGAGCTTGCCGTCGATCACCGCCGCGGCCCTGGTGCCGTCGCGCGACAGCCGCAGGTCGGTGATCTGCCGCCCGCCGGCGAACTGCGCGGAGTCGACCCGCTGCACGGTCCAGCCGCTTTCGCCGCTGCGCGCCCGGATCACGTCGCGCCCGCCGATCACGGTCCACACCTCGTCGTTGCCGCGCCAGGTCGGCTTGCTCATGAAGCTGCCCAGCGCGCCGAGCTCGTGCAGCGACTCGCCGTAGGGCCCGACCCGCAGCACCACCTCGTCCGGGGAGCGGCGGGTCACCGCGGCGATCTTGCGCCCGTCCGGCGACTGCCCGGCCCGGAGCACCTGGTACTCGCCGGATCCGGCCGGCCCGGGGATCGGGTCGGCGCGGCTGTCCAGCCGCTTGATCCGCTCGTCGATCACGGCCAGGCCGCCCAGGTCCTGGCGCGGCATGTTGTCGATCTCGTAGCGGGCGAGGTCGGTCGGCCACAGGTCCTGCTCGGTGGCCAGCAGCGGCAGGCCCTCCTCCTGCAACCGCACCCGCGCGTTGCTGACCTTCTGCAGGGTGAACACGACCTGGGCGGCGATCAGCCACCGCTTCTCGTCGGAGACCTCGCCGAGCTTGCTGAGGTTGACCTCCAGGGCCCCGTCACCGGTGGCCTCGCTGGTGTTGGTGCGCGGGTGCACACCGGGCGGGATGGCGGTGCGCAGCGCCGACTGCATCCGCTCCGACGGGCCGGCGGTCAGCAGGTCGATGACCCGGCGCGGCAGCGTGCTGGCCGGTTGCGAGGCCACGTAGCGCAGGTCCGGCACCACGCCGGTCGAGTCGTGGTCGAGGAAGTAGATCGGCACCGAGCGGTAGACGCTGCTGAAGGCATCCCGGCTCACCACCATCTCGGCGGGCGGTGAGGCGATCCGCCACTTCCCGTCGGGCTGGAGCTCGACCCGCACGGTGGTCTCGTACTCGCCGACGTCGGGCACGAAGGAGGAGTCCTTCAGCAGCCGGCCGACCCGGTCGGCCTGCACGGTCACCAGCTGCACGCCCTCGGGCAGCGGTTCCGGCGGCGGCGCCGGGATGGTGTCGACGTTGTCCACGATCAGCAGGTCGGGGCCGGGCGACCACTGCTTGGCCTGCAGGTCGTCGAGGTGCATCCGGGCCGCCTCGTGGTTGCTGGCCGGGGACGCGGAGTCCACGAACCGGCGGACCAGGCCCAGCGGGTCGAGGTTGTCCGGCGGCGGGGTCACCTCCGTCGTGGTGTTACGCTCGTCGGCCTCCCGCACCGCGACCGGGTCCGACTCCTCCGGGATCGACGCGCACGCCGTCAGCGGAACCAGCAGCACCGAGAGCACCGCCAGCCAGCGAGTGGCGCGGCCGACCATCATTCGTCCTCCCAGGTGTTCTCGGACAGCCGCGCGGGACCGCGATCCTGGATCTCGCCCTCACCGGCTTCGCCGTCCTGCGGCCGCTCCACCGACGCCGCCAGCAGTGCTTCCGGCGCGGCGATGCGGCGCGTGCCGGGCAGCGGCAGCGGGTTGCTGTCGAACTCCGCGCCCGGATGGCGGGGAAGGGTGACGCGGAAGCACGAGCCTTCGCCCGGCTCGCCCCAGGCGTCCAGCGCTCCGCCGTGCAACCGGGCGTCCTCCTGGCTGATCGACAGCCCCAGCCCGGTGCCGCCGGTGCGCCGGTTCCGGGACGGGTCGGCGCGCCAGAACCTGGTGAACACCAGCTCGGCCTCCCCGGAGCGCAGGCCGACGCCGTAGTCCCGGACGGTCACCGCGACGGCCTGCTCGTTGCTGCCGAAGCGGATCTCGACCGGCCCGCCCTCGGCGTGGTCGATCGCGTTGGCCACCAGGTTCCGCATGATCCGCTCGACGCGGCGGGCGTCCGCGACGATGTCCAGCTCCGCGGCTCCGCAGGCGGGCACGATCACCCGCAGCTCGACGCCGCCCTCGTCGGCGATCGGGCGCAGGGCCTCCACCGAGCGCTCCACCAGTTCGACGAGGTCGACCTGTTCGGCGGACAGGTCGGCGACCCCGGCGTCCAGCCGGGAGATCTCCAGCAGGTCGGCCAGCAGCAGCTCGAAGCGATCCAGCTCGTCGACCAGCAGCTCGGTGGAGCGGGACAGGCCGGGCGGGAACTGCTCGCGGGAGGCGTGCAGCACGTCGGCGGCCATCCGCACCGTCGTCAGCGGGGTGCGCAGCTCGTGCGAGACGTCGGAGGTGAACCGGCGCTGCAGCTGGCCGAACTCCTCCAGCTGCGTGATCTGCTGCTTGAGGCTGTCGGCCATCTCGTTGAACGACTCGGCCAGGCGGGCGACGTCGTCCTCGCCGATCACCCGCATGCGCTTGTCCAGGTCGCCCTCGGCGAGCTGCTCGGCGATCTGCGCGGCCTGCCGCACCGGGCGCACGATCTGCCTGGTCACCAAATTCGTGATCAGTCCGAGCAGGACCAGCAGCACCGCACCGCTGATCAGCAGGGTCTGCTGCACGACCTGGAGGGTGCCCTGCTCCGCGCTGAGGGGGAACATCATGTACAGCTGCAGCGACCGGGTGGCGCTGCCCACCGGTGTGCCCACGATCAGCATCGTGACCGGGCCGCTCTCCCGCGACACGGTCCAGATCTTGGTCGCGAGCTGGCCGCGCTCGGCGAACAGGCGCAGGTCCTCCGGCACGTCCTCCACCGGGCCCGCCGAGGGCTGGGCGCGGCGCTCGACCGGGGCGAGCCCGTCGACCAGCACCGGGGTGAACGCACCGGCCACCGTCTCAGCCTTGGACTGGCCGGAGGAGGACGTGGTGAGCCGGTTCAGCGCGGCCGCCAGCTGCTCGTCGATGGTGTCGGAGTTGGGGTCCACCGCGGTGAGCTCGCGCTCCAGGATCGGCAGACTTGTCTCGACCTGGGTGATCGCGGCGTCCTCTTTGGAGTCCAGCAGCTGGGCGGTGATCTGCCACTGCAGCACCATGCCCAGCACGATCACCACGGCCAGCGAGAGCGCCAGGGTGCTGACCACCACGCGCAACTGCATCGAACGGCGCCAGAGCGCTTCGAAGCGGCGCCAGCGGTCGCGGACCTCCTCCTGGACACGACTCACCAGCCGCCGCACCCAGCGGCTTCGACGCGTCCACACGTTCACGACAACCGTCGCCCTCCACGATTACGACCCGGTTGGAAAACTGTGCCAGGGGGCCGATCCGCGGGCCGCACCGGCCCTCGACATGCGAAGAGCGCCCGCTCGGCGAGCAGGCGCTCCAGTTCCGGTCAGCCGATCACGGAGGGCCGGCCTTGTAACCGACACCGCGCACCGTCAGCACCACCTCGGGGCGCTCCGGGTCGCGCTCCACCTTCGAGCGCAGGCGCTGGACGTGCACGTTGACCAGGCGCGTGTCCGCCGCGTGGCGGTATCCCCAGACCTGCTCCAGCAGGACCTCGCGGGTGAAGACCTGGCGCGGCTTGCGGGCCAGCGCCACCAGCAGGTCGAACTCCAGCGGGGTCAGCGCGATCGGCTGGCCGTCCCTGGTCACCTCGTGGCCGGGCACGTCGATGGTCACGTCGCCGATGGTGAGCACCTCGGCCGGTTCGGCATCGGTGCGGCGCAGCCGGGCGCGCAGCCGGGCCACCAGCTCCTTCGGCTTGAACGGCTTGACCACGTAGTCGTCGGCGCCCGACTCCAGGCCGAGCACGACGTCCACGGTGTCGCTCTTGGCCGTCAGCATCACGATCGGCACGACGGACTCGGTGCGGATGGCCTTGCAGACGTCGATGCCGTTCATCCCGGGCAGCATCAGGTCCAGCAGGACCAGGTCCGGCTTGAGCTCCCGCAGGGCAGGCAGCGCCTTGGTGCCATCGCTGACGACGGCGGTCTCGAACCCCTCTCCCCGGAGCACGATGGTCAGCATTTCGGCCAGGGCCGGATCGTCGTCCACCACGAGCACGCGTGCCTTCATGTCCAACATGGTTGCACTTCTGCACCGGCTGCCGTGCACGCACCCGCTGATCGTCATCGCAGGTCGGGCCGTTGATACTCGGAAAAGCCCAGCTCATACCGCCGAATGGAGCAGTGCCCGGGTGATCTGGGCCGCTCACCGGCCACCTCGCCGAGGGCCGACAGCGCTCCCGGGGAGTGCTCCGGTCAGGCCAGCACGTGCTCGTCGACGATCGCGGCGAAGTCGACCTGCGCGGAACCGTCCACCACGAGCCACGGCGACCACCAGCCTGCCGCCGCCAGCTGGGCGTAGACCTCGCCGCAGCGCTTCTGCAGCCCTGCGTCGGACTCGAAGTTGTCGCGCTGGCGGTCCGCTTCGGTGCGTTCGCGGTGCTCGGCCCGCTGGGCCGCCACCTCCGTCGGGACCTGGAGCAGGATCTGCAGATCCGGCTTGGGCAGCGCGAAGCGCCCGGTCTCCAGCTCCTGGACCCAGGCGACGAAGTCGCCGCTGCTGTCCTGGTGGAGCCGGGCGGCGCCGTAGGCGGCGTTCGAGGCGACGTAGCGGTCGAGCAGGAGGACGTCGTGGGTGCGGAGGTCGTCGCGGAGCGCGGCTGCCGCGGAGCGGCGGTCGAGCGCGTTGAGCACGGCCATGCCGTAGACGGAGTCGCCGAGGTCGCCGTGGCCGCCGCGCAGCGCCTCGCCGATGAGCTCACCGTGGACGTCGTCGGTGTAGCGCGGGAACGCGGCGCGCGCCACCGAGCGGCCGCGGGCGGTGAGCTCCGCGGTGATGCCGTTGGCGAAGGTGCGCTTGCCCGCGCCGTCCAAGCCTTCGATGACGATCAGTCGACCCACGGCATCGACGGTAGTCGAACGCCGCGAGTCCTTCCGACGGCCTCCCCCGGCGCGCTCCGCCCAGCGGAAATCCGCGTTGCCACTGGGTGGCACAGGTTGTATACCGACTGTATGCAGAAGACGCACACGTATCAGCTGACGGTGACGTGGACCGGCAACACCGGCGAGGGCACGACCTCCTACCGTGGGTACAGCCGCGAGCACGTGGTGGAGATGGCCGGGAAGCCGCCGCTGACCGCTTCGGCAGACCCGGCGTTCCGCGGCGACCCGAATCTGCCCAACCCGGAGGACTTCCTGGTCGCGGCGCTGTCCGAGTGCCACATGCTCTGGTACCTGGCGCTGTGCAGCAGCTCCGGTGTCGTGGTCACCGACTACCGCGACGAGGTGAGCGCGACCATGGTCGAGGTGCCCGAGACCGGCGGCCACTTCACCGAGGTCGTCCTCCGCCCGAAGGTGGTGATCGCGGACCCGGCGACGCTGCCGAAGGCCCGCGAACTGCACGCACAGGCCCACCGCAAGTGCTACATCGCGAACTCGGTCAACTTCCCGGTCCGCCACGAACCCGAGATCACCACCGCCGGGTGATCCTTGCGCTGCCGGATCGCGGGGCTTCCGCGATCCGGCGCCGGGCACCGGCGCCCTGCGGGTTCGGCCATGCCGACCGGAGATCGGTGTTCGCGGGGATTCGTCGACGGCGGATGCGTCTGGTCGGGTGGAGTCGGCCGATCCCGGGACAGCGGGCGGTCCGGGCGATCAGAATCATGGGCGCAGAGCTCGCCAGATGTCGACCTGCCGTGGAGAATCGATCATCGGTGCTCGATGATCACGACGAATCGGGAGGATCCAGTGCAGATTCCCGGGCCCGACACCCGCGTGGTCGAGCTGCGGGTGCACGGAATCCTCGGCGCCACCGGCGACGAGCTGACCGACTCCGTCGCTTCGGTCGACGTCGCGGGTGACGGCGTCGGGCGGATCATGCGCCCGGCGGACCGGTTGCGCCGGCCCGTGCCGGGGCCGGTGCTGTCGACCGGTGACCGCTCGGTGCCCCGGATCGTCGAGGGCTACGTCTGGGGCGGCATGACCTCCGGTGGCCTGGCGAAGGCGACCTGGGCGCTGCTGTTCCCGTTCGCCCTGGCGAACATGGCGCACTGGATGCTGCCGCCGGTCCGCAGCGGCAACCCGATCAGCCGAGCGCTCGCCACGACGTTGCGCGCCCTGCTCCGGCTTTCCGCGCTGCTGCTGACCATGCTGTTCGTCGCCCAGCTCACCGTGGTCAGCCTCGACCTGGTGGCCGCGCAGTGCCTGAGCCCCGGTGCGGCCTGCCTCGAGTTCGTGCCGGACGCGGTCCGCTCCGCCGACGTGCTGCGCTCCTCGGTGGCGCTGCTGCCGATCGCGCTGATCATCCTCCTCATGCATCGTCTGTCCACTGTGTCCTGGCAGGTCTCGGCACCGAAGACGGACAAGCCGCAGCACTCCGCGCGCGCCCCGATGCTGCCCGGTGCGAACGTCGTCTCCGACCCGGACACCCCCGCGCTGCGCGCCCTGCACGTGATCGCCGCGCTGGCCACCGTGGCCATGCTCGCGCTCGGCGGGCCGTTCCTGACCACCGCGGATCCGCGGTGGATCCTCGCCGCCGCGCTGATCGGCGTCTGCGTGATCGGCACGATCGCCCTCGACGACCCCGCCCGGATGTACCCGGACGGCAAGGAGAAGGTGCTGCGGACGCTGTTCAGCCGCACCTCGCGCCGGGCGCTGATCACCACCGCCGCGCTGCTGCTGGCGTCGGTCGCGCTGCTCCCCGGTTCGCTCGTCGGGCCGCTGCCGGGCTCCGGCCCGACGATCGACGCGATCACCAGCACCCTGGTGATCGCCTGCGTCGCCGTCGCGGTCCTGCTCACCCCTGCCACGCTGCTGGCCCGCAGCACCTGGAAGTCCTGCCCGCCACCGCTCCGGCCGTGGGCCGGCGGGTGGATGTCCGCTCCCGTGCTGATGTTCGCCTGCATGCTCGGCGCCGGCTTCGGAGCCGGGCTCGCGTTCACCGTGCGCCAGACCCTCGTCGTCGACGACGCACCCGGCTCTTCAGGACCGGAGCTGCCGGAAGCGTTCAACGACGTCACGGTCTTCTGGGGCGCTACCGCCGTGCTGCTGGCGCTGGCCGCGGTCATCGGCATCCCGTTGATGCTGCTGAAGCGCTGGCGAACCGCTCGCACCGACGACGACAGCTCCATCCCGGACGAGATCGCGCTGCTGCACGCCGGGCGCCCCGAGGACCAGCGCGCCGCCGCGAACGCCTGGAAGTGGGCTGCCCTGCAGCGCCGCTACTCCCACGTCGCCATCCTGGTGACCGCCGGAGTGCTGGCGATCAGCACCGCGGTGACCGTGATCGTCCGAACCATCGACCTCCCTCCTCTGATGGACACCGGCTGGCTGGTCGCGATCGGTGTCGCCTCGCTGGCAGCGCTGGCCGCCGGGTTGTTGCGGATGGTCTTCCGCGCGGCGGGCAAGAAGGACACCGCCCGCTACCTCGGCGTGCTCTGCGATCTCGTGCTCTTCTGGCCGCGCGAGGCGCACCCGGTGGTGCCGCCCTGCTACGCCCTGAAGGTCATCCCCGAGCTCGCCGATCGCGCCACCGAGCACCTGGCCGACCCGAACACCCGCGTCGTGCTCGTCGGGCACAGCCAGGGCAGCCTGCTCGCCGCCGTGGCGACCGCCCGGTTGCTCGACTCGCTGCCCGAAGCCGACCGCGAGCGCGTCGGGCTGGTCACCGCGGGCTCCCAGCTGCAGTGGGCGTACCCGCGCGCCTTCCCCGGCGTGGTGCCGCACACCTCGCTGCGCGACCTCGCCGGAACGCTCGGTGGGCGCTGGCGCTCGCTGTGCCGCGGCACCGACCCGCTCGGCGGAGCCGTGACCACCTGGAACCGGCAGGTCTACGACGGCATGCTGATCGGCGTCGGTTTCCGCGCCGACGGCACCGAGGGCCCGCTGCCCGCCGCCACCCGCGGCCCGACCGGCGCGCTGGTGCTCGGCGGCGACCACTGGCTGCCCGACCCGCAGCGCGGGCCGTTCGCCTGCCGCCGCTGGGTGCCGGGCGTGCTGGGGCACAGCGACTACCCGGGCGACCCCGAGTGGGACCGCGCGGTCGCGATGGCAGCAGGCCTGGAGACCCCGGTCCGCGGCGCCACGCTGCCGTTGCGCCCGCAGACGCCCACGCCTGCGCAGGCCCCGGCCGTGCCCAGCGCTCCGAAGGCCTCGCAGCTGACCGCGCAGGGCGGCGACGGCGGATCCCTCACCGACTCCGTCGAGGAGCTGACCCACGCGGCCGACGAGCCCGAGCCGGCTCAGGACGACGAGGTCGTGCCCGAAACCGCACCGGAGCCCAAGGACGCGAAGTCCCGCCCCAAGCCGTCGGTGCTGCCCGAGATCACCGAGCCCCGCGGTCGCAGGGCCCCGTGGGAGCGCGCGCTGGCGCTGGGCACCGGCGAGCGCTGAGCCGCCCGCCCCTGCGGCGCGGACCGGCGCGCACCGGGGCTCTGCAGATGCCCGAGCGCAACGGTGGATGTCCGCTCAGCGCTCTTCGCGCAGCGGACCGATGAGGTGCCGGTGCACCAGCACTCGCCGGGTGGTTCGTGGTTCGCCGGTGGTTCCCGGATTCTGTCGTGATGAGTTCCATGGATCCCATGATCCGACGCCGACCAGCGGATTTCATCACTCGCACAGGTGAACATCTGTTCGATTCCGGTGCCGGACGGCTCGACCCCCGCGTGACGCGCCCGCACCGGAGGCCCACGCGAAAAACGGCGGCGCCGCCCCACCGGGACGGCGCCGCCGCACTGCTTGCTACCGGGAACTACTCGCTCGAGCCGGAGCCCCGGGGCACTTCACCGCCGGAGGCGATGTCACCGTTCTTGATCCGCTGCCCCAGCCGCGAGTGGTTGCGGCCGTAGAGGAAGTAGATCACCACACCGGCGGCCATCCAGATGAGGAACCGGACCCAGGTCAGCGCGGTCAGGTTCAGCATCAGCCAGATGCAGGCGATGATCGCCAGGATCGGCACCAGCGGCACCAGCGGGGCGCGGAAGCCGCGCGGCAGGTCGGGCCGGGTCCGGCGGAGCACGATGACGCCCAGCGAGACCAGCACGAACGCGAACAGCGTGCCGACGTTGACCATCTCTTCGAGCTTGTCCGCCGGGAAGAAGCCGGCGGCCACCAGCACGACCACGCCGACCAGCACGGTGGCCCGGGTGGGGGTGCCGCGCTTCGGGTCGGTCTTGGCCAGGCCGCGCGGCACCAGACCGTCGCGGGACATGGCGAACAGGACGCGGGTCTGGCCCAGCAGCAGGACCATGACCACCGTGGTCAGACCGACCAGCGCACCGACCGCGATGATCGCGGCGGCCCAGTTGATCCCGTGCTGCGCGAAGGCCGTGGCCAGCGTGGACCGGGTGCCGGACTCGTCGGTCGCCAGGTCGGTGTAGGGCACCATGCCGGTGACCACCAGCGCGACGGCCACGTAGAGCACGGTCACGATCGCGAGGCTGCCGAGGATGCCGCGCGGCGCGTTCTTCTGCGGGTTGCGGGTCTCCTCCGCGGTGGTCGCGACGATGTCGAAGCCGATGAAGGCGAAGAACACCAGCGACGCACCGGCCAGCAGGCCGAAGATGCCGAAGGTGCTGGTCTCACCGCCGAGGATGAGCGACAGCAGGGACTGCTCGATCGCAGGCGTGTCACTGGCCGAAGCCTCGGTGGCCGGCGGGATGAACGGCGTGTAGTTGTCCGCGTTGATGTAGGCCACGCCGACCACGATGACCAGCAGCACCACGAAGACCTTGATCAGCGTGATGACCAGGCTGACCCGGGCGGACAGCTTGGTGCCCAGCGCCAGCAGCGTGCACAGCACGGCCACCAGCAGCACCGCGCCCCAGTCGAACTGCAGACCGCCGACGAACTCGAACGAGGTCGGCAGCTCCACCCCGATCAGGCCGAACACCTGCTCCAGGTAGATCGACCAGCCCTTGGCGACCGCCGCCGCGGCGACGGCGAACTCCAGGATCAGGTCCCAGCCGATGATCCAGGCCATGAACTCGCCGAAGGTCGCGTAGGAGTAGGTGTAAGCACTACCCGCGACCGGCACCGTGGAAGCGAACTCGGCGTAGCAGAGCGCCGCGAGCCCGCAGGCGATCGCGGCGAGCACGAACGCCAGGGACACCGAGGGGCCCGTCATGTCACCGGCGGTCCGCGCGGCGAGCGTGAAGATGCCGGCACCGATGACCACGGACACGCCGAAGACGATCAGGTCCCAGGTACCCAGGTTCTTGCGTAGCTTGGTGTCCGGCTCGTCGGTGTCCAAGATCGATTGCTCGACCGACTTGGTTCGCCACAGCCCAGTACCTGGCACTGTCGCCTCCTCAGTAATCCCAAATTGTGGGTCGCACCCTAACTCGGCAGTCTTGCGGGCGAAACCAGGTGACTTGAGTCCGCCAGCACATTCGTTAGCTCCTTGTGATGCGTGCTACTCCATGTGCCAGCCTCCCGGGGCCGCGACTTCCCAGCGGCACCGGCGGAGCGGTCCTCGTGCAGGTCAGGGGGTCAGCGAGCGACCCCGCTCCAGGTCCGGTTCGAGGTAGATCAGCCGCGCGGCGGGCACCTTCGCGCGGATCCGCACCTCCGCGTCGTCGATCTCGTCGGCCACCTCGGAGATCGACATCGACGGGGTCATGCCGATCTTGGCGGCGACGAGCAGCTCGTCCGGACCGAGGTACTGGGTGCGGATGTGGATCACCTTCTCCACGTTGCCGCGCTCCAGCTCGCCGACGATCTCGGTGAGCACGTCCCGGCTGGCGCCCTCGCCGATGAGCAGGCTCTTGGTCTCGATGATCAGCACGATCGCGATCACGCCGAGCAGCACCCCGATGCAGGTGGTGCCGATACCGTCCCACACCGGGTTGCCGGTGAGCACGGTGAGCCCGACGCCGCACAGCGCGAGCACCAGGCCGACGAGCGCGCCCAGGTCCTCCAGCAGCACCACCGGCAGCTCCGGCGTCTTGGCCTGCCGGACGAACTGCCACCAGCTCAGGCCGCCCTTGAGCTCACGGGACTCCTTGATCGCGGTGGCGAAGCTGTAGGTCTCCAGCCCGATCGCGACCAGCAGGATCAGCACCGCGACCCAGGCGTAGGTGAGCGGCTCCGGGTGCTGGACCTTGTGGATGCCCTCGTAGAGGGCGAACACCGAGCCCAGGCTGAACAGCAGCAGCGCGACCACGAACGAGTAGAAGTAGCGGTCGCGGCCGTACCCGAAGGGGTGCTCCTCGGTGGGCTTGCGCTGCGCGGTCTTCTGCCCGAGCAGCAGCAGGCCCTGGTTGGAGGTGTCGGCCAGCGAGTGGACCGACTCCGCGAGCATCGACGACGAGCCGGTGAACAGGAAGCCGGTGAACTTGGCCACCGCGATCCCCGCGTTGGCGGTGAGCGCGGCCAAGATCGCCTTGGTTCCGCCGCTAGCTGACACGTCTTCTCCCGTGCGGTGCGCAGTTCGACCGGTCGCCCGGTCGGTGACGGGAGGAATCTACCGGCTGGTCAGACGCTCGGGCGCCGGGTTCCGGAACTCGTCCGAATGGTCAGCCCACGTCCCTTTTGCGTCGCCGGGAACCGGTCAGAACGCCCCGGCGGCGGCGCGGAAGACCTGCGCGCGGCCGTCGAGGTCGAGCTCGGCGGGGCGCACCTGCACGGCCGGGTCGGACGCCGCGAGCCACACCGACTGGCCGCGCTCCAAGCGCAGCTCTCGCGGCAGCGACCCGTTGTGCGAGCTGCTCGTCAGCCGGATGCTGCCCTTCGTGCACAGCAGGATCTGCGGGCCCGGGGAGTCCAGGTGCACCACGCCGGACTCGGCCGGGGTCCAGTCCAGTCTGGAGAGCTCGAACTCGTCGGCGGGCGTCCGGTAGGCGGTCAGGTTGGCGTCCAGCGACTCGCCCTTGAGCACCCGCATGTCGCCGCAGGCGAAGTCCAGCACCCGCAGCAGTTCCGGCACGTCGACGTGCTTGGGCGTCAGCCCGCAGCGCAGGATGTTGTCGGAGTTGGCCAGGATCTCGATGCCGGTGCCGTTGAGGTACGCGTGCAGGTTCCCGGCGGGCAGGAAGATGGCTTCGCCGGGCTGCAGCACGATGCGGTTGAGCAGCAGGCTGGCCAGCACCCCGGCGTCGTGCGGGTAGGCCTCGCCGAGCTCCAGCACCGTGCGGCACTCGAGGGCGAACTCGCCGTGCCCGCGCACGTGCTCGACGCACGCTTCCAGCAGCTCGGGCAGCACCTCGCGCAGGTAGTTCTCCGGCAGCGTGATCCAGGTGGTGAACAGCGCGCGGAGGCCGTCGGCGTCGGGCTGCGCGGCGAGGAGCTCCCGGTGCGCGCGCAGGCTCGGCACCGCGAGCTCGTCCAGCAGCCGGACGGTGCGCTGGGCCTCGCGGAACCCGGCCAGCGCGTGGAACTCGGTCAGCGCGCAGACCAGTTCGGGCTTGGCGGTGGGATCCGGGTAGTTGCGGTTGGGCGCGTTGCGGGCGATGCCCGCTTCCTCCTCCTGGCGGAAGCCCGCAGCGGCCTGCTCGGCCGACGGGTGCGCCTGCAGGCTCAGCGGTTCGTCCGCGGCGAGCACCTTGAGCAGGAACGGCAGCCTGCTGCCCCAGCGCTTCGCGCACACCGGCCCCAGGTGGTGCGCCGGGTCCTCCTCCAGCAGGGACAGCAGGGACACCTCGTCGCCGTCGGGCCGGATCACCCGCGACGGGTCGCCGGGGTGCGCGCCCATCCACAGCTCGGCTTCCGGGTGCGGGGTGGGGACGGGCCGACCGAGCAGATCAGCAATAGCGGTACGCGAGCCCCACGCATAGGGGCGCACCGCGTTCCGCAGTAGCTCCACAGTCGTTTCTCGCTTCCTCGTCTTCGCGCCCGCTCGTCGGCGACGTCCAGCACAGCACACCGCGTGGGACCGCCGGACGGCATCGGGGCATTCCCTGAAAACTTCCCTCAGTGCATCGCCAGGGCCGGCCAGCCGGGACCGTTCAGCGTGCCCGCCGCCAGCCCCAGGTAGACGGCGGCCAGGTCGAACCGGGCGGCCAGCGCCGCGGACCGCAGGACCGCGTCGTCGCGCACCGATTCACCCGGGCTGATCAGATCCGCACCGGGCAGGTCCCGCGCCGCGCCCCGTTCGTGCGCCTCCCCCTGCGCGTCGTACCGCGCGCTGACCAGGAACACGCGCAAGGCGGCACCAGGGTTGTCCTCAGGGTCGGCGAACAGGTCGGCTTCGGAACCCACCGAGGCGGCCGCCCGGTGCAGGGAGCGCTCCGCCACGGCCTGCTGGTAGTCGGCCACGTGGCAGGGCGTCGCGGCGTGCGCACCGAGCGCGAACGCCCCGTGCTCGGCCACCGCGGTGGACACCGGGTCCAGCCCCCACAGCAGCGGCGCGCGCTCGGCCAACCGCATCGCCAGCGACTTCGCGGGGTTGGTCAGCGTGTCGTGGTTCGGGTGCGCGCGCTCGGCTTCCTTGTCCAGCTCCTCGGCCAGCTGCTCGGCGTCGAAGCGGACCAGTCCGAGCGCGCCGAGGGTGCTGAGCCCGACGGCTAAAGCGTGTGCGAACGACAGCGGCGGCGGCACCGGGATGCGCGGCGGCAGCACCTTGGCGCGGCCTGCGCCGGCAGCGGCGACCGGACCGTCCGCGGGCACGGCCAGCACGACCGTCGCGCCGCGGCGGCAGGCGACCGAGACCGATTCCGCCAGCACCGCGTCACCGACGTCGTCGCTGTGCGCGAACACCACGTCCAGCGCGCCGATCCAGGCCGGGACGGTGTCGGTGACCAGCACCGGAACCGGGCAGCGCGGCCCGGTCAGCGCGGCCAGCAGGCGGCAGACGCCGGGGCCAACCCCGGGTCGCGCCAGCAGCACCACCGCGCGGGGGCGGCCGTCGGCCAGGTCGTCCAAGCCCACCTCAGCGGCGGTTTCGGCGGCCGCGCGGACCTGCGCGCCGGAGAGCGCCGCGAGCCGCAGCAGGCCACCGGAATCGGCGTCGACCAACCGGGGCGGGTCGTCGAAGAGACTGTCGTCCAGCACCGGGCGTCACCCCTCCCCGGAAGCGCCGGGGCCCCCGACGGCTTCTTCCAGCAGCAGCACCGGGATTCCGTCCCGAACCGGGAACGCGCGCCCGCAGGAGGTGCAGGTCAGGTAGTCGGCCTGGGGGTCATCGCCCAGCCCCGGCCGGAGCCGGGCGTGCTGCGGGCACGGGCAAGCCAGAACCTCCAGCAACTGCGGTTCCAGGTCAACGGCCACTTTTCCTCCCCAAACTCGCCCGCGCACCCGACGCGGCCTCGCGCTCCGACCGGTCGCGGCCGACGCCCAACTTCACCCTCGGACGACCGCGAGCACCTCGTCGCGCAACGCGGCCATGGCGTCAGTGTCCCTCGCCTCCACGTTGAGCCGGAGCAGCGGTTCGGTGTTGGACGGGCGCAGGTTGAACCAGGAACCGTCCGACAGCTCCACGGTAAGCCCGTCGAGCTCGTCGACACGAGCACCCGACCGGTCACCGAAGGTCGCCGCGACGGCGCGCATCCGACCCTGCTGGTCGTCGACGGTCGAGTTGATCTCGCCGGAGGCGGCGTAGCGCGAGTAGTCGGCCATCAGCTCCGACAGCGGCAGGTCCTGCCCGCCGAGCGCGGCCAGCACGTGCAGCGCGGCCAGCATGCCGGAGTCGGCCCGCCAGAAGTCCCGGAAGTAGTAGTGCGCGGAGTGCTCGCCGCCGAAGATCGCGCCGGTCTCGGCCATCATCTGCTTGATGAAGGAGTGGCCGACGCGGGTGCGCACCGGCTTGCCGTCGTGCTCGGCGACGATCTCGGGCACCGCTTTGGAGGTGATCAGGTTGTGGATGATCGTGCCGCCCGGCTCCTTGGCCAGCTCGCGGACCGCGACCAGCGCGGTGATCGCGCTCGGCGCGACGGGCTCGGCGCGCTCGTCGACCACGAAGCAGCGGTCGGCGTCGCCGTCGAAGGCCAGCCCGGCGTCGGCGCCGGTCTCGCGGACCTTGGCCTGCAGGTCGACCAGGTTCGCCGGGTCCAGCGGGTTGGCCTCGTGGTTGGGGAAGCTGCCGTCCAGCTCGAAGTACATCGGGATCAGCTCGACCGGCAGCCCGTCGAACACGGTGGGCACGGTGTGCCCGCCCATGCCGTTGCCCGCGTCCACCACGATCTTCAGCGGGCGGATGCCGCTGAGGTCGACCAGTTCGCGCAGGAAGGCGGAGTACTCGGCGGTCATCTCGCGACTGCTGGTGCTGCCCTTGGCGCCGAGGAACTCGGGCACGCCGTGGGTGACCAGCTCCTGGATCTCGGACAGGCCGCTGTCCTGCCCGACCGGGGACGCGCCCGCGCGGCAGAGCTTGATGCCGTTGTACTCGGCCGGGTTGTGGCTGGCGGTGAACATCGCGCCGGGCAGCTCCAGCCGACCGGAGGCGAAGTAGAGCATGTCGGTACTCGCCAGACCGATGTTGATCACATCGACGCCCTGGCCGGTGACGCCCTCGGCGAAGGCCTCGGCCAGGCCCGGCGAGGAATCCCGCATGTCGTGCCCGATGACCACCGCAGGGCCACCCACGAGCCGGGTGAAGGCGGCGCCGATCTCCCGCACCACGTCGGTGTCGAGGCCATCCCCGACCACCCCGCGGATGTCGTACGCCTTGATGATCCCCGACAGGTCCCGCACGCTGCACCCTCCCCGATTCCGCGCCAGACGCGACGTGGTTGGCAGCCTACCGGCGATCGATCGGGTATTGGCGTCCGCTGGGAGCACGCGAGCTGTTCGTCACGATCAATTCACTCGTCGATCGGATCGGGCAGCGCCCGCAGGTGCCCGCGACGGCTGCCGCCGTGGGCGAACCCCTGGGGCTCCACCGGCCGGTCCGACCGGCCGGCTTCCCGGACCGCCTCGGCCAGCGCGGTCAGGTCGTCGTCGGAGGGCTCCGGCGGGGCGAACTCCCCCTCGTGCCGAACGACTTCCCAGCCCTTCGGCACGGTGAGCCGCAGCGCGTGCGCCTCGCACAGGTCGTAGCTGTGCGGTTCGGCGTAGGTGGCCAGCGGGCCGACGACCGCGGTGGAGTCCGCGTAGGCGTAAGTGAGCGTGGCGACGGCCGGGTTGAGACACCCGGTCCGCGAGCACCGCCTCACGCTCCGCACGACACGCACGATAGCGCGCCCGCTCCGGTACGCGGCGAAGGCACGCGGAAACCAGCGGCGGAGGGCCGTCTGAGCTCCGGGTTCGCCCGCGTCTGCTCTGCGCGAACACCCACACCGCCGCCGGGCGTTTCGCCTGGTCGCCAACGCCGTGCACCGGTCGTCCCCGGCGCGGCGCGCGGCTGTTCTCCCCACCGGTGCAGGCGGTTGACCTGCTCTCGTCACACGAACCGCTGCACAAGAGGAGTTCACCGGCCGAGGACTGTCCCGGCGGCGGTGGCGGAAGGCGTACTCTCGGCCCGTGGTGACCGCACGTGGATCTCGGCGCCGTATCCGCTTCCGGCGGGACCGGCGCGGCCGCGGCCTGCGCGGACCGCTGTACCCGTCCTCGGTCCCGGTGTCGCGCAGCCGCTCGCAGCGCTTCGACGCGCTGGTGCTGGAGGCGCTGGAACCGATCGAGCAGCGCTGGCACGCCGAGCTGACCCAGCTCGACGTCGCCGTCGACGAGGTTCCGGAGATCACCAGCACCACGCCCGAGAAGGTCGTGTGGGACGACGACGTGGTGGTGGACTCCAACGTTCCGCTGGCCCGGCTCGTCCCGGCCGGGGTGGACCGGCGCGGGCTGCCCACGCGCGCGCGGATCGTGCTGTACCGGCGGCCGCTGGAGGCGCGGGCGCGCGACGGCACGGACATGGCGGATCTGCTGCACGACGTGCTCGTCGAGCAGGTCGCCACCTACCTCGGCCTGGACCCGGACGTCATAGAAGGGCAGTGACCAGCGCGTTCAGCGCTGCGGCGTACCCGTGCTCGGGTGGCGCGGGGTAGCCGACGACGAGGCCGTCCGCCGCGGGCATCGAGGCGTCCGGGTGGCGGAAGTGCGCGAGCCCCTCCACCGCGATGCCGAGGCGGGCGGCGGCTTCGGTGGTGGCCTGCTCGGTGCCCGGCGGCAGGCGGAGCACGGCGTGCAGACCTGCGGCGATACCGCTCGCGGTGACGTGCGGGGCGTGCTCGGCCAGCACCGCGAGCAGCTGGTCGCGGCGGCGCCGGTAGCGCTGCCGCATGCGGCGGACGTGGCGGTCGTAGTGGCCGGACTCGATGAAGTCGGCCAGCGCCAGTTGGTCCAGGACGCTCGCCCAGCGCTCGCGCGTCCCCTTCACCTCCAGGACCCCGTCCACCAGGTGTTCCGGCAGCACCATCCAGCCGATGCGCACCGCCGGGGACAGGCTCTTGCTGACCGACCCGAGGTAGACGACCCGGTCCGGGTCGAGCCCCTGCACCGCGCCCACCGGCTCCCGGTCGTAGCGGAACTCGCCGTCGTAGTCGTCCTCCAGGAGCAGGCCACCGGTGGTTCGCGCCCAGTCCACGGCCGCGGCGCGGCGCTCGGCGTGCAGCGGGCCGCCGGTCGGGAACTGGTGGGCGGGCGTGAGCAGCGCGGCGCGCACCCGCGAATCCAGCTCGTCGGTGCGGGCGCCGTGCTCGTCCAGGGTGAGCGGCACGGTGCGGGCCCCGGCGTCGGCCAGCAGCTGCCGGTGGAAGGGCAGGCCGTAGGACTCGACCGCGACCGGACCGCGCAGCACCCCGTTGAACAGCAGCTCCAGGCCGTGGGCGAATCCGGAGCAGATCACGATCCGCTCCGGTTCCGCGCGCACACCGCGGACTCGCGCGAGGTAGTCGGCCAGCGCCCGGCGCAGCTCCGGTCTGCCGTGCGGGTCGCCCGGGCCGAATGCCTCGCTCGGCGCCGCGTGGAGGGAGCGGCGTGACGATGCCGCCCAGGTGGTTCTCGGGAAGGAGGAGCTCTCGGGTTGCCCTTGCCGCAGGTCGTGGACGGGTGCCGGGCGTTTCGGCGGCCGGACCGGCCAGCTGGCGGGGCGCGGTTCGGCCCGGCGCGCGACGCGGGTTCCCGAGCCCTGGCGGGCCGTGAGCCAGCCCTCGGCGATCAGCTCGGAGTACGCGGCGGCGACGGTGTTGCGGGCCAGCCCGAGGTCGGCCGCCAGCGAGCGGTACGGCGGGAGCTTGGCGCCCGACGGCAGCCGCCCGGACCGGATCGCCTCGCGCAGCGCGGCGGTGAGCGCCGATCGGCGGCTCCCCGGCGCGGAGAGGTCCAGGTGCAGGTCACTGCCCGTCGACGCCGCCGAATTGGCCCAAGAACTTGCCACGGAATTGCACTCTACGACCGGTCGATGTGCTCCGTAGCGTGATCGGTATGACGAACCAGAACCGCATCGACTTCGCCCGGACCGCCCCGAAGGTCTACCGCGCCCAGCGCCAGTTCGAGGACGCGGCCGGTCAGGGGCTCGACCCCGCGCTGGGCGAGCTGGTGCGAGTCCGCGCGTCCCAGCTCAACGGGTGCGCGTACTGCCTGCACATGCACGTCAGCGACGCCCGCGAGGCGGGTGAGGACGAGTACCGGCTGCACATGGTCGCGGTGTGGCGGGAGGCGACGAACTTCTTCACCGCGCAGGAGCTCGCGGCGCTGGAGCTGACCGAGGCGGTCACCCTGATCTCCGAGCGCGGTGTGCCCGACGAGGTCTACGCCCGCGCGGCGGAGCACTTCGACGAGTCGGAGCTGGCGGGCCTGCTGGCGCTGATCCTCAGCATCAACACCTGGAACCGCATCGCGCTCGCCACGGCCAAGATCGCCGGCACCGACGAACGCACCGCCTGACACCGCCGCGCTGGGGCCGCTCAGGTGCTGGTCTTGCGGCGGCGGCCGGGGATCGCCGCTACCAGGGTGAACAGGATCGCCGCCGCTTGGACGCAGAGCAGGGCCGTGCGGGGCAGTTCGGTGAAGCCGACCTGGACCTCCGCCGCCTGCTCCGGCAGCGGGATCGCCACCTGGTGACCCCAGGCCGTGGCCAGCGGGAACGCCATCCCGTCCACCCGCGCGTACCAGCCGGGCTCGTTCTCGGCGCCGAGGACCAGCGCACGCCCGGCACCGCCTTCGGAGACCCGGACCGTGAAGTTCGGCAGTTGCGCGGCGACCGGGAGCGGGCGGGCTTCGGGGGCCGGTTCCGGTTCGGTCTGCGCCTGGCGCGCCAGGTCGGGGCCGACCAGCTTGACCGGCGAGCTGGGCAGCAGCACGCGCAGGACCCGGCGGCCATCCGGGAGCCGCTCGTGCTCGGTCACCAGGTCCCGGCCGAGCTCCGGCACCCGGGAACCGGCGGGCACGACCACGAACTCCGCGCCGCGCGCCGCCACCGCGGCCAGCGCTTCCCGGACCGGCCCGGGATCAGCGGATCGCAGGTCGTCGTCGACCTGGCGCAGCCACTCGGCGGCGGAGCCGGCCGGGGCCAGGTCGTCGTCGCCGAAGCGCGGGCCGGTGCCGGTGATCAGGCGCGCGGGCTGCGGTCCCGGGTCGAGCACCAGTCGGGTTCCGGCCGGTGCGGCCAGCGGGCGCTCCGGAGCGAGCGGACCGCCGGCCAGCGCGATCGCCGAGCTCGTCACCAGCGCGGCCACCACCGCCGACAGCGCGACGATCCCGACCACCTGCGGCACCTCGGGCAGCTTCGGCCGCCCGGCCTGCAGCACGATCCAGCCGCAACCGACGGCGACGAGCACCAGCGGGCCGCCCGTCCAGCCGACGGTGGCGACGCCGCCCGCGATCGGCTCGGCGGCCGAGCCGTCCACCGCGGCGGCCAGCAACCAGCCGAAGATCACGACGCCGACCGCGGGCAGCATCCGCTTGTCCCTGGTGACCGCCAGCGCCACCGCCGCGGCCAGGACGAACAGCACGCCGGGCAGGCTCGCCGCGGAACCGTCCGGGCTCAGCGCGAACATCCACGCACCGGCGGACTCCTCCACCGCGCGAGCGCCGAACCCGTGCAGCAGCACCTGCGGGTGTTGCAGCAGAACGACAGGCCACGGCAGCAAGCAGGCGACGGACAGCAGGACCAACGCGGCCAGCCCCACCACCCGGTGCCTGCTGCGCGCGTTCTCGCCGGGCAGCAGGACGTGCGCGAGCAGCGCCAGCACGATCAGGGCCAGGTGCATCAGCGGCGCGAAAGCCCCGAGCACCGCAAGGCCCAGCGCCGTCAGGCAGACCGTGCCCAACCACTGCCTCCCGGAACGCCTGAGCACTGCGGCGATGCCGGCCAGCAGCGGCGGCACCAGGACGTGCGCGACCACCACGTCCAAGCGCCCCTGCCCCGCCGACAGCGATGCCACCGGTAACAAGGCGTACGCACCGGCCGCGATCGCTCGGCGAAGCGGCGGAACCGGGAGCGCCCGGGCCGCGAAGTAAGCGCTCAAGCCCGCGAGCGGAACCCCGAACAGCAGCAGGACCGACACGACCACCGACGGTCCACCTAGGACACTGCCGAGCAACGCCAGCACCAGCAGCGACGGCGAAGCCGGAGAGCCGGTGCCACCGGCGACCGGGTGCCACGCGGCCAGGTAGTCCCGCCAGGTGGTGGCGAGATCGGCCACCGGGAGCAGCCTGCCACCGGCCAGACCGGCGCCGAGCCGGTCGGTGAGCAGCGCGTTGATCAGCGCGAACGCCAGCAGCGATGCGAAGAGCACGAAGAGCGGGGAGACCAGCAGCCGCAAGAACCTGCCGCGGCTGAGGAAACCGCCGCGTGCGTTCTCCCGCGGTGATGGCGAGGGCCGGCGTTCCAGCCGCTCGAAGGCGGCTCGCCGGATCAGCTTGCCCGGTTCCACTTCGACCGCCGACGGATCCGGCGCTGCCAGCAAGTCGGCCAACTGCTCCGGTCCGGGCTCGGAAGCACCGTCCAGCAACCACAGCCAGCGTCCCGGGTCGGCCCACCGGCGCTTGCCCAGCGCCACGGCATCCGCGACGGCGGTGGCGAAGGACGTGTCCGGTGGCAGCGTCAGCACGTCGTCGACGATCTGGTCGGCGCGCGCCTGCGCCAGCAGTTCCGCGGTGCGGTCGGTCGAACCGGTGTCCACCGCGAGCACGCGGCGCGGCCGTTCGGACTGCTCACCCAGGGCGGCGAGCACCCCCGGCAACCACGACTCGCCGTCCCGACACACCACCACCGCCAGCACCGGCGCGCTCACTGTCTTCCTCCTGCCGACCAGATCCACCACCGCACGAACGGTAATGCACCAGCAGCAGAAGGAAACCCGCCGAAACGATCTGCTTCACCGGGCCACGTCACTTCGTCGTGCGCGACGGACCCGCGAGCGAGGAAGGGCTGGGCGCCCTGAACAGGTCACACAGCGCGGCGCTTGAGCTTGCGGCGCTCCCTTTCGGACAGTCCGCCCCAGATGCCGAAGCGCTCATCGTGCTGCAGCGCGTACTCCAGGCATTCGGAGCGCACCTCGCAGCCCTGGCAGATCCGCTTCGCCTCCCGGGTCGAACCGCCCTTCTCCGGGAAGAACGCCTCCGGATCGGTTTGCGCGCAGAGCGCCCGCTCCTGCCATTCCTGCTCTTCTTCGGACATTTCGAACAGTTCGGCCAGAACGTCGAATTCCGCGACGGAGGCGTCCCCACGCTCCGCCAAGCGGCTGTCTCCTGATTCCCACATCGTTGGACTTCCCCCGATTTCTCCCGTTCCCACCGGCCCTCCCCAGGGCCGGAACAGGACGCACTCCTGATCGCGGGTGGCCTGGTCCTCCCTCCGAGGACCCCGCACTCCGACGGCGATGCCGTCGCCGACCAGGCATGCCGCCCACCCTCTCCGCGGGCGGCACCTCGATCGACCCGTGCCCGACCAGGTCTCCCGTACCCGGTCGATCCGCCGATCCGATCCCCTCCCGAGGAATGATCGTTTCAACGGTGAATGACACTGCTGTGATTACACCCGTGTAGCTCCTTGCGGTCAAGCGGAGACCATCCGTAGGGGGACACCCGGACAGCACCACCGCGCCGCCACCAGGCCCCGCCGGACGCACGCTTTCAGCGCAGCGCCGGTACTCCGTCCGCCGGAAACGATCCCCCGCACGGAGTCCTGAGATCATCAATACCACCACAAGGTCATCTCCGCCGCGTCGAGCAGCCCACCACCGGCTCCGCCGTTCGTGGACACTGGGGGCGTGAAGAGCTCCGCGACCCGCATCAGCCCTCTGTTCCTGGCGTTCCTCGGACTGACCGCGCTGGGCGGCGTGCTCGCCACGCTCGACAGCGACCTCGCCGTGACCACCGGCGTGCTGCTGCTCGTGCTGGGCGGCTGGACGACCTCGCTGTGCCTGCACGAGTTCGGGCACGCGGTGACCGCGTTCCGCGGCGGTGATCTCTCGGTGCGCTCGAAGGGCTACCTGACGCTGGACCCGCGGCGCTACACCGACCCGATCCTGAGCATCGTGCTGCCGCTGATCTTCGTGGCGCTCGGCGGCATCCCGCTGCCCGGCGGCGCGGTGTGGATCAACCACCACGCGCTGCGCTCCCGCCGGACCGAGTCGATGGTGTCGCTGGCCGGGCCGCTGACGAACCTGGTGCTGGGCCTGCTGATCGCCGTCGCGGTGGCCGCGGTGCCGATGCCGGCGGAACTGGCCGCGGGGCTGTCCTACCTGGCCTTCCTGCAGGTGATCGCGTTCGTGCTGAACATCCTGCCGATCCCTGGCCTGGACGGCTATGGCGCGATCGAGCCGTACCTGTCCGGCCCGGCGCGGCAGTTCGGCGAGAAGGCCCGGCCGTGGGCACCGCTGGTGCTGTTCCTGCTGCTGATCGGCGTCCCGATGGTCGGCCGGATGTTCTTTGAGCTGGCCTACTTCGTGTTCGGTCTGGTCGGCGGCGACACCGCGCTGACCGTCTACGGACAGGCGATCTTCCGCAGCGTCTTCGGGTTCTGATCCACCGCCTCCGGGACGCGGGGGCCGTGCGAGGATCGAACCGTGAAGGTCGTAGTTCTGGTCGGCGGGGTCGGTGGCGCGCGGTTCCTGCTCGGGGTCAAGGCGGCGCTGGGCCTGCCCGCCGTCGGCGAGCCCCCGCAGCAGTCCGAGCACGAGGTCACCGCGGTGGTCAACGTGGGCGATGACGTGTGGATGCACGGGTTGCGGGTCTGCCCGGACCTGGACACCTGCATGTACACGCTCGGCGGCGGCATCGACGAGGCGAAGGGCTGGGGCCGGGTCGACGAGACCTGGTCGGTCAAGGAGGAGCTGGCCGCCTACGGCGCCGAACCGAGCTGGTTCGGGCTCGGCGACCGGGACATCGCCACGCACCTGGTGCGCTCGCGGATGCTGCGGGCGGGCTATTCGCTGTCCGAGGTCACCGAGGCCCTGTGCGACCGGTGGCGGCCGGGCGTCCGGCTGCTCCCGGTGACCGACGAGCGGGTGGAGACGCACGTCGCCATCGACGATCCGGACACCGGCGAGCAGCGAGCCGTGCACTTCCAGGAGTGGTGGGTGCGGCACCGCGCGGAGCCGAAGGCGCACGCGATCGTTCCGGTCGGTGCGGACGAGGCGAAGCCGACGCCCGCGGTGCTGGACGCGCTGCGGGACGCCGACGTGGTGCTGCTCGCGCCGTCGAACCCGGTGGTCAGCGTCGGAACGCTGCTGGCGGTGCCGGGCTTCCGCACCGCGCTGCGGGAATCGGCCGCGCCGGTGGTGGGCCTGTCCCCGATCATCGGCGGCCGGCCGCTGCGCGGCATGGCCGACGCCTGCCTGGCCGCGATCGGCGTGGACAGCACCGCCGAGGCCGTCGGCAGGCACTACGGATCCCGGCAGGACGCCGAGGGGATCCTGGACGGCTGGCTGGTGCACACCGGCGACACCGCCGAGGTCCCCGGCGTGCGGGTGCGCGCCGTCCCGCTGCTGATGTCCGATGTGGACGCCACCGCCGCGATGGCGCAGGCGGCGTTCGACCTGGCGCGGGAGGCGCGATGAGGGATCACGCGGCAGCGGGCGGACTGCAGGTCTTCCCGGTTCCCGGCCTGCCCGAGTTCGGCCCCGGGGACGACCTGGCCGCGTCGATCTCGGCGGCCGCCCCGTGGCTCAGCGACGGCGACGTCGTGGTGGTCACCAGCAAGGTGGTGTCCAAGGTCGAGGACCGGATGGTGCCCGCGCCGCTGGACCCGGAACAGCGCGACGCGCTGCGCCGCGAGCTGGTGCTGGCCGAGGCCACGCACGTGGTGGCCCGGCGCGGCCGGACGCTGATCACGCAGAACAAGCTCGGCATCGTGCAGGCGGCCTCCGGCATCGACGCCTCGAACGTGCCGCAGGACCGGATCGCGCTGCTGCCGGAGAACCCGGACGCCTCCGCGCGCCGCTTGCGGGCCGGGCTCGCCGAGCGGCTCGGGGTGCAGGTCGGCGTGGTGGTGACCGACACGATGGGCCGCGCCTGGCGGGTCGGGCAGACCGACGCGGCGATCGGTTCGGCCGGCATCGGCGTGCTGCACGGCTACGCGGGCAGCTCCGATTCGCAGGGCAACGAGCTGGCGGTCACGCTGGTGGCGGTGGCCGACGAGATCGCCGCCGCCGCGGACCTGGTCAAGGGCAAGCTGGGCGGCGTCCCGGTCGCCGTGGTGCGCGGTCTGACCACTGTGGACGACGGTTCGACCGCGCGGGACCTGGTGCGCACGGTCGACGAGGACCTGTTCGCGATGGGCACGGCCGAAGCGCTGGCGCAGGGCCGTCGCGAGGCGGTGCTGATGCGCCGCTCGGTGCGGCAGTTCGCGGACCTCCCGGTGGACGAGGGTGCGGTGCGCCGCGCGGTCGGCGCGGCCCTGACCGCACCCGCTCCGCACCACACCCGCCCGGTCCGCTTCGTGTGGCTGCGCGACCGCCCGCTGCGGGCGAAGCTGCTGGACGCCATGCGCTCGGCCTGGCTGGACGACCTGCGCTCCGACGGCATGTCGGAGGAAGCCGCCCAGCGCCGCGCGAACCGCGGCAACCTCCTCTACGCGGCGCCGGAGCTGGTGCTGCCGTTCCTGGTCCGGGAAGGCGCGCACGACTACCCGGACGAGCGGCGCGGGGATGCCGAACGGCAGATGTTCACCGTCGCCGGCGGTGCCGCCGTGCAGGGCCTGCTGGTGTCGCTGGCCGCCGAGGAGCTCGGCTCGTGCTGGGTGTCCTCGACGCTGTTCTGCCCGGACGTGGTCCGCGCGACCCTGGACCTGCCCGACGGGTGGGAGCCGCTCGGCGCCGTCGCGGTCGGCCACCCGGCCGAACCCGCCGAAGGACCGCGCGAACCCCGCGACCTCGACGACGGATTGGTGGAGCTGTGAGCGGACCGCACACCGACGCGCGGCACGTGCTCGGCAGCTGGCGCCCGGCCGACCCGCAGCAGGAAGCGCTGCGGCACGCCTTCCTGACCTTGCTCGACGCCAGGGACGACGCCTGCCTGCGCGCCAGCGAGCCGGGGCACCTGACGGCCTCGGCGGTGGTGCTCGACGCGGCGGGCGAGAACGTGCTGCTCACGCTGCACCCCCGGGTGGGCATGTGGTTGCAGCTGGGCGGGCACTGCGAGCCCGAGGACACCACGCTGGCCGCAGCGGCGCTGCGGGAGGCCACCGAGGAGTCCGGTGTGGACGGTCTGGTGGTGGACCCGGAGCCGGTGCACCTCGACGTGCACCCGATCACCTGCTCGCTGGGCAAGCCGACCCGCCACTTCGACGTCCGCTTCCTGGTCCGCACCCCGGAGGGCGCGCAGCCGGTCCGCAGCGACGAATCCCTGGACCTGCGCTGGTGGCCGGTGAACGCCCTGCCGGACAACACCGACCTGGGCCCGCTGATCACCGCCGCCCGCCGGCGGAGCTGATCAGGCGAGCTGCTCACATGGCCCGGTAGTCGCGGACCGGCATCCGGGGGCCGTGGCGGGGGCGGGTTGCTCCTGCTGCGGCGAGGTAGCGGACCGCTCGGTGGCGGTGGCCCGCGTAGGGGGCCAGGGCTTCGAGCATTCCTTCGTCGTCGAGGGGGCGGCCGGCCAGGGCGAGGCCCACGATCGTCGGCAGGTGGTAGTCGCCGATGCTCACCGCGTCCGGGTCGCCCCACGCCCGCTGCGCGATCTCGGCCGCCGTCCACGGGCCGATGCCCGGCACCTTCTGCAGCAGTTCGCGCCCTTCGACGCCGCGCAGCTCGACCGCGCGCTCCAGCCTGCTCGCCACCGATGCCGCGGCCAGCAGCGTGCGCCTGCGGGCTCCGTCGATGCCCGCGCGATGCCACTCCCAGTCCCGGATTCCGCGCAGCTGCACCGGATCCGGGGCCACCCACAGCTTCTCCACCGGCCCCGGGGCGGGGCTGCCGAAGCGCAGGCACAGCTCCCGCCAGGAGCGCCAGGCCTCCCGGTTGGTGACCTTCTGCTCCAGCACGGCGGCGACCAGCACGTCCCACACCCGCCCGGACGCGCACAGCCGCACGCCGTGCGAGGCGCGCCGACCGCGTTCCACCACCTCGTGCACGGCGACGAACCCGCTGGCGTCGTCCGCCGCCCCGAGCAGGCCCGGGAGGTCGTCCAGCACCAGCTGCGCGCCCCGGCCCCAAGCCGTGGCCTCGACTTCGCCCGCGCTGTTCTTCCGCACCCGGAGCGTGGTCGGGCCGACCGGTGTCGTGGTGCCCCACCACACCGCGCCCGCGGGCTCGACCCGCGTCGTCGGGTCACCGCTGCCGCGGCGCAGCGGGGCGAGCACGCGGGGCAGGTCCAGCGGGTACGGCGGGGACCAGGTCCTGGTCAGGGCGTCGGACATCGCTTCAGAGGGTATGCCTTCCCGCACCACTGACGTCCCCCGGCACCGAGGCGCTCGACTGCCGTGGAACCACGGTTTCACCGAGTTCTTTCTACCTAGTCGGTGGCCGCAGCCGCGACGCGCAACGCGCCGCGCCCCGGATGGTGTCGCATGCGCCGCCAGGCGCATAGCCCACTCTCGCCACCGGCACCGCCGCGGGTTCTCAGACGTCGCCTGGCGAGGACAGCCCGTTCGCCGTGTATCGGACAACGGGATCCCGCAGTCCAGGCGGCGTCTGAGGTTCCGCCACCCGCACCGCCACGCAAAACGAGCTTGGAACAGACTCGTCAGCAGTCGGCGGAGAAGCGGACTCCGTGCTCGGGCAGGTCCACACCCGGCCAGACGCGGACGCCGTCGAGCAGTTCGCAGCGCGGGCCGATGTGCGCCTCGTCACCGATGATCGCGCCGCGCAGGACCGCGCCGGCTCCGATCGTCGCGCCCGCTCCGACGATGCTGCGCTCGATCACCGCGCCCTCCGCCACGCGGACACCGTTGAACAGCACCGACTCCGCGACGTGCGCACCGCTTTCGACGACGCAGTCCGCGCCGATCGAGCTGCCGCCGCTGAGCCGGGCGTCGGCGGCGATCGACGCGCCGTCGAGGACCAGCGCCTCGCCGCGCTCCCCCGGCAGCGCGTTCGTCGGGGCCTCGCCCAGCACCAGGTCCGCCGAACCGCGGACGAACGCCTCGGGCGTGCCCATGTCCAGCCAGTACGAGGTGTCGACGTAGCCCTGCACGCGCGCGCCGGAGGCGAGCAGCTCGGGGAAGGTCTCGCGCTCCACCGACACCGGTCGCCCGGCCGGGATGCGGTCGATCACCTCGCGCCGGAACACGTAGCAACCGGCGTTGATCTGGTCCACCGGCGGGTTCTCGGTCTTCTCCAGGAACGCGGTGACGCGCCCGTCGGGATCGGTCGGCACGCAGCCGAAGCGGCGCGGATCGGCCACCTTGACCAGGTGCAGCGTGACGTCCGCCGCGGTGTCGCGGTGGGTGGCCAGCAGTTCGGTGAGGTCCACGCCGGAGAGGATGTCGCCGTTGAAGACCAGCACGTCGTCGGCGCTGAGCCGGTCCGCCACGTTGCGGATCGCACCGGCGGTGTCCAGCGGCTCCGGCTCGACCACGTACTCCAGGCTCAGCCCGAGATCGGCACCGTCGCCGAAGTGCTCGGCGAACACCTCAGCCTTGTAGGAGGTGCCGAGCACCACGTGCTCGATGCCCGCCGCCCGGATCCGGGACAGCAGGTGGCGCAGGAACGGCACTCCGGCGGTGGGCAGCATCGGCTTGGGCGCCGACAGGGTCAGCGGGCGCAACCGGACGCCTCGCCCACCCACCAGCACGACCGCCTCGGCCGTCGACCGAGCGGTCCGGTCCTGATCATCCGCGGACATCGGCGTAGCTCCTCCTCTACCTGACGGACTTCCCTGACGAAAACCCATTGGGGGGAATACTCTGGCAGGGGCAACGGCATAATGAACACCGGGCCCGTCCCAGAACGGCCGCGCCCGGCTCGATGTCCGCCCCGGCGGACCACCGACTGCGAACGACTGAGAGGGCCTCCCATGGACCCGCGCCTCCGAGCCGACGAAGCACTTGCTCGCGCGCGGGCACGCGGCGCGTTCGTCGTCACACCGGACAACGCCATCTCCCCGATGGACGCGGCGAACACCGTGCGCATCCCGCGCGACGTGGTCGACCAGGCCGATTCACCGGACACCACGCAGGTGATCCCCTCCGGACAGCGGCAGCCGCAGCCCGCCCAGCAGTACCAGCAGACCGACCAGCACCCGCAGCCGCAGTACCAGCAGACCGATCCGCAGCAGGGCTGGCCGACCGAGGACTACGGGCAGGGCCTGCCGCCGAACCCGTACCACGCGCAGCGCGGCCCGAACGAGTTCGGCCCGCTCGGTTCGCAGGCCAACCAGCAGCAGTACCCCCAGTACTAGTCGAGTGATTCCGCTCTTCGGGCCGCAGCCGCGAAGCGCGGCACAACAACGGCATGAGCTGCCGCAAGCGCGCAGCGCTTGCCCCACCCTCGCAACTCGCACCGCCGCGGGTTCTCAGAGGTTTCCTGGCGAGGACGGCCCAGCCGCTGTGTATCGGTCATGCATCAGGCTCGGCACCCGCAGTCCAGGGAACCTCTGAGGTACCGGCACCGCCACGAAGAACGAGCCTGGAATCAAACATCGTCAACGGGTTTCGATGCGGGCTCTGATCGCCAGCGCTGCGCGCAGGGCGAGCCGCAGCGGCGCCCAGATCGGGCCCCGGTGGCGGTCGGCGAGGTAGCGGTAGGCGCTGCGGTGGTGTTCGAGCAGCATCCGCTTGGCCGCCTTCGAGGTGGAGCGGCCGCCGATGTGCATCACCTCGGCGCTCGGCACGTAGATGTTGAGCCAGCCCTTGCGGCGCAGCCGGTCGCCCAGGTCGACGTCCTCGAAGTACATGAAGTAGCGGGGGTCGAAGCCGTCGACGGAGTCGAAGGCCTCGCGGCGCAGCAGCAGGCAGGAGCCGGACAGCCAGCCCGCCGGGCGCTCGGTGATCTGCGCCTCGGACTGCTGGTAGGCGCGGGTCCACGGATTCCCCGGCCACACCTTGCCGAACACCGCGTGCCCGGCGCCGCGGCCGATCGAGGGCAGCATCCGGGCCGACGGGTAGACCTCGCCACCGGGCTCTTTGATCAGCGGGCCGAACGATCCGCCGCGCGGCCAGCGCTTCGCCGCCGCGAGCAGTTCGTCGAGCGATCCCGGCTGCCACTCCAGGTCGGGGTTGGCGATGACCACCCAGCCGTACTCGCTGCTCAGCTGGGCCACACCGCGGTTGGCGCCGCTGCCGTAGCCGAGGTTGCCGCCGGTGGGCACGAAGTCGACGTCGGCGCGCTCTTCAGCGGCGCGCTCCGGTTCGCCGTCGGTGGAGCCGTTGTCGGCGAGGATCACCCGGGGCCGGCGGTCCGTCGCCCGTTCCAGGGTGTCGAGGAACCGCCCCAGCGTCTCGCCCGGCGAATAGGTCACGGTGACAACGGCGAGTTCATCGCCGTAGGTGCGCGCGTCGGTCACGCCACCACATTCTGCCGAACGTCCCGCGGCCGCCGAACCCGACCACGGGGTCCCGGCCGCCGGACCCGCCGATGGCTGTGGACAGCTCGCCGCTGCGGTGGAGGACTTCCGCGATTTCAATGGAAATCAGACGTGCGATTTCAATGGAACTTGCGTGAACCGTCGGCGTGTCGGGCGCCCGACACGCCGGTGGTGCGTCGGGATCTACGCGATTTCAATGGAAATCAGACGTCTGATTTCAATTGAAATCGCATCGCCCCGGCCTGGTCAGCGGGTGCGGAGGTGGATGTGGTGGGCTCGGGCGAAGGCCGTGCGGTGCTGGGTGGCGCAGGCCGCCCAGGTGAATTCCTTGGCCCGGCGCTGCGCCGCGGCCGCCAGCGCCGCTCGGCGGGTCGGGTCGTCGAGCAGCTCGGTGAGGCCGGCCGCGATGTCCCCGGATCCGACGCCGCAGTAGGCGACGGCGTCACCGCCGACCTCGGGCAGGCTCAGGCGCCGGGTGGTGAGCACGGGCGCTCCGCAAGCCATCGCTTCCAGGACCGGCAGGCCGAAGCCCTCGCCCAGGCTCGGGTAGGCGACGACGTCCGCGCCGCCGAGGAATCCGGCGAGCTGACCGAACGGCAGGTAGCCGGCGCGGATCACCCGGATCCGGTGCGGCACCGCCTCCAGCGCCCGCTCCACCCGGGTGTCCCAGCCCGGTTGGCCGGCCAGCACCAGCGCGGGCGAATCGGCGCGGCCCTGGCAGGCCAGCGTGAAGCCGCGGATCAGCGCGGGCACGTTCTTGCGGGGTTCCAGCGCGCCGAGGAAGGCGACGTAGGGCTGGTCGTGCAGGCTCAGCCGGTCGCGGACCGCCTGGACCTCCTCCGGCGTCGGCGGGTGGAACCGGTCCGGGTCGACGCCGTGGAACATCACCGGCATCCGCGCCCGGTCGGCGCCGACGGAGCGGTGGAGCTCGGCCGCGGTCGCTTCGCTCGGCACGATGCACAGCGTCGCGCGACGCAGCGCGGTGCGCGTCCAGGCGCGGAAGAAACGGGCCTTGACCGGCGAGTGCACGGCGGGGTTGGTGAAGAAGGTGGCGTCGTGCAGGGTCACCACCGACGCCGCCGGGTTGGCCAGCGGGGTCGTGTAGTGCGGGGAGTGCAGGACGTCGATGCCGAGCCGCCGCACCAGCAGCGGCAGGGTGGTCTGCTCCCAGGTCAACCGCGCGGTGCGGGTCGCGACGGCTTCGGCGGCGGGCACCACTTCGGTGTGCGGCGCGATGGCCGCGTACAGCTCCGCGTCGCGGGGCTGGCAGGCGACCGTGAGCCGCGCGCCGTCGGCGTCCAGCGCCGCCAGCAGGGAGTCGACGTACCGTCCGACGCCGCCTCGGTCCGCGGGTACTGCGGTGGCGTCGATGAGGATGTGCGGCTCGCCTCTGTGCACCAGAGCAGATTACGGGGCGAAACGTCCGGCCCGGGCCGTGTACGTGAAAATGTGTTCTGGTCTATCCCGTTCGGTCACCGGTGACCGAACGGTGCAGCGCCCAGACCTCGCGCGCCACCCGGGTCCAGGTGAAATCGGCTACACGCCGGTGCCCGGCCGCGATCAGCGCCTCGCGCCGCGCCGGATCGCCGAGCACCTCGCGCAGCGCAGCGCCGAGCGCCACCGGATCGGCGCGCGGCACCACCACACCCGCGCCTCCGGCGACCTCCACCAGCGCGGGTGCATCGGAGTGCACGACGGGAACACCGAGCGCCATCGCCTCGACGAGCGGCAGCCCGAAGCCCTCCGCGAGGCTGGGCGCGGCCAGCGCGGTCGCGTTGCGCAGCAGGACCGCGAGTTCGGCGTCGGAGACCGAGGACAGCACGCGCACCCGGTCGACCCCGCAGTCCGCGGCGATCCGCGCCAGGTCCACCCCGCCCCAGCCCTGGTGGCCGACGACCAGCAGCGGGACGTCCGGGACGTCGGCCATCGCGCGCACCAGGTGCGGGTAGCCCTTGCGGGGTTCGACGGTGCCGATGGCCAGCACGTACCGCTCCGGCAGGTCGAGCCGCACCGCCGGATCCGGCTCGGCCAGCAGCGCCGGGGTCACGCCCTCGCCGATCACCTGCAGCCGGGCCGCGCGGACGTGCTCGGCGAGTTCGGCGGCCACCGCGGCGGTGGGCACGACCAGCGCATCGGCCTGCCGCGCGGCCCGGCCGATCGCCCGGCGGTGCCAGGAAACACCGCGCGGCGTCAGGGTTTCCGGATGCGTCCACGGGACGGTGTCGTGCACGGTCACCACCAGACCGCGGCCGCGCTTGGCGGGCGGCGCGAGCGGCGTCATGGCGTGCACGGAGTCACCGCCCGGCCACAGCGGGACACCGCGTTCCCACGCCGCGACCAGCGCGCGCCGCGGCAGCGGCAGCACTCGCGGCCCGGCAACACCGGGCACTCGCGCGGCTTCGGGATCGCCGCGGCTGATCACGCTGCTGATCTCCCACCCCTCGGGTGCGGTCTCGGCCAGCGCGCGCAGCAGTTCCCGGGTGTAGCGGCCGGTCCCGCCGGGGACGGGCGCGAGCAGCTGCTCAGCGATCGCGACGAGCTCGGGCACCCGCCCAGCTTCCCACGTGCCGGCGCTCGGGCGCCGACGACTGCGGCACGAGCTCCGCGTAACGTCTTCGACCGTGACGTCGGAGCAGGTGCGCAGCACCGTGGTCGTGGTGACCTGGCGAGGGCGGGACCACATAGAGTCCTGCCTGGACGCGCTGACCGCCCAGGATCGTCCACATCGGACTCTGGTGGTGGACAACGCCTCCGACGACGGCACCGCCGAGCTGCTCGCCGAGCACCCCTCGGCGCCCGAGGTCTTCCGGCTCCGCCGCAACCGCGGCTACGCCGGCGGCATCGCCGCCGCGCTGACGCGCGTCCGCACGCCTTACGTCGCGTGGCTCAACGACGACGCTGCGCCAGCCTCCGGCTGGCTCGCGGCGCTGGAGGCCGCGCTCGACGCGGACCGCTCCGCGGCTGCGGCGACCTCCGTGCTCCGCACGTCGGACGGCCGCACTCAATCCGTCGGCGTCCGCCTCACGGCCGACGGCCACGGCGCTGACGCGCCTCAAGCCTCCGGAGAGATGTTCGGGTTCTGCGGCGGCGCAGCGCTGCTGCGCACCGATGTGCTGCGCGACGCGGGAGGCGTTCCGGCGCGGTTCTTCTGCTATTACGAGGACACCGACACGTCCTGGCGCCTGCGCCTGGCCGGGCACCGGATCGTCTCGGTGCCCGATGCCGTCGCCGAGCACGCACACGGTGCGAGCACGCAGCCCGGCTCTCCGCTGTTCCACCGCTGGAACGAGCGCAACCGGCTGTTCATGCTGTTGCGCTGCGCTCCGGCGAAGGTCGCCGCGCGCGAACTGGCCCGCTTCGCCGCGATCACCTGCGCGCTGCCGCTGCGCAAGAACGTGCCCGCTGCCGCGAACTTCCGCGTCGCGCTGCGGCTGCGCGTCCTCGCCGAGGTGGCCGCAGGCCTGCCCACGACGCTGCGGGAGCGCCGCCGCATCACCCGGGCCGCCCCGGTCGAGCGCGTGTGGCGGGAGTGGGCGGGGCGCTGAACCCCGGCCACGTTCACGACATCGCGAACGAACCGGACGACCCGCGGAACGGGTAGGCGGCTCAGATCGGGAAGGTGGCATGGTGCACGCTTTAGGCGTGGCTGAGACGTCCGACCCCAGCAACCTGCCCCTGGTGTCGGTGATCGTGGTGAACTACCGCGGCGCCGACGACACCGTCGAATGCCTGCGCGCGCTGCGCGAGGAGCTGGACTACCCGGCCGACCGGCTGGAGGTGCTCTGCGTCGACAACGCCTCCGGTGACGGCAGCGCGGAGCGGATCCGCGCCGCGGCCCCGGACGTGCAGCTGATCGAGTCGGACGCCAACCTCGGTTTCGCCGGCGGCTGCAACCTCGCCGCCCGCGCCGCCACCGGGCAGGTGCTGGCGTTCCTCAACAACGACGCCCGCCCGGACCGCGACTGGGTGCGCGCGGCAGTCGCGGTGCTGCGCGCCGAGCCGACCGTGGGCGCGGTCGCCAGCAAGGTGCTGGACTGGGAGGGGCGCCACATCGACTTCGTCGACGGCGGGCTCACCTGGTTCGGCATGGGTTACAAGCGGCACGCCGGCGAGCTCGACGACGGTTCGCACGACGCCTCGCGGGACGTGCTGTTCGGCACCGGATCGGCGCTGTTCGTGCGCGCCGAGCTGTTCGCCGCGCTGGACGGCTTCGACGAACGCTTCTTCATGTTCTACGAGGACGTGGACCTGGGCTGGCGGCTGAACCTGCGCGGCTGGCGAGTCCGCTACGAACCGCGGTCGCTGACCTTCCACCGGCACCACGCGTCGATGGCCGACATCGCCTCCGCGCGCGAGCACTACCTGCTGGAGCGCAACGCGCTCGCCGCGCTCTACAAGAACGTCTCCGACGAGACGCTGGCGAAGGCGCTGCCCGCGGCGATGGCGCTGGCGGTGCGGCGGGCCACCGCGCGCGGCGAGATCGACCCGACGCAGCTGGAGATCACCCGGCGCGGCGAGACCGAGGACCACGGCCCGGTGCCGGTCGACCGCTCGGCGCTCGCCGGGATGCTGGCGATCGACCAGTTCGTGGAGCTGCTGCCGTCGCTGAAGCTCTCCCGCGAGCAGGAGCAGCAGGCGCGGGTGCGCAGCGACGCCGATCTGCTCCCGCTGATGCGCAAGGCGATGGAACCCGCCTACCCGCTGCCGCGCTACCTCGCCGCGCACGACGCGCTGGTCGAGGCCTTCGGCCTGGACGAGGTCTTCGGCCGGCCGCGCAAGATCGTGGTGATCACCGGTGACGCGGTCACCGAGCGGATGGCCGGGCCGGCGATCCGCGCCTGGCACATGGCCGAGGTGCTCTCCGTCGAGCACCAGGTCCGGCTGGTCAGCGTCAACGACCTGGTCAGCCCGCCGCAGGCGGAGTTCGAGGTGCACGCGGCCAAGCCGCGCGAACTGGCCGCGCACGTCGACTGGGCCGACATCGTGGTGCTGCAGGGCCACGTGCTGGAGATGGTGCCCTCGCTCAAGAAGGTCGACTCCAGCAAGATCGTGGTCTGCGACGTCTACGACCCGATGCACCTGGAACTGCTCGAACAGGGCCGGGACACCGACGACGAGCGCCGCGCCAAGGACCTGGCCGGAGTCACCAAGGTGCTCAACACCCAGCTGCAGCGCGGCGACTTCTTCCTCTGCGCCTCCGAGCGGCAGCGGCACTTCTGGCTCGGCCACCTGGCCTCGCTGGGCCGCCTGACGCCGGGGCTCTACGACAACGACCCGACGGTGCGCTCGCTGCTGTCGGTGGTGCCCTTCGGCCTGCCGTCGACGGCCCCGCGCCGCACCGGCCCGGCGATCAAGGGCACCCGCCCCGGCATCTCCGCCGACGACAAGGTGGTGCTGTGGGCCGGCGGCGTCTACAGCTGGTTCGACCCGCTGACGCTGCTGCACGCGGTGCACCGGATCTCCGAGCGGCACAACGACATCAGGCTGTTCTTCCTCGGCATGAAGCACCCGAACCCGGACGTCCCGGAGATGGGCATGGCCGGGCGCACCCGCGAGCTGGCGCGCAGGCTGGGGCTGACCGACAAGTTCGCGTTCTTCAACGAGACCTGGGTGCCCTACCACGAGCGGCAGAACTACCTGCTGGACGCCGACTGCGGCGTGACCAGCCACTTCGAGCACGTGGAGACGACGTTCGCGTTCCGCACCAGGGTGCTGGACTACCTGTGGTCGGGGCTGCCGGTGGTGACCACCGACGGCGACTCGTTCGCCGACCTGGTCCGCACCGAGCGCATCGGCGTCGTGGTGCCGCCCGAGGACCCGGACGCGCTGGCCGCCGCGCTGGAGAAGGTGCTCTACGACGAGGAGTTCGCCGCGGAGTGCCGCCGCCGGATCGAACCGGTGCGGGAGCGGTTCACCTGGGAATCGGTGCTGGCGCCGCTCACCGAGTTCTGCCGCGATCCGCGCCCGGCCGCCGATCGCCTCAAGGCGTCCTCGCCGCTCGTGCGCAGCCCGCAGCTCAACGGTACCGAAGCGGTGCGCCGCGATCTCTCGCTGCTGCGCGAGTACCTGGACGCGGGCGGACCGCTGGAGGTCGCGAAGCGGGCGACCGGGCGACTGCGGCGACTCGCCGGCGAGCGCTTCCGTGGCCGCTGACCTGCGCGTCCTGCTCGACGGCACGCCGCTGCTGGGCAACCGCACCGGGATCGGCCGCTACACCGCGTCCCTGGTCACCGCCCTGGCGTCCCTCGCGGACGTCCGGCTGATCGGCTTCACCACGCGCGGCTGGCGGCAGCTGCGCGAGGTGGCCCCGCCGGGAACTCGCGCGGTCGGCCCACCGATCCCGGCCCGCGCGCTGCGAAAGCTGTGGCAGCGCGGCGCTTTCCCGCCGGTCGAACTCCTCGCGGGCCGCGCGGACGTGGTGCACGGAACGAACTTCGTGCTGCCACCGCCCGCCCGAGCGGCAGGCGTGGTGACCGTGCACGACCTCGCGTTCCTGGACGACCCGTCGCTGGCGGAGCCGGATCTTCCCGCGCTGGTGCGGAGTTCGGTGCAACGCGCGCAGGTGGTGTGCACGCCGACCGCGGCGGTCGCCGACGCGGTCAGCACGCGTCTCGACGTGCCCCGCGAGAAGATCGTGGTCACGCCACTCGGCGTGGACCCGGAGTGGTTCTCCGCCACACCAATGGATTCCGCGCTCCGCGCCCGGTACGGACTTCCAGCGGAGTACCTGCTCTTCGTCGGCGCCGAAGGCCCGCGCAAGGGCCTGCCCGGACTGCTGGAAGCGCACGGCCCGGATCTCCCGCCGCTGGTCATCGCCGGGCCTGGTACCCCGCAGGTCGACGGCGCGGTGATCCGCACCGGCTACCTCCCCGAGGACGACCTGCGCCGCCTCGTCGCGGGTGCGAGCGCGCTGGTTCTCCCATCCCGCGACGAAGGATTCGGCCTCCCGGCACTGGAAGCCCTGGCCTGCGGAACCCCAGTGGTCTGCTCGGACATCCCAGCCCTCCGCGAAGTCACAGCGGGCAGCGCGGCGTACTTCCCCTTCGGGGATGCGAGCGCGCTGCACGAAGCCCTGCACCAAGCACTGACGAACCCACCGAACCCGAAAACCGGTACGGCACAAGCAAAATCCTTCACCTGGCAAACCTGCGCCGAAACAACGCTCGCGGCGTATCGAAGGGCGACGGCCTAACGGCCGAACTCAAGCCCACCACCAGAACCACGAGGTTCACCACTGATCGATCAGTGGTGAACCTCTGCGATTTCGGTCGAAATCGGATTCTCGCCACCGCAGGCTCCGTCGGGACGTGACAGATCCGATTTCAATTGAAATCGCTACACCCCTCAAGGTGACCACCTACCGCTTTGAACCCGACGCAACCCCGTACGCAACCGCACGACATCTCGCAAGGTTCGACCAGTATCACCACCGAAGGATCGGCGGTGATACCGAGGAGGCCTGGCCACCAGGGGTGCGGTGGGGCACGGGGCCGGGTTTGGGTTCAAAGCGGTGGGTGGTCGCCCTGGGTGGTGTAGCAATTTCAATTGAAATTGGACTCGTCGCGTCTCCACGGAACCTGCGGTGGCGAGGGTCCAATTTCAATTGAAATCGCGGAGGTTCGGCACCCCTGTCACGGCCGTGGCAGCGGGTTACCCCGCTTCGCCGCGGAGGACTTCTCCGTCGGTTTCGAAGGCAGCTCGCAAGGCCTCTCGCCAGGAACGCAATGGGGTCAGGCCCGCTTCTCGCCAGGCCGCGTCGGACAGGACCGAGTACGCCGGGCGGGGGGCCGGGCGGGGGAAGTCCGCCGTCGTGCACGGTTGGACCCTGGATTCGTCCAGGCCCAGTTCGGTGAAGATCGCGCGGGCGAAGTCGCACCAGCTCACCTGGCCGGAATTGGTGCAGTGCAACACCTTCCGGTCCGGGCCGCGGCGCTCGGCGACGCGCTCCGCCAGCTCCAGCAGGCCCTGCGCCAGGTCCGCCGCCCAGGTCGGGGAGCCGATCTGGTCGGCCACCACGGACAGCGAATCGCGCTCGCGCGACAGCCGCGCCATCGTCTTCACGAAGTTCCCGCCGCGCGCTCCGTAGACCCACGCGGTGCGCACCACCCAGGCCCGCGCGCCCGAGTCGAGGACCGCGCGTTCGCCGTCGAGCTTGGTGCGGCCGTAGACCGTGCGCGGCGCGGGTTCGTCCGCCGGCTCGTACGGGCGGTCCGCGTCGCCGCCGAACACGTAGTCCGTGGACAGGTGCAGCAGCGGGATTCCGCTGCGGTGGCAGGCCTTCGCCAGCTGCGCCGGGCCTTCGGCGTTGACCAGCGCCGCCCGCTCCGGGTCGGATTCCGCGGCGTCCACGGCGGTGTAGGCCGATGCGTTGACCACCACCGGGCGCAGGTCCGCGTCGCGGGCGGTCTCGGCGAAGGAGTCCACCGCGTCGGCGACCGCCTCGTGGTCGGTGATGTCGAGCTCGCCGGAGCCCGGCGCGTGCACCAGGGCACCGGATCGCGCGGACACGATCCGGGCCAGCTCGGAGCCCACCTGTCCGCGGCCGCCCGGCACCAGGACGGCGAGGCGGCTCATCGGGCCACCGCCGCGCGGGCCTTCAGCGGCTCCCACCAGGCGCGGTTGTCCTGGTACCAGCGGACGGTCTCGCGCAGCCCGGTCGCGAAGTCGACCCGGGGCGCGTACCCCAGTTCGCGGACGATCTTGCCGTGGTCCACCGAGTAGCGGCGGTCGTGGCCCTTGCGGTCGGCCACCGGCCGCACCATCGACCAGTCCATGTCCAGCTCGGCGAGAACGCGTTCGGTGAGCTCCTTGTTGGTCAGCTCGGTGCCGCCGCCGATGTTGTAGATCTCGCCCGGGCGTCCGGCCTCGGCGACCAGCTGGATGCCCTGGCAGTGGTCGTCGACGTGCAGCCAGTCGCGCACGTTGAGGCCGTCGCCGTAGAGCGGCACCTGGTGGCCGTCCATCAGGTTGGTGATGAACAGCGGCAGCACCTTCTCCGGGAACTGGTAGGGCCCGTAGTTGTTGGAGCAGCGCGTGATGCACACCGGCAGGCCGTGCGTGCGGTGGTAGGAGCGCGCCAGCAGGTCCGAGCCCGCTTTCGCCGCCGAGTAGGGCGAGTTCGGCTCCAGCGCGTGCTCCTCCGGCCACGAACCGGCCTCGATGGAGCCGTAGACCTCGTCGGTGGAGACGTGCACGAACTTGCCGACCCCGGCCTCGAGCGCGGCCTGCAGCAGGACACTGGTGCCCACGACGTTGGTGACGACGAAGGTGTCCGCGCCGGTGATCGAGCGGTCCACGTGCGATTCGGCGGCGAAGTGCACGATCACGTCCACCCCGGCCAGCAGTCGGGTCACCAGCTCGCGGTCGCAGATGTCGCCGCGCACGAACCGCAGCCGCGGGTCCTCGGCGACCGGCGCCAGGTTCGCCTCGTTGCCCGCGTAGGTGAGCTTGTCGAGCACGACCACCTCGGCATCGGCGTATGCCGGGTACGCGCCGCCGAGCAGCTGTCGCACGTAGTGCGAGCCGATGAAGCCGGCTCCACCGGTGACCAGAATCCGCATCGCGCCTTCTCTCCATGGACGACTGCCCGGGCCGGTTCCGGCCGACCGGGGCACCGCTGCGAAGTCTGGCATGCGCCGCCCGGAACCCAGCAGACTCCCCGATTACTCACAGTGTCGTAATGCGTTCACTCTTATGAACGCGATCACCCCAAAACCGGGATCTGCCCACTGAACCCGTGGGCCCCGCTAGCCTGCAAACGGAACACGAGCAAAATCACCTCGCGAAGGTGTAACGCTCGCGGCAGGCCAAGGAGGAAGCGGCGTGGAGGATCGGCCCAGGTGGCCCGGCGATCCGCAGGGGCAGTCCGGCAGGCCCGCGCCACCTCGCGGGAGTGGTCGCGGACGTCCCGGCACCGGTGGCGACCCGGCGCCGAGGGGGCGCCGCGCAGGCAGCGCGCCGGCATCCGGCAGCCCCGGCCGCAAGACTCCGCAGGGTGATGGACGCCAGCGCCAGCCCACTCGTTCGGGCGAAGGAGCTCCCCCACCGGAGAACGACGTCTGGAGCCGACGCCGAGGCGGCCGGAAAGGCCGCGGCAATCGCGGTGCCCGCGCGTTCGGCCGCACGCTCTCCGCGCTGCTGTCCGTGCTGGTGCTCACAGCCACGGGCTTCGGCTGGGCGATGTTCCGCCCCGGCGGCGGCGGGACCTCCACCGCCGACGTGATCGGCAGCGGCTTCAACGCGCCGGACGGCGCCACCGACATCCTGCTGATCGGCAACGACAGCCGCAACGACTCCTTCGGCAACCCGCTGCCCGAGGAGGTGCTGCGCGAACTGCGCACCACCCAGGAGGGCGGCGACCTCACCGACGCGATGATCCTGGTGCGCATCCCCAACGGCGGCGGCAGCGCCAGCGCGATGTCCTTCCCCCGCGACACGCTCGTCGACGTCGGGCTCGGCCTGGGCAAGACCAAGCTCACCGAGACGATGAACAACGGCATGTCCGCCGAGCGCGCGAAGCTGAAGAAGGAAGGCGTCACCGACGAGAAGGAGATCGCCACGCAGTCCCGGCTGGCCGGAAAGCAGCTGCTGCGCAAGACCATCGAGGACATCACCGGCGTCAGCATCGACCACTACGCCGAGGTCAACCTGCTCGGCTTCTCCGAGATCACCAAGGCAATCGGTGGTGTCGAGGTCTGCCTGAACAACGCCACCAAGGACCGGCTGTCCGGCGCCGACTTCCCCAAGGGCGTGCAGACCATCGAGGGCGCCGACGCGCTGGCGTTCGTCCGGCAGCGGCACGGGCTGATCAACGAGCTCTCCCGCGGCAAGCGCCAGCAGGTGTTCATGTCCAGCCTCGCCCACAAGGTGATGTCCACCGGCACGCTGACCAACCCGGCGAAGCTCACCGAGCTGATCAACGCCATCAAGTCCTCCGTCACCCTGGACCCCGCGCTGGCCAACGACCTCCTGGGCTTCGCACAGCAGATGCAGGGCATCGCCGGCGGGGACGTGCAGTTCTACACCGCCCCGGTGCACCTGGTCGGCCCGTCGGGCAAGGAAGACGTCACGATCAACATCCCCGAAGTCCGGCAGTTCGCGGCCAACCTCCTGCTCAGCCCCCAAGAGCGGGAGCAGAAGATGGCCGCGCAGCAGGCCCGTGCGGAGATCTCGGTCAGCGTCTACAACGCCTCCGGCGTCAGCGGCCTGGCCGCCCGGGTGCTCGACGAGGTGTCCGCCCTGGGCTTCAAGGCGGGCGGCAGCTCGAACGCCGACTCCATGGCCAACTCCGTGGTCTACTTCGCGGCCGGCGAGGAGGAAGCCGCCAAGCAGGTCGCCGAGGCCCTCGGCGGGCTGCCCACCGAGACCAGCGCGAACGTCCAGTCCGGCAGCGTCCAGGTCTACCTGGGCAAGGACTACAAGGGGCCGGGCGCGCAGAACTTCGCCGGTCCGCGCACGGTCCGGCTCGACGGCGTCCGCCAGATGCCACCGCTGCACACCCAGACGGACGTCAACGAGCAGCCCATCACCGCCGACGGAGTCCCCTGCGTGGACTGAACATCGGTCACTCCCACGACGCGGGCCAGGTCAGCGGTTAACCTTGTCCGGCAACGCACGGCGGCGGGGGAGGCCAAGTGGGTGAACCGGAGCAGGAGACCGAGGCAGTGGAGCCTGCGCAGCGGCGAGCGGGGTTCCGCATCGCCGGTCGCAGCGCGCTCGCGCTGTTCTCGGCGGTCGTGCTCGGCATCACTGCCATCGGCTGGGTCGTGGTGGACCAGCTCAGCGACGTCAGCTCCGCCAAGGTCCTCGCCGACGCACCGCCCACGCCGAACGACGACGACGGCGCGACGGACGTCCTGCTGGTCGGCAGCGACAGCCGCACCGACGCGCAGGGAAACCCGCTGCCGGACAGCGTCCTCAAGCAGCTGCGCACCGAGGCCATCGGCGGCCTGAACACCGACAGCCTGGTGGTCATCCGGGTGCCGCACAACAACGCCCCGACTACCGCGGTGTCCATCCCGCGCGACACCTACGCGCAGGTGCCCGGCGGCCGGCCGGAGAAGATCAACGCCGTCTACGGCCTGACGAAGAACACCGCCGCGCAGCAGCTCCGCTCCGAGGGGCGGCCGGAGCTCGAGATCGAGCGCGAGGCGCAGCTGTCCGGTCAGCGCGCGCTGGTGCAGACGGTGCAGAACCTCACCGGCCTGCGCATCGACCACTACGCCGAGATCAACCTGCTCGGCTTCTACGAGCTCACCGAGGCCGTCGGCGGCGTCGAGGTGTGCCTGCAGCAGGACACCAGCGACAAGGACTCCGGCGCCGAGTTCACCGCCGGGCGGCACACCATCTCCGGCGGCGACGCGCTGTCCTTCGTGCGGCAGCGGCACGGCCTGCCCCGCGGCGACCTGGACCGGATCGTCCGCCAGCAGGTCTTCATGGCCGCGCTGGCGAACAAGGTGCTGTCCACCGGCACGCTCACCGACCCGGCTATGGTCAACGACCTGGTGCAGGCCACGCGCCGCGCCGTGGTGCTCGACGAGGGCTGGGAACCGCTGGGCTTCGTGGAGCAGATGCAGGAGATCGCGGCCGGCCGGGTCACGTTCATGACCCTGCCGGTGGCGGAGACCAACGCCCGCGACGACCGCGGCCAGAGCATCGTCAACGTCGATCCCGTCGCTGCGCAGCGCTTCTTCGCCGGCCTGACCAACGCGCCTCCCGGCCTGACGGCGAAGCCGAACCTGCAGCTGGACGGCACAGCCCGCACCGATCGCGAGATCACCTCCGACGGCAGCATCCCCTGCGTCCACTAGCCCGCCCGGGAACTGCGGCCCGACGAGGCGTGGGGGCCGTTAGGCTCGGCTCATGAGCGTTACCCAGGCGCTGCTCGGGCCGTTGCTGGCCGACGGGGCACCCAAGCCGTTGATCACGCACTACGACGACGCCACCGGGGCGCGCATCGAGCTGTCCCGGGCGACCACCGCGAACTGGGCGGCCAAGACGGCCAACTGGCTGGTCGACGAGTGGGACCTGGAGCCGGGAACGCCGGTGCACGTGGCGCTGCCCGCGCACTGGCAGACGGTCGGCGTGCTGCTCGGCTCCTGGTGGTGCGGGGCGCACATCACCGATGACCCGCACGGCGCGGAAGTCTCCTTCGTGCCTGCCGCCGAACTCGACCGCGGCGCGGGCGCGCGAACCGTCGCGGCCGTCGGGCTCGACGCGCTGGGGGCTCCGCTGCGCGGCCTGCCGGACGGCATTGCCGACTACGTCTCGGACATCCGCGTGCACGGCGACGACTTCAGCCCGATGCTGCCGATCGACGGCGACACGCCCGCGCTGCTGGAACGGTCGGTGGACGAACTCGTCGCCGACGCCCGGAAACGAGCCGAGGAGCTGCACATCGGGCCGACCGACCGCGTGCTGTCCACAGTGGAGTGGAATCTCCCGGGCGGCGTGCTGGACGGTCTGCTCGCGGTGCTCGCCGGGCGATCGTCGCTGGTGCACTGCACGAACCTCGACCCGGCGAAGCGCGAAAGCCGCCGCGACACCGAACGGACCACAGTGGAACTGGGCGACTGACCCGGATGCGCGAAACGGCCTGTCCCGCTCGGGGACAGGCCGTTTCGTCCGCCTGCGCGCTTGCCTTCGCCCTTGGAGCGGCCAACCCGGTTGACCCCGACGCCGCCACGGATTCTCAGCGTTCAGCTGTCCTCTGAGCGCTGCAGCTGCCGCGGGGTGCGCCACCGCAACGAGTTCGCCGGACAGCCCTCAGGCCGCGACTCGCTCCGACTTGCCCTTGAACAGCGCGGAAAGCGTGTAGCCAGGGCCGCTGAACCCGAGGGCCAGGCTCACGCCGGCGAGCACCAGCGGATACTCGAATCCGCCGTCGCTGCTGAAGAACCCGCCTCCGAGGTGCGCGGTGAAGATCGCGCCGACCATGACCGCCGCGAGCAGGATCCCGGCGACGGGGAGCAGCACGCCCAGGATCAGCGCGGCCCCTGCGACGAGTTCGACGGCCGCCGTGAACCAGGCCGCGACCGGGGGCAGGCCCATTTCGCCGAAGGACGCGACGACCTTGTCCATGCCGTTGATCCCGACCTTCTGGTAGCCGTGCGCGATGAACGTCACGCCCACCACGAGGCGCGCGACCAGCGCCGTCACATCGCGAATTTGGTGCTGCATGGGAGGACCTTTCGAGGATGGGGTCTGCGGTGCCCGCAAGCATACGTGAAGCTTCAAGTAACTCGCCCGGCAGAGAAGATGCTCACACGAGCACCGAGTGGTGATGGCGGATCGCGACAACTCGCCAGAAATATGGCAAACGGGCAGTACCAGCCGCGGCTACCGATAAGTAACATCGAGGAATGCGTGACACACAGGCGCTTTTCACCGCAGTCGGCGATCAGCTCGTGCCGAGCGAAGCGGCCTGCAGCCCCTGGGGCGAACTGGTCGGTGGCGGCCCGGTCGCCGGGCTGCTCGCCCGAGCCGTGGAGCGGACCACCGACGACCCCGACCTGTTCATCGCCCGCCTCACCGTGGACCTGATGCGCCCGGTGCCTGCCAAGCCCCTCACCGTGACCGCTCAGCCCCTGCGCACCGGAAAACGGCTGCAGGTGAGCGAAGCGGTCCTCACCGTTGACGGGAAGCCGTCCGCGCGCGCCACCGCCCAGCTTCTGCGCCGCGGCGAGGTCGACGGAGTCGTGCCGGACGTGGAGACACCCTTCGCCGGCCCGGACGGCCTCCCCGACGGGCACCTGCTGCCGCCGGAGCTCGGGCTGCGCTGGGGAGTGCACGACGTGATCCAGGTGCGGTGGCTGGAAGATCAGCGGGCAACCAGCACCAGCAAGGTGTGGATGCACATGCCGGTGCCGCTGGTCCCCGGCGAGGCGCTGAGTCCGCTGGCGCACGTCGCGGTGCTGGTCGACTGCATCAGCGCGGCCAGCCCCGTCGGCCCGATCTTCGGCCCGTGGATCAACACCGACATCACGCTCTACCTGCACCGCCCGTTCGAGGGCGAGTGGCTCGGCATGGAGATCGACCGGGACGTGCAGCCGACCGGGATCGGTGTGGCGAACGCCCGGCTCTACGACGAGCGAGGTCTCATCGGAAGCGCCCACGAGGCCGTCATGGTCAACCAGCTCGGCTGATCCGCGTGGCCCCGCGGCCGGCGGGGCCACTCCGGGTGCGGGAAATTTCCCGGAGCCAAGGGCGTTCGCATAAAGGCGACGCCTCTTCCGGAGCACGGTGGGATTTTTCCCGGGGATAGCAGAAGGACCCCGCTCCCTGGACGAAAAACGTCCGGGAACGGGGCCCCTCTCAATTAGTGTGTCGGCGGTGTCTTACTCTCCCACACCCTGTCGAGTGCAGTACCATCAGCGCTGGGGAGCTTAGCTACCGGGTTCGGAATGGGACCGGGCGGACCCTCCCCGCCATCGCCACCGACAACCCTAAAACCCACAACGTGGGCAAACCACAGGTCGTCACCGTATCGATGACACACACATATTCTGTTAAGCCTGACCAACAACCATGGTTGTTGTCTCAGACACCATATAGTGGGTGCGAGCAATCTTCGTGAACAAGTCCTCGGCCTATCAGCACCAGTCAACTCCACACATTACTGTGCTTCCATATCTGGCCTGTCAACCCAGTCATCTACTGGGGGCCTTACCCCACAAAGGGTGGGAGACCTCATCTAGGAACAGGCTTCCCGCTTAGATGCTTTCAGCGGTTATCCCTCCCGAACATAGCCAACCAGCCACGCCCTTGGCAGAACGACTGGCACACCAGAGGTTCGTCCATCCCGGTCCTCTCGTACTAGGGACAGCCTTCCGCAAGTCTCCTACGCGCGCGGCGGATAGGGACCGAACTGTCTCACGACGTTCTAAACCCAGCTCGCGTGCCGCTTTAATGGGCGAACAGCCCAACCCTTGGGACCAACTCCAGCCCCAGGATGCGACGAGCCGACATCGAGGTGCCAAACCATGCCGTCGATATGGACTCTTGGGCAAGATCAGCCTGTTATCCCCGGGGTACCTTTTATCCGTTGAGCGACACCGCTTCCACCAGCCAGTGCCGGATCACTAGTCCCTGCTTTCGCACCTGCTCGACCCGTCAGTCTCACAGTCAAGCTCCCTTATACACTTACACTCAACACCTGATTGCCAACCAGGCTGAGGGAACCTTTGGGCGCCTCCGTTACCCTTTAGGAGGCAACCGCCCCAGTTAAACTACCCACCAGGCACTGTCCCCGATCCGGATCACGGACCCGAGTTAGATGCCCAGAACGACCAGAGTGGTATTTCACCAACGACTCCACACCCACTAGCGTGAATGCTTCACAGTCTCCCACCTATCCTACACAAGCCGAACCAAACACCAATACCAAGCTATAGTAAAGGTCCCGGGGTCTTTCCGTCCTGCCGCGCGAAACGAGCATCTTTACTCGTACTGCAATTTCACCGGGCCTGTGGTCGAGACAGCGGAGAAGTCGTTACGCCATTCGTGCAGGTCGGAACTTACCCGACAAGGAATTTCGCTACCTTAGGATGGTTATAGTTACCACCGCCGTTTACTGGCGCTTAAATTCTCCGCTACACCCTTACGGGTTCACGGGTCCTCTTAACGTTCCAGCACCGGGCAGGCGTCAGTCCATATACATCGCCTTACAGCTTCGCATGGACCTGTGTTTTTAGTAAACAGTCGCTTCTCCCTGGCCTCTGCGACCACCACCAGCTCCCACCGCAAGGGTGTTCACCAGCAATGGCCCCCCTTCTCCCAAAGTTACGGGGGCAATTTGCCGAATTCCTTAACCACAGTTCACCCGACCGCCTCGGTATACTCTACCTGACCACCTGTGTCGGTTTCGGGTACGGGCCATGCACACACTCGCTAGAGGCTTTTCTCGACAGCATGGGATCACTCACATCACCACAACGGCTACGCATCACCCCTCACCCACATGGTGTGCGGATTTGCCTACACACCGGGCTACAGGCTTACACCAGTACAACCACTCACTGGCAGAGCTACCCTCCTGCGTCACCCCATCACTTAACTACCGCCCAATCAGGTCCCATGCACCCACCACACTCGTCCGAAGACTCATGTGACAAGCGGATGGTTAGTATCAAAGGTTTCGCTATGGACGCGTATGCACGGGTACGGGAATATCAACCCGTTATCCATCGACTACGCCTGTCGGCCTCGCCTTAGGCCCCGACTCACCCTGGGCGGACGAACCTTCCCCAGGAACCCTTGGTCATCCGGCGGAAGAGATTCTCACTCTTCACTCGCTACTCATGCCTGCATTCTCACTCCCACACACTCCACAACACCTTCCAGTGCTGCTTCACCGCGTGCAGGACGCTCCCCTACCCAACAACACTAATGTGCTATTGGCATGGCTTCGGCGGTGCGCTTCAGCCCCGCTACATTGTCGGCGCAGGACCACTTGACCAGTGAGCTATTACGCACTCTTTCAAGGATGGCTGCTTCTAAGCCAACCTCCTGGTTGTCTCAGCGATCCCACATCCTTTCCCACTAAGCGCACACTTAGGGGCCTTAGCCGATGCTCTGGGCTGTTTCCCTCTCGACGATGAAGCTTCTCCCCCACCGTCTCACTGCCACGCTCAACTCAGATGTATTCGGAGTTTGGCTGATCTCAGTAACCCGCGAAGGCCCATCAACCAACCAGTGCTCTACCCCACCCAAGCAACACGCAACGCTGCACCTAAATGCATTTCGGGGAGAACCAGCTATCACGGAGTTTGATTGGCCTTTCACCCCTACCCACAACTCATCCCCCAGGTTTTCAACCCTGGTGGGTTCGGGCCTCCACACGGTCTTACCCGCGCTTCACCCTGGCCATGGGTAGATCACTCCGCTTCGGGTCTACACCACGCGACTCAGACGCCCTATTCAGACTCGCTTTCGCTCCGGCTACCCCCAACGGGTTAACCTCGCCACGCAGCAGTAACTCGCAGGCTCATTCTTCAAAAGGCACGCCATCACAACTGCTAAGGTTGCTCTGACGGTTTGCAGGCACACGGTTTCAGGAACTCTTTCACTCCCCTCCCGGGGTACTTTTCACCATTCCCTCACGGTACTATCCACTATCGGTCACCAGGAAGTATTTAGGCTTAGCGAGTGGTCCCGCCAGATTCACAGCACCCTCCACGGAAACGCTGCTACTCGGGAACACCACCACACACGCCACAACTGCTTTCGCCTACCGGGCTCTCACCGTCTCTGGCCGGCTTTCCCAAACCGTTCAACTAGCAGAAGCAAACGCGCTGGAGACTCGGTAGCGTCTCCCAGCAATGTCCCACAACCCCGCACACGCAACCCCTACCAGGTATCCCACGCGCACGGTTTAGCCTCCTCCGCTTTCGCTCGCCACTACTCACGGAATCACCAGTGTTTTCTCTTCCTACGGGTACTAAGATGTTTCACTTCCCCGCGTTCCCCCTCATACCCTATACATTCAGGCATGAGTAACCCGACATCACTCGGGCTGGGTTTCCCCATTCGGACACCCTCGGATCACAGCTCGGTTGACAGCTCCCCGAGGACTATCGCGGCCTCCCACGTCCTTCATCGGCCCCTGGTACCAAGGCATCCACCATGTGCCCTACATAACTTGGCCACAAAGATGCTCGCACCCACTATACAGTTCTCAAACAACAACCAGAAGACAACACCCACACACCCAGTGCGCGGTTAGCGTGTTCTCTCAGATACCCAACAGCGGACCATTTCGCCGCGCTACCAGAGCGCAGAAAGTTAGTGTGTTCCACAATCCATTGAGCGTCACAACACGAGAACATTCGCCTCGTCAGTTGTGAACACTCCCAACCAGTGGTCGGGGTGTTTGTTGCTCCTTAGAAAGGAGGTGATCCAGCCGCACCTTCCGGTACGGCTACCTTGTTACGACTTCGTCCCAATCGCCAGTCCCACCTTCGACCACTCCCCCCACAAGGGTTGGGCCATGGGCTTCGGGTGTTACCGACTTTCATGACGTGACGGGCGGTGTGTACAAGGCCCGGGAACGTATTCACCGCAGCAATGCTGATCTGCGATTACTAGCGACTCCGACTTCACGGGGTCGAGTTGCAGACCCCGATCCGAACTGAGACCGGCTTTAAGGGATTCGCTCCACCTCACAGTATCGCAACCCTCTGTACCAGCCATTGTAGCATGTGTGAAGCCCTGGGCATAAGGGGCATGATGACTTGACGTCATCCCCACCTTCCTCCGAGTTGACCCCGGCAGTCCCCCACGAGTCCCCGGCATAACCCGCTGGCAACGTAGGGCAAGGGTTGCGCTCGTTGCGGGACTTAACCCAACATCTCACGACACGAGCTGACGACAGCCATGCACCACCTGTACACCAACCACAAGGGAAACCCCCTCTCAGGGGCTGTCTAGTGCATGTCAAACCCAGGTAAGGTTCTTCGCGTTGCATCGAATTAATCCACATGCTCCGCCGCTTGTGCGGGCCCCCGTCAATTCCTTTGAGTTTTAGCCTTGCGGCCGTACTCCCCAGGCGGGGCGCTTAATGCGTTAGCTACGGCACGGAAACAGTGGAACCCATCCCCACACCTAGCGCCCAACGTTTACGGCGTGGACTACCAGGGTATCTAATCCTGTTCGCTCCCCACGCTTTCGCTCCTCAGCGTCAGTATCGGCCCAGAGACCCGCCTTCGCCACCGGTGTTCCTCCTGATATCTGCGCATTTCACCGCTACACCAGGAATTCCAGTCTCCCCTACCGAACTCAAGTCTGCCCGTATCCACCGCAAGCCAGGAGTTAAGCTCCCGGTTTTCACGATAGACGCGACAGACCGCCTACGAGCTCTTTACGCCCAATAAATCCGGACAACGCTCGCACCCTACGTATTACCGCGGCTGCTGGCACGTAGTTAGCCGGTGCTTCTTATACACCTACCGTCACCCGAAGGCTTCGTCGATGTCGAAAGAGGTTTACAACCCGAAGGCCGTCATCCCCCACGCGGCGTTGCTGCGTCAGGCTTTCGCCCATTGCGCAAGATTCCCCACTGCTGCCTCCCGTAGGAGTCTGGGCCGTGTCTCAGTCCCAGTGTGGCCGGTCACCCTCTCAGGCCGGCTACCCGTCGTCGCCTTGGTAGGCCACTACCCCACCAACAAGCTGATAGGCCGCGGGCTCATCCTGCACCGCCGGAACTTTCCACACCCCACCATGCGGTGAAGTGTCATATCCGGTATTAGACCCCGTTTCCAAGGCTTATCCCAGAGTGCAGGGCAGATTGCCCACGTGTTACTCACCCGTTCGCCACTCATCCACACCCGAAGGTGCTTCAGCGTTCGACTTGCATGTGTTAAGCACGCCGCCAGCGTTCGTCCTGAGCCAGGATCAAACTCTCCAACAATGCTGTTGAACAATCCCAGCAGACACTCAAACCCGAAGGCGAGCGTCATACTCAAAGAAACCACCAACCAAAACCATGTTTGGTCGGGGGCATTAAAGAACACTAACCAAAACAGTCCGCTGTTGAGTTCTCAAAGAACACACCCACACCATCACCACCGGTCATTTCAGGACCAGCAAGCTCCGGGTAGCATTTCCTCTGTTCGCTTTCTTGTGTCGGTAACTCTAGCAGGCCGTTTTTCCGGTGATTCAGGGGGGTCACTCTCGTTTCCCGCACCCAATTCGTTATCTCCGGGATACCGAACCGTCCGTCGTTATGACCGCGAAGCGAATCGCAATTTTCAAAGTCTTGCCGTTCGAGGCCAGCCTACTCTACCACTCATTCGTGGAGACTCGGTTTTGACCCCGTGTCAGGCCCGTTCCGGCTTTCCCGGCCCGTGTCGCTCTGACTCGTAGAACTTTACAGACCCCCGAACACCCCCTGAACACCACCCCCCCTTAACGACAAAACCCCAGGTGAGACCGGTTGGAACCGGCATCGCCCGGGGTCTGTCGGAAAAGCGTCAGGAACGCGCGGCCTTCTCCTGGAGGGCGGCGTCCTTGTCGAGCACCATGCTCTCCAAGTCGGCCTGGAACTTCGCCATGCCCGCGCGCAGCCGGGCACCGAGTTCACCGGAGTCCGCCGCGAGCGTGCGGACGGCGAGCAGGCCGGCATTGCGCGCACCGCCGACCGACACCGTCGCCACCGGGACGCCAGCGGGCATCTGCACGATCGACAGCAGCGAGTCCATGCCGTCGAGGTGCTTCAGCGGTACCGGGACACCGATCACCGGCAGCACCGTCGCCGAGGCGACCATGCCCGGCAGGTGGGCGGCTCCGCCCGCGCCGGCGATGATCACCCGGATGCCGCGGTCCGCCGCGCTGCGGGCGTAGTCCAGCATCCGCTGCGGGGTGCGGTGCGCCGAGTAGACGCCCACCTCGAAGGGCACGTCGAACTCGGTGAGCGCGTCTCCGGCCGCTTGCATCACCGGCCAGTCGGAGTCGCTGCCCATGATCACGCCGACCAGCGGGTTGTCGCCTGCCACGCTCGGACCTCTCCTCTGCTTCAGTGGATCTCGTAGCCGTCCGGCCACTCGGCGTGCGACAGCCAGTGCGCCGCCAGCCGGGCCTGCTCCCGCACCTCGTCCATGCGGTCGCCGAGGACGGTGATGTGGCCGAGCTTGCGGCCGGGCCGCTCGCTCTTGCCGTACAGGTGCACCTTCGCGTGCGGGTAGCGGGCGAACAGGTGGTGCAGCCGCTCGTCCACCGTCATCTTCAGCTCGGTCGGCGAACCGAGCAGGTTCGTCATGACCACCGCGGGCGCGGTCAGCTCGGTGGCGCCCAGCGGGTAGTCCAGGACCGCGCGCAGGTGCTGCTCGAACTGGGAGGTCCGCGCGCCTTCGATGGTCCAGTGGCCGGAGTTGTGCGGGCGCATCGCCAGCTCGTTGACCACCAGGCCCTCGTCGGTCTCGAACAGCTCGACCGCGAGCACGCCGGTGACGCCGAGCGATTCGGCGACCTGCAGCGCGAGCTGCTGGGCCTGCTCGATCAGCTCCGGGGAGGCGTTCGGCGCCGGGGCCAGGACCTCCACGCAGATGCCGTCCTCCTGCACCGTCTCGACCAGCGGCCAGACCGCGCCCTGCCCGAACGGCGAGCGCGCGACCAGCGCGGCGAGCTCCCGGCGCAGCGGCACGCGCTGCTCGACGAGCAGCGGTGATCCGCTCTCCAGCAGTTCGGCGACGGTGCGCTTCGCGCCGTCCGGGGTGTTGAGCATCCACACGCCGCGGCCGTCGTACCCGCCGCGCGCGGTCTTGAGCACGCAGGGCCAGCCGTGCTCGGCGCCGAACTGCAGGACGTCGGCGACGTCGGTGACCTCCGCGAACGGCGGCACCGGCAGGCCGATCTCGGCGAGCTTGCGGCGCATCACGAGCTTGTCCTGGGCGTGCAGCAGCGCGTCGGCACCGGGCTGGACGGACACTCCCGCCGCGGCCAGGGCCCGCAGGTGCTCGCCGGGGACGTGCTCGTGGTCGAAGGTGATCACGTCGCAGCCCTGCGCGAAGTTCTTCAGCGCTTCGAGATCGGTGTGGTGGCCGATCTCCACGTTCGGGGCGACGAGCGCGGCGGAGTCGTCCGCCGAGGTGGCCAGCACCTTCAGCGACTGCCCCAACGGGATCGCCGCCTGGTGGGTCATCCTCGCCAGCTGGCCGCCACCGATCATGCCGACAACTGGGGTTCCGCTCCGCTGGTCCACGCGGTCAGCGTAAAGCGGCACAGGCCGCATACCTGCAGAGGGACCACCCAACGCGACCCAGCTCACAGCGATGCCAGCAGGTCGCACGCGGCGGTGTGGTCGGCGGGCAGCGGTTCCTGCTGGAACCGGATCTCCTGGCAGGCGTGCAGCGCCGGGTCCGCAGCCAGCCGGTGCTCGATCATGCAGCGCGCGTGCAGGCAGCGGGCCGACAGCTGCGGGTTGCGCTTGGTGAGCACCGCCGCGGTGGCCGACCGCAGCAGCGAGACGGTCTCGCCCGAGTCGAACGCCGTGCGCAGGACGTCGGCCATCAGCACCATCGCCATCATCCGCGGGTAGCCGTCGGCCGGGGAGTCCAGCGACACCGTGAGCAGGACGTAGTCCTCGCTCGCCGAGCGGCCCTCCGCCCGCGCTGCGCGGTACACCTCGTGCAACCTGGTGCGCAGGTAGCCGACCGTGGTCAGACCGGTCAGCGGGTCCTCGACCTCGCGCCCGACGGACAGCCGCGCGATCACGTCCGACCAGCCCAGCGCGGTCGTGCGCACCATCGCCGTGGGCACCGCGTCCGGGTCGGCCGACACGAGCCCGTCGTGGGCGCCGGTCGCGACGGCGTGCAGCGCCGCCAGGTCCTGCAGCGTTCCGGCCAGTCCGACCCCGGCCTCGGCCCGCGCCGCGCCGAGGTCGGCCAGCGCTTCGGCCAGGTCCCTGTCCTCGACGACCGCCGCGCACACCGCGTCGACCGCGTCCGAGGCCCAATCGCTCGGAAACGGCCACCCAGCAGCGAGGCTGGCTGTTCGCCACCGCGAGCGCAGGGCCCGCTGACGACCGTGCGAGATCGTCGCATCACACTTGAACGACCACTCCCTCATCCGCAACGCGCCTCCTTTGACTCCCTGTCATCGGGACGGCGCAGCGGGTCGCCCATGACGGTGCAAGGGATGGCGTCGGCAATAGGATCTAGATCACAATCAGTCGGGCAGCGTCATGGTCGGCACCGACCGTGACTCCCTAGGTCAGCAGATCTGGTGTGTCCCCCGCGGGGAGGAAGGTGCGGCGTGGCGACGATTCCGGCGGAAGTCCAGGGGCCCAGCGACGGGGAACTGCTGGAGGAGGTTCGCAGCGGTTCGTCCGCCGCCTACGCGCAGCTCTACGAGCGGCACGTGGGTGCGGCTTACAACATGGCCCGCCAGGTCGCCAAGTCCGCGGCCGAGGCCGACGACCTGGTGTCGGAGGCGTTCGCCAAGGTGCTCGACACGTTGCGCGACGGGCGCGGCCCGAACACCGCCTTCCGGGCCTACCTGCTCACCGCGCTGCGGCACACCGCCTACGACCGCACCCGGCGGGAGCGCAAGGTGCAGCTCGCCGACGACGTGACGGAGGTTTCCGGCGCAGACGTCAGCGTGCCGTTCACCGACACCGCCGTCGCCGGGCTCGAGCGCACGCTCGCCGCGGAGGCCTTCGCCCGGCTGCCCGAGCGCTGGCAGACCGTGCTCTGGCACGTCGAGGTGGAGGGCCAGACCCCGGCGCAGGTCGCGCCGCTGCTCGGGTTGACGCCGAACGGCGTGTCCGCGCTCGCCTACCGCGCGCGGGAAGGGCTGCGACAGGCCTACCTGCAGGTGCACCTCGGGCAGCTGGACGACGACGAGTCCGGGATCGAGCACTGCCGGGCGACGGTGGACCGGCTCGGTGCGTGGACCCGCCGCGGGCTGTCGAAGCGGGAGACCGCGCAGGTCGAGTCGCACCTCGACGGGTGCGACCGGTGCCGGGCGCTCGCGGCGGAGCTCGCCGACGTCAACGGTGCGCTCCGCGTCATCATCGCGCCGCTGGTGCTCGGGGCCTCCGCCACCGGTTACCTGGCCATTTCCTCCTCGGGAGGGGCGTCCGCCGCCGCGTTGGCCGCGGGCAGCGCTTCCAGCGCGGCGGGGGCGGCGAATGCCGCGAGTGCCGGGCCGCGGCAGGCGGTCACCGCCGGGACGGCGGCCGCGGTGATGGCCGCCGCGATCGCCATCGCCATGACTTCCGGGACCGAGCAGCCCGTTCCGGTGGCGGCGGAGCCGCCGGCCGCCGTCGTGCAGCCGCCGGAACCGCCGAAGCCTCCGGCACCGCTGCCGCAGGCTCCGCAGAACCCGCCGCCGGCGCCGAGCCCGACGCCGCCACCTCCGGCGCCGCCGGAGCCCTCTCCACCTGCGCCGACACCGCCTCCGGCGGCCACGCCGGTGCTCAACGCCTCCGGGCCCGGGGCTCCGCTCCAGCTCGTCGCGGGCGGCGATCCGGTCGACATGCCGATCACGGTGAGCAACAGCGGTTCGGGCGATTCCCAGCCGGTCACCGCGGAGCTGGCCCTGCCCGCGGGCGTGTCCGCGCAACTGCCCGGCGCGATGTCGGCCGGGCCTGCCTCGACCGTTCCGCAGAGCCGGTCGCTGGTGCTCGCCCAGCCGCCCGGCTCGCCGTCGGTGACCTGCCAGAACCGGTCGAGCACCATCTCCTGCAGCACCGACCGCGGGCTGCGGCCCGGCGAGTCGTTCACCTTCGGCTTCAGCGTGCGCGCCGACGAGTCGTCCCAGGGCGGTGAGATCACCGCCAGCATCTCCGCCGGTACCGAGATCGAGCTGCGCCTGGACGCGGTGCCCGTCCTGGTCGAGCCCGCTCCGGTGGACAAGGTCGATCTGGAGGCATGGAGCTGGCCGGTGCCCGGGGAGGTCCTGAGCCAGTCGACGACCGAGAAGAGCAGCAGGCTCTTCATCTGGGTGACCAACGCCGGTACCAGCACAGGTCGTACCGAGGCCGTCGCCAAGCTGCCGGAGGGCATGCAGGCGCAGGTCCTGACGCCCCAGTGCGACTTGCTCCCGGGTGACCAGGGCCGGGTCCGGTGCTCCGGCGAGCTCTCGCCCCGGGAGTCCTTGCTGGGCGTGGTGCAGGTGACCGACGCGCAAGACTTCCCGGATCCCACCTCCCATGCCTCGGCCCAGACCTGGACGGGCGGCCCGGTCTCGCACGGTGAGGCCGTCCAGGTGACAGCGAACCTCGGCACCTCCAGCGACAGCACGCTGGTGGAGCTGCAGTTCCCGTTGCCGCCGCCTCCGCCGAAGCCGCCGGAATGCTCGTGGTGGCCGTGGTGGCCGCCGGGCTGGAATCACGGCCGTCCGCCGTGGTGCTGGTTGCCGGTGCCCGCGCACTCGCCGCTGCTCCCGCCGACGACGTCCGCTCCGGAGTCGACCAGCACGCCGGAACCGACCGGCACGACGTCGCCGACGGCCCCGCCGACCACGGTGCCGCCGACGAGCACGACTCCGCCCACCACGGCGCCGCCGACGTCGAGCACGCCGCCTTCGGCGACGACGCCGCCGAGCAGCACCGCGCCGCCGTCCAGTTCGGAGGCTCCGACCAGCAGCGCACCGCCCACGTCGAGCTCGAAGGGCTCTCCCGGGGGACGGCAGCCCAGGTGAATCGGGTCTCCCGATGCGACCGCTGGCATCGCCGGGACGGCGCAACTACGTAGACTCGGGGCTGTGTCCGTCGTCGATTCGGTGCTCGCGCACATCCCGCAGCGGTACCGGGAACTCGCGATCCGGCATCGCGAGCTGCTGAAGTTCGGCATCGTCGGCGGTATCACCTTCTTGATCGACACCGGCATCTTCTACGCGCTGAAGCTGACCGTCCTGTCACCCAAGCCGGTGACGTCGAAGGTCATCGCGGTGCTCGTCGCGACGCTGTTCTCCTACGTGCTCAACCGGGAGTGGTCGTTCCGCACCCGGGGCGGGCGGCAGCGGCACTCCGAGGCGACGCTGTACTTCGTGATCAGCGGCATCGGGGTGGGCCTGTACTCGGCCCCGCTGTGGGTCTCGCGGTACCTGCTGCACCTGCAGACGCCGTACACCAGCCGCTTCGTGGAGGAGATCGCCGACTTCACCGCGGCGCAGATCGTCGGCCTGCTGCTGGGCATGGCGTTCCGCTGGTGGGCGTTCCGCAAGTGGGTGTTCCCGACCGAGCAGTCCCACGAGCAGGCACCGGAACGCGACCACGCGCGGATCAGCTGACTCTCTGCAGGTCAAAGACCGTGAGCACTTTGTGTGGCTATAACAACAGAAAGTACTCACGGCCCCCGTGCTGCCGGAGCGGTCGCCGCTACCTGGGCGTCGGTTCGGACTTCCAGGGGAGGCCGAGGACGTCGTCCGCGCGGGCCACCGGGAGGAAGACCTCGAACATCGCCGGTCTCGCCTGGCTGAGTTCGAGGCGGCCGCCGTCGGCTTCGACGAGGGCCCGGGCCAGCGCCAGGCCGACGCCGGTGGAGCCGTGGCCGGAGAAGCCGCGGTCGAAGACGTAGGGCACGAGTTCGTCCGGGACGCCCGTGCCCGCGTCGCTCACCTCCACGACCACGGTGCCGCCGCCCTGCCTCGCCGCGAGGGTGACGGTGCCCTCGCCGTGCCGCAGCGCGTTGTCGAGCAGGACGCCGATCGTTTCGCGCAGGCGGGTGGGCGTGACGCGGGCCAGCAGTTCTTCCTCCACCTTCACGCGCAGGGTGCGGCCTTCCGCCTTCAGCGGCTCGCGCCACTCGGCGGCCACGTCGCAGAGCAGCGTCGAGATGTCCAGCGGTGCGGCGTCGCGGGCGCGCGCCGCGGTGGCCGCGGCGAGCAGGTCGTCGAGGACCCCGGAGAGCCGTTCGGCCTGTTCCAGCGCGGCGCCCGCGTCCTCCGCCACGTCCGGGTCGTTGGTCGCCGCCAGCGTCTCCAGCCGCAGGTGCAGTGCGGTCAGGCGGCTGCGCAGCTGGTGCGAGACATCGCCGACCAGTTCGCGTTCGCGCTGCACCAGCTGCGACAGCGCGGCGCCGGAGGCGTCGAGCGCGTCCGCGACGCGGTCCAGCTCCGGGACCTGGTGGCGCTGCGGGTCCGCGCGGAAGTCGCCCGCGCCGAGGCGCGCCGCGCGGGCCGCGACGTGGCGGAGCGGGTCGGACAGGCGTCGCGCGGTCACCGACGCCACGATCATGCCGGTGCCTGCGGAGAGCACCACGAGCAGCAGCACCAGGCCGGCGACCTGGATCTGCTGGGTGCGGACGGGCCCGCTCGGCGCGGCGAGCGTCACCGTGCCGCTCTGCACCATCGGCACGCTCTCCACCAGCGGTTCCTCGCCGGGATCGGGGCCGTAGGCGTAGTCGTGGCCCTGGGTGCGGACGATCAGCCGGGCGCCGTCGGGCACTGCCAGCCGCACCGCGGCGAGGTCGACCGGGCTCTGGGCGGCGATCTGCTCGTCCAGCCGCGTCGCGATCTGCTGCGCGCGGGTGGACAGGTCGTTGACGGTGATGTCCTGGACCAGCTTCAGCGCGCTGAACCCGAGCGGCAGTCCGAGGACGACCGCGGTGACGGCGACGGCCAGCAGCGTGGCCTGCAGGATTCGACGGCGCATCGCGGGTCAGTCCGCGTTGAAGCGGAACCCGACGCCTCGCACGGTGGCGATGCGGGTCTCGTCCAGCCGGCCGTTGCTGTCGCTGAGCTTCCGGCGCAGCCACGAGATGTGCATGTCCAGCGTCTTGCTGCCCTTGCGGTCGGATTCCGGCCAGACCTCTTCGAGGATCTCCTCGCGGGTCACCACCTGCCCGGCGTGCTGCATGAGCACCCGGAGCAGCTCGTACTCCTTGTTCGCCAGCTGCACTTCCTGCTCGTTGACCTGCACGCGGCGGGCCGTCAGGTCCAGGCGGACGCCGGAGGCCTCCAGGGTTTCCGGGGCGCCGCGGCGGAGCAGGGCGCGGATGCGCGCCATCAGCTCGGCGAGCCGGAACGGCTTGGCCACATAGTCGTCGGCACCCGCGTCGAGGCCGACCACGAAGTCCACCTCGTCGGTGCGGGCGGTCAGCATCAGCACCGGCAGGCCGCGGCCCTGCGCGCGCAGCCGGCGGCACACCTCCAGGCCGTCCATCTCCGGCAGTCCGAGATCCAGCACCAGCAGGTCGATCCCGCCCGAGGCGGCGGCGCGCAGCGTCGATGGACCGTCCTCGATCACCTGGACGGTGTAGCCCTCGCGTTGCAATGCCCTCGACAGGGGCACGGCGATGGCGGGGTCGTCTTCTGCCAGCAACACCACGCTCACGCCTCCAGCCTAGAGGCTGCCTCCGTACTCCTTTTGCGTAACGGTCCGAGTGGGCTGCGTGGTCACCTCGCGGCTCGTGCCCGCCGACAGCGCCCGCGGACTAAGGTGCGTTGCGTGACCAGCGATCTCGATCTCGCCCTGCACCTCGCCGACGTCGCCGACGGCATCACCGGCAGCCGGTTCCGTGCCCGGGACCTGAGCGTGGACCGCAAACCCGACCGGACGCCGGTCACCGACGCCGATCTCGCGGTCGAGGACGCCGTGCGCGCGGTGCTCGCCGAGCAGCGGCCGGACGACGTCGTCGCCGGCGAGGAGCGCGGTGGCACGGCGGGTGACGGCCGCGCGTGGGTGCTGGACCCGATCGACGGCACGAAGAACTTCCTGCGCGGCATTCCGGTGTGGGCGACGTTGATCGCACTGGTGGACGGTGGCCGTCCGGAGGTCGGCGTGATCAGCGCGCCGGCGCTGGGCAAGCGCTGGTGGGCGGCGACCGGGGCGGGCGCCTGGTGCCGCACGGGTGACGCGGAGCCGGAGCGGATCTCGGTGTCCGGGGTGCGCGAGCCGGGCGACGCGTACGTCTCGACCACGCACCTCGGGACGTGGGTGGAGCACCACTCGCGGGAGGCCTACCTGCGGTTGGTCGACGCCTGCTGGGAGAACCGGGCGTTCGGCGACTTCTGGCAGCACTGCCTGGTGGCCGAGGGCGTCATCGACATCGCCGCGGAGCCGATCGTGAACCCGTGGGACGTGGCGGCGGCGCAGGTGCTGGTGACCGAGGCAGGCGGCACCTTCACCGATCTGGCCGGAACCCCGCGCTACGACGGCGGGAACGCGCTGTCCACGAACGGCCACCTGCACGCCGAAGCCCTGTCCCTCCTGCGGCGCTGAGGTCCCACGACTCCGCGATTTCAATGGAAATCGCATGTCCAACTTCAATGGAAGTTGCGGGGAGTCGGCGTGTCTCGGGTCGACACACCGGTGTTCCCGCAACTTCAATGGAAATCGGAGGTCTGATTTCCATTGAAATTGGATGTCTGATTTCCATTGAAATTGCGTGGCACCGAGGCGAGGTCCGACGATGGTCCGGCGGCGGGGCCGGAACATCGTTGGGGCGGTTCAGCTTTCGGGTTGCTTCTTGAGCAGGCGGGCGTAGTGGGAGCCCGCGGCCAGCAGGATCAGGCCCGCGCAGAGGAACGCGATCACCCGGGCCACGCCGTCCAGGGTGGCGAGGTCGAACAGCAGGAGCTTCGCCAGGGACGCCGCGATCAGCACCATGCCCGCGATGCGCAGGCGCTTCGCGCGGATTCCGCGCAGCAGCAGCACGATCGCCGCCACCACCCAGCTCAGGGTGATCAGGATGTGGGCGGTGAGGAAGCCGGTCCGGGTGTCGGACACCAGCAGGCAGGCCGCCATCGTCGCGCTCGCCGTGCCGTACAGCAGCGCCAGTCCCGTCGCCGACCACAGCGGCGGCGACTTCGGGAACTTCTCGATCCGAGCCGCCGAAGCAGGCACCACGATCGCCGCGGCCGCGATCAGCAGACCGCACAGCAGGCCCGCGATGCCGGGCGCGTAGCCGTGCCAGAGCAGCGCGGTGAGCGGCACCTCGTTGACCAGGGCGAGCAGGAAGCCGAAAGTCGCGTAGCAGGTCGCGCCGAGCAGCACGCCCGCGCTGCGCAGCACGAACGCACCGGCGCTCAGCACCAGCGCCTCGCACAGCAGCGCCGTTGCCCAGCTCGACGAATCCAGCACGGTCAGCGTGGTCTGCGCAGCCGCGATCGACGCCATCGCGCCGACCGCCGTGGTGAACCGGCGCGACAACCAGTCCCGGAACGCCGGGACGAACCGGGCCACCGCCCAGATCGCCAGCAGCAGCAAGGTTGTTCCCGCGCCGAGCAGGCCGGCCGCCGACGTTTCCAGCAGCAGCGGACCGGCCAGGAACGCCGGGGTCGGTGCGGTGACCAGCAGGGCGATCGCGGTGCGGTCGGCGTCGGGGCGCGCTCCCGCGGTGATCGCGGCGATCACCACGCCCAGCAGCACGGACGCGCTGATCGCGATCACCAGCACCGGGTCGTGGAAGAAGACTCCCCAGATCGCCGCCACCAGCGCGGCCAGCACCACGGGGATCCCGGCGGCCAGCGCGAGCGAGGACCAGCCGCGCCGGACCTGCACCGGTGCCGCCGCGACCTGCAGCAGGACCAGGAAGCCGATCAGCAGCGCGTTGGGCCGCTGGGTGATCAGCGGCGCGCAGATCGCCGAGCTCAGCACCACGCCGAGCGCCAGCGGCCGCGCCTGCCAGCGGTCGGCGAGCGCCAGCCCGCCGATGCTGACGAGCAGGCCCGCGCCCAGGCCCACCGGGGCGGACACGAAGCCGTAGAGCGAGGTGGCCGCGACCACGTCCAGGAACAGCGCGGCGAAACCCGTTGTGGCCAGGGCGAACGCGGCGATCCGCCCGGCGTCCTGCCCCTTCGAGCGGCGGTGCATCCACCAGCCGGCGCCGACCAGCAGCGCGGAGAGCACCGCACCGCCGGTGACCCTGGCGCCCGGCCCCAGCCAGTCCTGCTGCACGGCGAGGACCAGCAGGAACACCACGCCCAGCAACGTCACGCCGGCGCCGACCCAGGCGAGCACGCGGCTCGGCTCCAGGTTCGCGCCGAGGCTGCTGCGCGGGCGGACCGGCTGCTGGCCGAGCCCCGGGTACGGCGTCACCTGCGGCTGCCCGAACACCGGTGGCTGGGCGGCCTGCGGGGCGCTCGTCGGCTGGGCGGCCTGCGGCGGGTGGTTCTGCGGGGTCGGAGCCTGCTGGGGCGGAACGTCCTGCTGGGACTGGGTTTCCTGCGGTGCGGGCGCTTGCGGAGCGGCGACCTGCGTCGCAGCTTGCGCCTGCACCACGGTGCCCAGGTAGGTCAGCCGCTGGCCGATGGCGTGCAGCTCACCGGCCAGCAGTTGGAGCGTTTCACCGGGCAAGGGTTGCGACATGCTCCCACCCTGCGGGAAACGCCCCGGTCAGAACATCAGTAGCACTACTCAGTCACGATCACGGCTCGGCGTCTGCGGGCGGCGCGGTCGCTCAGCGCAACCCGAATCGATTTATTCATATTGGGCCGCAGCCGCGACGACCAACGCGCTGCACCGCGGAAGGTGTCGCATGCGCCGCAGGCGCAGAGCCCACCCTCGCAGCTCGCACCGCCGCGGGTTCTCAGCGCCCGCCTGGCGAGGACGGCCCGGCCGCCGTGCATTGGTCATACATCAGGCCGGGCACCCGCAGTCCAGGCGGGCGCTGAGGTTCCGCCACCCGCACCGCCGCGCAAAACGAGTACAGGAATCATTCATCTGCTCACCCGCGCTGCGCCGGGGTGCCCTTCGGCGGCGTGCTGGTGGCGTCGACCGGGCCGACCACACCGCGCAGCGCCTGGGTCCAGGTCAGCCTGCCGAACAGGTAGAAGCAGGCGACCTGCTCGTTGCTGAACCGGGCCCAGTCGTAGCGGTTGCCCTGCTCCCGCCAGAAGACCTCCCACGCCGGGGTGCCGTCGTGGTCGTCGCGCACCAGGCACCAGGCGTCGTCGGCCTCCGCGCCGATCGACACCAGTCCCTCCGGCACGCCCATCGCCACCAGCCAGCCCAGCACGGACTCGGTGTTCACTTCCCGGCCTCCTGCTCCGCCTCGTCCTGCTCGACCTCGTCCGCGACCTGCGCGGTCGAATGCGCCAGCGGCACCGTCGCGCGCTCGCGGACGATCCGCTCCGTCGCCGCGACCTGCTCCTCCGGCTCCGCCGCCGACGAGGTGAGGTGGAACGTCGACTCCACCACCTCGGCGCCTTCCCGCTCGATGCGCAGCGTCACCGCCTCGGCGACCTCCCGCGACGCGGTCAGCTCGACGAGGTAGCCGAGCCCGACCAGGTCGTCCAGCGAGTACGTCGCGCGGTAGCGGACTCCGCCGCCGGGCTGCGCGAACCACGGCGCGGGCACCGACTGCCACACCGGTAAGCGGCGCATCACCCGGTACCTGCGGTACTCGCGCTCGGCGTACGACGGCGGCAGCGACCGCTGACCGAAGGCCGTCGCGACCGCGAACGAGAAGCGTCCGGCACCGCCACCGGTGCAGTCGAGCACGGTGTCCGGCTCCAGCACCACCGGTTCCGCCGGTTCCACGCCACCCTCCGGGTGCTCGGCGGCGGGCGGCCACACGTGCTCGTTGCGCTCGCCCGCGAACCGGCGCTCCCACTCGAGCTCGCTCAGCTCGCCCAGCGGATCGTGCCCGGCGACGAGCGCCTCGGGCAGCTGCACCGGTTCACCGCGCTCCTCGCGATCCCGTTGCGCGGCACCGTAGACCTCGCCCGAGCGCAGCCGTTCCAGCGCGTCATCGTCGTGCACCAGGTGCGACTCCGGGTGGTCCTGCGGCGGGAAGTTCAGCCCCGGCCGATCCGGTTCCTCCGACGACGGCGGCAGCTGCCTGCTCGCCCTGCTCGCCGCGACCGGCATGTAACCGATCGGGAACTGGTGCAGCACGAACGCCACCACGTCCGCGTTCCGGCCCGCCTGCCGCAGCGGACGCTGGGTGGGCTCCGCCGCGGGCGGAGCTGGTGGTTGCTGCGGCGTCGGCAGCGGGCGCAGCGGAGAGCGCTGCGTCGGATCCTTCACCGGCTGCGGAGCAGGTTGCTGCGGAGCGAGAGGCTGCGGAGCCGGAGCCACGCCGAAGGCGGGCCGCGGCGCGGCCATCGGCGGCCGGGGCGGCGGAGCCGCGGCCGGAGGCTGCGCAGCCGGAGGCGCGCCAGGCGGCGCCACGAAGTGGCCGCCCGGCGCCGCCGGAGGCGGTGGGGCCGCCGGGGCGAAGCCCGGCGGCGGCGCGGCAGCGCCCGGCGGCAGCGGCGGCTGCGGAGCCTGCGGCGAAGCCCAGGCGGAGCGCACCGCGTGCGGAGCGGTGCTGGAGGCGGGGTCCTCGCCGGGCGGCGTCCAGCCCGGGCGGGCGTCGTCGGTGCTCACCGGGATCGGGCCGGTGCCTGCGTCGGCGAGACCGGGAGCCCAGCGGCCCGGGTCGACCTTGACCGGGCCGGTGTGCTCGGCGTCCGCCTGCCAGCCGGTGGCGGACCGAGCCGCCTCCGAGACCTCGTCCTGCGCATCTGCTGCCACTCCCCCGACGGTTCCGCGGCCGATGTGCTCCGCCGCGCTGCCAACATCTTCCGCAACGCCACCGGCGGTCTCCCGACCGACCCGGCCGGCCTCGTCGGCGGCACCCCGGACGTGTTCAGCCGCCTCACCAGCAACATCACCCGCCGCACCGACCGCCTCCCCGGCGGCCCGGCCGACTCCCCCGACGACGTCACCAACAGCCCCGCCGGCGCCGCTGACCGCATCGCCCGCGGCACGGCCGATGTCGCCCGCGGCGTGGCCCACACCCGCGACCGCGCCTCCAGCGGCATCACCCAGCGCGCCGGTCGCACCACCCGCTGCATCCACTGTGGACGAGACGAGATCGGTGCCCGCGTTCAGCACGCCGCCGCCGAGCGCCGCGAGCGGGGCGTCCGGGTCGACCCGGACGCCGCTGGCCGGATCCACCGCCGCGGCCAGGGTGCTGTGCAGCTGCGCCACGTTCGCCGCCGCGCCCTGCACCGCCGAGTCCAGGGCGGCGAGCGCCTGCGGATGTCCTGCGGCCGCCGCTTGTTCGGCCGCGTCGGTCTGCTTGGCCAGCGTCACCAGCTCGCGCACCAGCTGGACCTTCGCCGCGCCGACCTGCTCGGCCGCGTGGTCCAGGCGGTCCGCCGCCGCGCGGCACTGCTGCACCGAGCCGGGCAGGATGCCGTCGGCGGCCACGAAGCCGTCCCACTCCCGGGTCGCCGCCTCAGCCGCTTCTCCGTCGAAGGCCCGCAGCGCGCCCTGCGCGGTGCTGTCCGCGTTGCCCGCCAGGCCGTCGATCGCGTCCGCGGCTTCGCGCCACGCCGTCGCGGACTCGCGCATCGCGTCCTCGTCCGCCTCGGGCCACCGGGCGCCCGCGCGCGCGGCGACGTCGCGGAGTTCGGCGGGAAGTTCGATGCCCACCGCGCTCACCCCCGTCCGGCGATTCGTCCGAGCTCTTCGGCGTTGTCCGCGTCCACCTGCTGCGTCGTGGCCGCCGCGGCGGCGAACTTCGACCCCATGACGCGCAGCCGCGACGGCATCTCGCCGAGGTCGGACAGCGCCTGCTCCGCCCGGCCGCAGTGCGCCTGGGCGAAGCTCGCGCCGATCTCGTCACCGCCCCAGCACTCACCTGCCGACTCCACCGCCCGGCGCAAGGTCTCGGCGATCTGCTGCGCCTGCCCCGCGAGGTCGTCGAACTCGCCCGCGTGCTTGCCCAACTGCCCGAGGTCGCTGCGGAAACCACTCATGGTCACATCCGTTTCGTCGGGCTCTGCTGCAACCAGCTCCCGGCCGAGAAGTCCTCGTCCTCGGAAACATCATCGTCGATGGGCCCGGGTTCGTTGCGCAGCACCGATGTCGACGCACCGTCGGCGTGTCCGCCCAGCAGCACATCCGGATCGGTGCCCGTCGGCAGCACCTCGGCGAGCACGTCGGCGGCGCGCCGGGCGGCGGCCTGCGCGGCTGCCGCGCTCAGCTCGGCGATGGTCGCGGCGAGCTGGGCGGGGCGCAGCTTGTCGTAGACGTCGTCGGCCAGCACCACCTCGCGGATGGTGCCCTGCGGGCCGACCGCGACCTGCACCCGACCGTCGGCGGAGCGGGCCGTCTCGGTGATGCTGGCGAGTTCCTGGTGGGTTTCGGCAAGGCGTTCCCGGCTGCGCTGGTAGTCGGCCATCAGCTCGGCCACCTGGGCCCGGTGATCGGTCGGCACGGCCGCTCCCTCCCCTGGTCGCTGGGCGGGCCCCGCAGCTGGCGCGGCGGAGTCCGGCACGGCACAGCGGTCGGCGGCCCGGTGAACCGCAGACCGCACGTCCTGGCTTGGACGTGCGCCGCAGCGCAGATGGTTCCACGTCGGCAGCGGCATTTTCCCGCCAGACCTGCCATTCGCACCGGAATGTCCGAACCCGGTGTGAGCACCGTCTCGGCGACCGGCCACCGCGGCGGCTGGGACCATGGGGCGATGGCGACCATCGCGTACGAGGACCTGACGCCCGGCCGGACCTTCGACCTGGGCGAGGTGAAGGTGGACCGGGCGGAGATGCTGGCCTTCGCCGAGCGCTTCGACCCGCAGCCGTTCCACCTCGACGAGGAAGCGGGCCGGAACTCGGTGCTCGGCGGGCTGTGCGCCTCCGGCTGGTTCACCGCGTCGCTGTGGATGCGCGGTTACGTCGATCACGTGCTGGCCGACTCGACGTCGCAGGGCTCACCGGGCGGCAACGAGCTGGCCTGGCTGGCCCCGGTGTTCCCCGGCGACGTGCTGCAGCTGTCGATGGAGGTCAACAGCCAGCGCCGCTCGCAGAGCAAGCCGAACCTCGGCCTGGTGGAGATCACCGGCACGGCCGATCGCGACGGCGAGCGCGTCCTGCGCTTCACCTTCGTCGCGATGTTCGGCACCCGGGACTGACTGGGACCACTGTCGGCGGAGCCGTCCGAGCTTGTGCAAGCGGCGGCAGCCGCTTCGAGTACGTACGCAGGGCGACCACCCATGCAACCCGACCACCCGCAGGCCTTTCAAAGCCTGTCGTGGCGCGGGTCTTCTACGCGCAGGCCCGCCGTCACCGCTGCGTGGACCGCTCGGGCCAGGGCCGAGCCGATGCGGGAGCGGGGGCCGCCGTAGAGCTCCGGTTCGCCGTCGGCCGGGCAGAGGATCGCCGTTGCGTCGGTGACCGTTCCGGTGCCCGCGACGCCCGATTCCAGCAGGGCTTGGGCTTTCGCCTCCGCCACCGTCGCCACCGCGTTCACCAGGGCAGCTTCGCTCAGGCGCACCGGTGACCAGCAGACCGCGTTGATCGTGCCCGCCGCCCACGCCTGCGCGCGCTCCGGCGCCGCGGCCCAGACCGGCACGTTGGCGCCGGTGGTCACGCTCGCGCGGACTCCGCTGTCGGCCGCGGTCACCTCGTGGCGCACGTCCACCGCGGTCAGCAGGCCGATGCCCTCCCCGGGCAAGCCGAGTCCAGCGGCCATCTCACCGGCGTGCGCCGTCGGATCGGGGTGGTCGTAGTCGGTCACCACCGTCGCGTTGAACACCCAGTTCCGCAGGCCGATGCCGCCGCCGCGAGGCGCCGAGGAGATCGCCAGCCACGGCCGCTCGCACCGCCAGACCAGCACCGGCCGGTCCTGCACGGCGTGCAGGACCGGACGCGGCGCGGTCACGAGCTCAGCGCCTTGACCACCCGGGACGGGCTCGGGCGCCCGAGCCGCTCGGCCATCCAGACGCTGGTCTCCACGAGCTTGCCGAGGTCGACGCCGTGCTTGATGCCCAGCCCTTCGAGCATCCACACCAGGTCCTCGGTCGCGAGGTTGCCGGTGGCCGACTTCGCGTACGGGCAGCCGCCCAGCCCGCCCGCCGACGAGTCCACAGTGGACACGCCGTGCCGCAGGGCGGCGAAGGTGTTGGACAGCGCCTGGCCATAGGTGTCGTGGAAGTGCACCGCCAGCCGGTCCACCCCGATCCCGGCCGCGACGAACCCGCGCAGCAGCGCCGAGACGTGCCCCGGCGTGGCCACGCCGATGGTGTCGCCCAGCGACAGCTGGTCGCAGCCCATCTCCAGCAGCCGCTTGCCCACCGAGACGACCTGCTCGACCGGCACCGCGCCTTCCCACGGATCGCCGAAGCACATCGAGATGTACCCGCGCACCGACAGGCCCTCGCCGACCGCGCGCCGCACCACCGGGTCGAACATCGCGAACTGCTCGTCCAGGCCGCGGTTGAGGTTGCGCCGGGTGAAGGTCTCGGTGGCGGAGGCGAAGATCGCGATGTCGCGCACCTGCGACTCCAGCGCCCGGTCCAGGCCCTTCGCGTTGGGCACCAGCACCGGGTAGCGGATGCCGGGCACGCGCTTCAGGCCGGCCAGCAGCTCGGCGGCATCGGCCAGCTGCGGAACCCACTCCGGCCGCACGAAGCTGGTCGCCTCCAGCACCGGCAGCCCGGCGTCGGCCAGCCGGTCCAGGAACTCCAGCTTCACCTCCACCGGGACCGCCTGCTTCTCGTTCTGCAGCCCGTCGCGCGGCCCGACCTCCCAGATCGTCACCGCCGCGGGCAGCTCGCCCGGCTCCGGCGCGGCCACCTGCATCGGCAGCCCCAGTTCACGCGGTCCCATCAGCCCTCCCGTGTCCAGCTGGCACCCGACCGGCTCATCGACCCACCGGTCCGCGGTACCCCCGATCGTCCCGCGGGTCGTCGTTCACCTCGCGGTACAGCAACGTGTGGACCTTCTCCACCTGCGGAATGTCGTCGAACTCCAGCGGCTCGTCCGAGGCGGACTCGACGATCAGCGTGCCGCAGCCCAGCATCCGGTCGATCAGGCCGTGCCGGAAGCGCACCGAGTTGATCCGGGACATCGGGATGTCGATGCCGCTCCGGGTGAACACGCCCTCGCGGACCATCAGCCGGTGCGTGGTGACCACGAAGTGCGTGGTGCGCCAGCGCACCAGCGGCGCGAGGGTGAACCAGATGACCAGGATCGCACCCACCACCGCCAGCGCGATCCACGCCGGCAGGTGCCAGGAGAACGGCGCGAGCAGCGCCGCCGCGTAGGAACCGCCGCCGACGACCACGAAGAGGATCAGCACCGGGACGAGCAGCATCTTCCAGTGCGGGTGCTTGTGCACGACCACGAACTCGTCCTCGCCGAGCAGGTCGTCTGGGTAGGCCACCGGTTCCCCCTCCTCTAACCGCGTCGCCGATCACGGTACCGCTCGCGGCCGCGCACGCCCGCGATCAAGCCCGCCGCACGTGCACGACGTCGCCCGCCGAGACCGCGGTCGTCAGCCCGCTCTCGGCGCGCACCATGAGCCGGCCCTCGACGTCGATGCCGGTGGCCACGCCCCGCAGCTGCTCATCGGGCCCGAGCTCGACCCGCACCTGCTGCCCCACGGTGCTGCACAGCTGCCGGTACCGGTCGAGCAGCCCGCTGCGCACCACGTCGCCCGAAGCGGCCCGCCAGCGGTCGTCGACCTCGGCGAACGCCGTGAGCAACGCCACTGCGAACTCCTCGCGGTCGACCTCCCCGCCCTCCGCGGCGAGCGAGGTCGCGGGCAGCCCGCCCGCGCCCCGGGGCAGTTCGTCGCGCTGCTGCAGGAGGTTGACGCCCATGCCCAGCACGAGCGCCAGCCCGTCCGGCCCGGCCACCGCCTCGCCCAGGATCCCGGCCGCCTTCAGCCACTCGTCGCCGCTGCCGAGCAGCAGGTCGTTCGGCCACTTCAGCGAGGCGCGCACGCCGGTGGTGCGCTGCACGGTCTCGGCGAGCGCGACGCCGGCGATCAGCGGCAGCCAGGACACCGCGGACTGCGGCACGTCCGGCCGCAGCAGGACGCTCACGAAGAGCCCCTGGCCGCGCGGCGAGGTCCACTGGCGCTGCATCCGGCCGCGCCCGGCCTCCTGCTCCTCCGCGATCAGCACGGTGCGGTCGGCAGCGCCCCGGCTCGCGGCGGCGGCCAGGTCGGTGTTCGTCGAACCGGTCACGGTCACCACGTCGAGCGCGGCGTAAGGCCCGCCGTCGACCAGCCGAGCCCGCAGCCGTCCACCATCCAGCAGCACAGGATTCACCCCCCAAGCCTAAGCCGCGACTGGACCGCCCTCCCGCGGAACTGGGATGATGCGGGAAGCAGGGAGGAGGAGCCATGACTTCGGTCATCGACGCACCGCACCGTCGGATCACCCTCGACGAGGTCCGCGCGCACCGCGACGAGATCTACCGGATCGCGGAGCAGTACGGCGTCAGCAACGTCCGGGTGTTCGGTTCCGTCGCCCGCGACGAGGCCGACGACGACAGCGACCTGGACCTGCTGATCGACGTCGCACCGGGCACGAGCCTGTGGGACATGTCCGGGTTCGCGCTCGACGTCGAGGAACTGCTCAACGTCTTCACCCAGGTAGTGACCCCGAACGGGTTGAAAGAACAGATCCGGGATGAAGTGATCACCGAGGCGGTTTCAGTTTGAAGCGGGAGACGCCCCAGCGCCTGCAAGACATGGTCACTTTCGCGGAGAGGATCCGAGACCGCACACCGTCGGACCGGAAGTTGTTCGACGATGACGACGTTCTCCAGACGGCGTTGCTGCACTGGATTGAGAACCTCGGCGAGGCAGCCAACGGCGTCGATCGTGAGGTGCAGCGAGCGCACCCCGAAATTCCCTGGCGGCAGATGATCGCCATGCGCAATCGGATCACGCACGGGTACTTCGACATGGACTTGAACACCGTGTGGAACGTCGTCGTACGCGAGATCCCCAAGCTCCTCCCGCAGGTCCGCGCGATCCTGGACGCCGTCGAGAACCGGTAGCCCCGGCCCCACTTTCGGCTGTGTCCGGTTGGTGATCTTGATTCGTATCGTGCCTCCGAGACTTCTCGGAGGTGGGCACGTTGCGGAGACGTTGGTGGGCGCTGCCGTGCGCGGCACTGGTGCTGACCGGGATCGCTCCCGGCGCGGCGGCCGAGCAGGGGCCGGTGCAGGTCAGGGACGGGCGCAGCCAGCCCGTCTTCACCGCCGAGCCGGTGCGGGAGACGGTGTGGGTGGAGACCGGGCTGGACGGTGACGGCGACGGCGTCGTCGACCGGGTCGCCGCGGATGTCGTCCGGCCGTCCGGCACCGACCAGCCGGTACCGGTGATCATGGACGCCAGTCCGTACTACTCGTGCTGCGGCCGCGGCAACGAGAGCGAGCTGAAGACCTACGACGAGCAGGGCAGGCCGGTCGGCTTCCCGCAGTTCTACGACAACTACTTCGTGCCGCGCGGGTACGCCACCGTGCTGGTCGACCTGTCGGGCACCAACCGCTCCGAGGGCTGCGTGGACGTCGGCGGCGCGTCCGACATCACCTCGGCGAAGGCCGTGGTGGACTGGCTCAACGGCCGCGCACCCGGGTTCGACGCGCCGTCGGGCGGCGGGCCGGTCGAGGCGGGCTGGTCCACCGGTGACGTCGGCATGATCGGCAAGTCCTACGACGGCACGATCGCCAACGGCGTGGCCGCCACCGGCGTGGATGGCCTGCGCACCATCGTGCCGATCGGCGCGATCAGCTCCTGGTACGACTACTACCGCTCGGACGGCGTGTCCTTCGGCTTCAACCCGTCGGGGCTGGCGCGGACCGTCGAGGAGGGCGGCCGCCCGGACTGCGGCCCGGCCAAGCAGGAACTCGACGCCGGCTCCCCCGCCAACGGCGACGTCACTCCGATGTGGACCGAACGGGACTACGTGCCGAACGCCGACCGGGTCACCGCGAGCGTGTTCGCGGTGCACGGCCTCGGCGACCTCAACGTCAAGACCCTGCACCTCGGGCAGTGGTGGGACGCGCTGGCCGAGCGCGACGTGCCGCGCAAGCTGTGGCTGAGCCAGACCGGGCACGTCGACCCGTTCGACTTCCGCCGCGCGGAGTGGGTCGAGACCCTGCACGCCTGGTTCGACCACTGGCTGCTCGGCGTGGACAACGGGATCACCGAAGAGCCCGCCGCCAGCATCGAACGCGCGCCGGACGTCTGGGCGGACGAGCCGACGTGGTCCAGCGAGCTCGCGAAGGACACCGTGCTGAACCCGCGCGAGGACGGGCTCGGCACGCAGCCCGGCAGCGGCACCGCGTCGTTCACCGATGACCCGTCGCTCGACGAGTACGACTGGGCGGCAAACCCCGATCAGCCGTCGCCGGCCCGCGCGCTGTTCAGCACCGCGCCGCTGACCAGCGACGTCCGGGTCGCCGGAACCGGTTCGGTCACCGTCACCGCCACGCCGAGCACGCCGACGGCGCACCTGTCCGCGATGCTCGTCGACTACGGGCCGGCCACCACCCGCGACTACCTGGGCCGCGGTGAGGGCATCCGCACCCTGCAGACCGAGTCCTGCTGGGGCGAGAACCGCCCCGGCGACGACGCCTGCTACTTCGACACCGAAGCGACCACCACCGACGTGGACTTCGAGATCATCGCGCGCGGCTGGGCCGACCTGGCCAACCACGAATCGCTGTCGGAGGAGCGCCCGCTGGAGCCGGGCAAGCCGCAGACCATGACGTTCCGGCTGGCCACCACCGACCACGTGGTGCCCGCTGGCCACCGGTTGGCGCTGATCATCGGCGGCACGGACAGCGCGTTCATCGTCGCCCCGCGCCAACCCGGTGAGATCGGCCTGGACCTGGGCGCCACCTCGGTGACGCTGCCGGTCGTCGGCGAACTCCCCGCGCTGACCGCGGCCGGGCCGGACAAGCCGAGCGTCCGGCCGGACCGCGTCCCGGCGCGACCGGACGTCCAGCTCAACCGGGACGTCCTGCCGGGCAGCTGACCCGGACGGCGGGGGAGGCGCGAGACCTCCCCCGCCGCTGGTCAGGGCGCGACGTCGGCGTACTCGCTGCCGATCTTCAACGCGTCGATCTCGTTGACCACGTCATCGCCCTCGGCGCCGTAGACGCCCCACTTCGGGTGGTTCTCGCTGTCGAAGGTGCGGCACGCCCAGCGCTGCGAGCCGTCGCTGAACGTCTGCCGCTCGCCGTTGAACCAGAGCTCGACCCAGCCGCCGGTGGTCTCGTCGGACAGGTGCAGGCCGAGCACGATGCTGTGCCACTCACCGGCCCGGATCGGCTGGTCCCAGATGACCCTGGTCTCGTCGGGCTGGCGCTGCAGCAGCGAGAGCTTGCCGTCGATCACCTTGAGGACCACCGGGTAGTTCTGGATGTGACTGCCGTAGGACTTCCACTGGAAGGTGGCGTTGTTGTCCACGGTGCTGGACAGCCTGCTCCGCCAGCCCAGGTAGTAGGTGGAGCCGTTCCGGAAGTCGTACTCCTGGCCGTCGACCTTGATGCCGCGGCTCTCGCACCGCCGCAGCCCGGCCGGCTTGTCGTAGCGCCACACCGCGCCCTGCTCCGGATCGTCGACCGCCGTGACGCTGCCCGGATCGGCGCACTCCGAACCGATGTGCGCGAACACGCCGGTGCCGTTGGCGGCGTCGCCGTCCCACATGACCGCCGCGGAGGCCGAAGGCGCCGACGCCACGAGCAGCATCGCCGCCAACAGGGCCACGGCGGGAGTTCTCCCGACCATGATGTTCCCTTCCGGCGGCGGAAGCCCAGATCTACCGGACGCCGCGGCCCGGTGTCCAGGTCATTCACCCGAACCGCAGCGAGCGGCGGAACCGAATCCTCCACAGTGGAGTCCGGTCCCGCCGCCCGTGCCCGTGAGCGTTTTGGCCCCCCGGAGCGCTCACGGACGGATATCAGCCCGTGACCAGGCGCAGGCCGTAGGCGCTGAGCGCCTCCTGGACCGGCTGGAAGTAGGTCGTCCCGCCGGAGCTGCAGTTGCCCGAACCGCCCGAGGTCATGCCCTGGGCCTGGGTGCCGCTGATGAACGAGCCGCCCGAGTCACCCGGCTCGGCGCACGCGTTGGTGCGGGTGAGACCGGTGACCGTGCCCTCGGCGTAGCGCACGGTCTGGTTCATCGCCTGCACCGATCCGCAGCGCCACCCGGTCGTCGAACCGGAGCGGCAGATCGACGAGCCGACCGGGGCCACGGTCGCGCCGGACACCGCGCGGGTGCTGCCGTTGTACATGTTCACCAGCGCGCGCGGCGTCCAGTTGGAGTTGGCCGAGACCCACGCGTAGTCGTTGCCGGGGAACGACGAGCCCTGGAACGTGCCCATCGCGACCTGGTTGTACCCGGAGACCGCCGTGCCCGGGCGACCGCAGTGCCCGGCGGTGACCATCCCGGCGCCACCGGACGAGGTGCGCACCGCGAAGCCCACCGAGCAGCGTCCGCCCATGTAGTAGGCGTCGCCGCCGCGGATGTCGTAGAAGGTGCGCGGCGACTCGGCCACCTCTTCCACCCGCACCGAGTCGTCGATGCTGCGGGCCCGCGCGAGGAAGTCCTCGGTGGCGGCGTCCGTCTTGGTGCGGTCGACCGATACCACGACCGAATTGGACCGCACGTCCACGTACCAACCGGTGATCGACTGCGGCGCAGTCGCTTCCATTCCATCCAAAGTGGACTTCGCCGCGTCGAGTTCGCGCTCGGTGTTGGACACCACCACGGCATCCGCACCGGCTTCGCGCGCCGCCTGCGCCGCGCGCCCGTCGGTGACCGCGAGGACGAGCTTCCCGCTCGCCTCGTCGAAGTAGGAACCGGCGAACGCCTCGCCCGCGCTCCCGCGCAGCTTCTCGTTGAGCTGGATCGCGCGGGCTTCCCGCGCCAACCGGTCCTGCGCCTGCTGCGCGGTCAGGCCGAAGTCTCGCTGCATAGCGGCGAGCAGCTCCGGGGCCGCCTGATCCGGTGCTGGTGCTGCGGTGGACGGCACTGCCACCGCGGCGAGCGTGCCCGCCGCCAGCACGGCCGCACCGAGCAACCGGATGGTTCTGCTCCGACTCATGGTCGTCTCCCTCGATCCGAAATTGGGCAGGGATCACCCGCGCACGGCCGATCCGGCCGCGGTGCGCGGGAGCTGGTGCCCCGGCACCCGCATGCCGGGGATGAGGTGGCGCCGCCCGGGTTCCGGGTCGGCGCTGCGTAGGAGGGGGTGAACCGCGCCGCAGCGGTTCGCGTAGAAGGACATTAAGGAGCCGATACCTGAAGCGGACACCACCTTTCGGAGCATCCTGAGCGCGAAAACCGCGCCATGCCACGAACTTTCAAGGTCGACGCGGCGAACGGCAGCACTCCGGATACGCCGAGCGGACCGATCCCCGCGCAACCGGCGAGGACACCTCCGCTTCACCGGAACGCAACGTCGGCGAAAACCAGGCGTCCGCTTTCCGCTGGAATCGCGGATGTCGTCCACCCGCGCGGGCGCCGATCCGGGCCGGCTCTACCATCGGCGGCGTGCGCTTCGTGCTTGCCTCCGCTTCGCCCGCTCGCCTGTCCGTGCTGCGCTCGGCCGGGATCGAGCCGCTGGTGCGGGTTTCCGGCGTCGACGAGGACGCGGTGACCGCTTCGCTGGGCGATCCCGCTCCCGCCGAGCTGGTCAGCGCGCTGGCGCAGGCCAAGGCCGATGCGGTGGCCGCCGAGATCGGCGCCGAGGAGCCCGACGCGGTGATCGTCGGCTGCGACTCGATGCTGCTGATGGCGCACGGCGAGATCGCCGGCAAGCCCGGCACCCGCGAAGCCGCCGCCGAGCGGTGGGCGAAGAACGCGGGCAGCAGCGGCGAGCTGCTGACCGGGCACGCGATCGTCCGACTCCAGGGCGGCGAGGTCACCGCGCGCGCCAACGGCCACCTGGGCACCACCGTGCGCTTCGGCGAACCGAGCGAGGCCGAGCTGGAGGCCTACCTCGCGACCGGTGAGCCGCTGCACGTGGCAGGCGGGTTCACCCTCGAAGGCTTCGGCGGCTGGTTCATCGAGGGCGTCGACGGCGATCCGTCGAGCGTGCTCGGGATCAGCCTCCCGCTGACCCGCAAGCTGCTTGCCCAGGTCGGCGTCAGCGTGGTGACGCTGTGGAGCTCGCCGACTGCGGAGTGACACCGGGTTCCGGGCACCCGAGTGAATACGAACACAATTCGGTTACCCCCGGATGGTTTTCGCCGCGCGGCTGGTTACAAATGTTCGCGATGGGCACCACCCGACGGCTGTATCTGACTTCGCGCCTGCACGTCGATCTTCGACGGCAGGCCAGCTCCGTCTGTCTGTGATCGAGCGCGGCACCGCCGCTTCATGAGATTCGCGCGCATCGTCGCGCGCCGCTCGAACCGCACTGCCTTCGAACCTCACTCCGCGACTCCGGGAGACCCCTGTGTCCACCACTGCTGGGCGATCGCGCCTGCGCTTCAACCCCAAGCTGTTCGCCGTGGCCGTCATCGCGTCGCTGGTGCTCGGCGCACTGCTCGGCTACGTCGCCAAGCAGACCGATGCCGAATGGCTCGCCACCACGCTGAAGACCATCGGCTCGACCTTCACCAAGCTGCTCACCTTCACCGTGCTGCCGCTGATCTTCACCGCGATCGTGGTGGGCATCAACAGCCTCCGCGGTCTCGGCGGCGGCCGGGCCGCGGCGCGGCTGGGCGGCAAGACCGCGCTGTGGTTCGGCATCACCTCGCTGATCGCGGTGCTGATCGGCCTCGCCGTCGGCTCGCTGTTCCAGCCCGGCCGCGGCCTGATCATCGAGCCCGACCCGGAGAAGCTGCAGTCCATCGGCGAGAAGACCCAGGGGTCCTGGCTCGACCTGATCACCGGCCTGGTGCCCAGCAACCTGATCAGCGCCTTCGCCGAGGGCGAGACGCTGCAGGTTGTGTTCGTCGCGCTGATCATCGGTGCGGCCACCTACAGCCTGGGTGAGAAGGCGGCGCCGTTCGTCGACTTCAACAAGGCGGCCTTCGAGGTCATCCAGCGCGTGCTCGGCTGGATCATCCGGCTCGCCCCGCTGGGCACCCTCGGTCTGATCGGCAACGCCGTGGCCAGCTACGGCAACGAGTTCTTCGCGCCGCTGCTGAAGCTGATCGGCTCCACCTACGTGGCCTGCGCGCTGGTGCTGTTCGTGGTCTACCCGGTGCTGCTCGGGCTGGTGGCCAAGGTCAGCCCGATCCGGTTCTTCGCCAAGTCGTGGAACGTGCTGCAGTTCGCCTTCGTCTCCCGCTCCTCCGGTGCCAGCCTCCCGCTGACCCGCCAGACCACCGAGGACCTGGGCGTGCCCGCGTCCTACGCGAACTTCGCGGTGCCGCTGGCCACCACCACGAAGATGGACGGCTGCGCCGCGATCTACCCGGCGGTCGGCTCGATCTTCATCGCGAACCTCTTCGGCATCAGCCTCGGGCCGGTGCAGTACCTGACGATCGTCGCGGTCGCGGTGTTCGGCTCCTTCGCCACCGCCGGCGTGACCGGCTGGTTCACCATGCTGACCCTGACCACCGCCGCGCTCGGCTTCCCGCCCGAGGTGGTGGCCACCGGCATCGCCATCGCCTACGCGGTGGACCCGATCCTGGACATGATGCGCACCGCCACCAACGTCGCGGGCCAGATCGTGGTGCCGACCGTGGTGGCCCGCAGCGAGGGCATCCTCGACGACGAGGTGCTGGCCAAGCCGAGCACCCCGCTCGTCGACCGCGAACTCGCCAACGCCTGACCATCCCCTGAGCAGAGGGCGTCGCCGGCACGCAGCCGGCGGCGCCCTCTGACGTTTGTCTGAACCCTTGGTTCACCTGGCTCGTCCGGGGGTCCGCCGACCGTAGGATGGTGGGGTGGAGAAGGGACGGCGGGGCAGAGATCTCCGGATCGGCGATCCCGAGCGCGAACTCGCGATGCGGCTGCTCGGTGAGCACTTCGCCGTCGGGCGCCTCGACGTCGGCGAGTACGACGAGCGCTGCAGGCTGGTCGCCGCCGCCCGGTTCCGCTCCGAGCTGGAGGGGCTGTTCGACGACCTGCCCGCGCCCCGGCCCGAACGCGCGGCCCCGGCCGCGCAGCGGCCCCCGAGCCGCACTCGACCGGTACCGGCGAAGGTCGCGCTCGCGGTCGGCGTCGCCGCGCTCGCGGTCCTGCTGCTGATCGTCGCCCGGCAGGCCGCGCTGCTGCTGCTGATACCCCTGATCGCCGTGCTCTGGTTCAGCTGGCGCCGGTGAACGCCCGCACTTCGTTACGGTGTTGACATGCACCGCTCGCGGATCACCGGGGCTCGGCGGTTGAGCGCGCTGCTCGCCGTCAGCACGTTAGCCCTCACCGGATGCAGCCTGTGGCAGTCGCACCCGACCGCGGACACCGCGGCGCCGCCGCCGATGCCGCTGCCCACGACGAGCACTCCGCCGCCACCGCCGTCGCGGCCTTACGAGCTCGGCCTCGACGGTGTTTCCGCGTGCTCGCTGCTGACCACCTCCCAGCGCAACCAGCTCGGCTTCGACCGCGACCCGATGCCCGACTCCGAAGCGGGCTTCGGCAACGCGGCGACCTGCAGCTACCGCAACACCACCGCCAAGGTGGGCGCCCGGCTCGCGCTGATCACCACCGAGGGCATGGGCGTGTGGACCGACGACACCGCGCAGGTGGAGGCCACCCAGGTGATGGTCGGCGAGTTCCCGGCGCTGGTCATCAAGACCCCGGGCCTGAACCTGTCCTGCAACGTGGCGGTGGACGTGGCCGAGGGCCAGCACCTCGACGTGCTCTACCGCGACGACGGCGCGCAACCGCCGTCACCGGTGGACCAGCTGTGCGCCGGAGCCCAGCGGGTCGCCGAGGACGCCGTGGCGACGCTGGCCGATCCGGGGACCTCGGAGACCCGGACGCCGACCTCGCAACCGGGTTGATCACGCAGAGCGACCGGAAAACCCGAGCAGGGAGTGATACTCACCGCTTATGGAGCACTCCCCAGCGTGACTTCTGGTGACTACAGTGTTCGCTGGACGTTTAGTAGCTTGAGCGCGCGGGTGCTCCGCGCTCGGTCAGGTGTCCCGCACAGCACCTGACCTGTGGGCGGCCCCGCCGCAACCGCGCGTTCGAGCACGAGGGCCTGCACCCATGATCTGGGCCCTTACCTGTGGGAGGGGAAAACGTGCCGCTAACTGCTCCGTGGGGCGACAGCTCGACCGAAGCCCTGCCGGGTGTGTCCGGTGGCTCGATGCAGGTCGAGCCCGCCGCCATTCCGAGGCTGGTCAACGCGCTGCAGGAATCGCTGGACGCGGTCGGCCTGCAGATCGAGCACGCCATCACCGAACTCCGCATCCGGCCGTGGGCCGGCGACCCGATCAGCGCCGATGCCGCCGAGGAGTTCAACCGGCGCTCCCTCGGCGGTGGCGAGGACGCGCTGACCGCCCTGTGCGGTTACCGCGACCAGCTGCAGGCCGCCGCCGAGTCGCTGGAGCGCGCCAACCGCCAGTACTCGCGCATCGACGGCGAGAGCGCTATGGGCATCGGGGGCTGCTGACCGGCCATGAGCGAACACCGATGGCAGGGATACCGCCACCCCGAGCTGTACGCCCAGATCAACGAGGGCCCGGGCCCGGACGGTTCCACCGACAGCGTCCGGCGCTGGAGCGAGCTGACCCGCGCGTTGGGCGACATCGACGCCGGGCTGGCCTCCGCGGTGACCTCGGCGATGGGCGGCTGGAGCGGAATCGCCGCGGACAGCGCCCACGACGGGCTGCGGCCGCTGGGCAACTGGGCCGCGCTGGCCCAGGAGGCCACCACCGTGATGCGGGAGCGGGCCGAGCAGCAGGCGGAGTTCATCAGCAAGGCGCGCCGCGACATGCCGCCCCCGGTGCAGGTCACCGCCGAGGAACCGGGCGCGGCGCAGACCCTGCTGACGCACCTCTTCGGCGGGCAGACCGACTACGAGGTGCAGGAGGCCAAGCAGCACGCGGCCGAGCAGCGCGCGTTCGACGTGATGCGCACCTACGAGGCGTCCACGCAGGCGAACACGACATCGCTGGCCTCGTTCACGCCGCCGCCGCAGGTCGTGGTGGACGCGCCGGTCAGGGGCGGCTCGAGCGTTTCCGGTGGCCAGCAGAACGTGACCATCAGCTGGGGCCCCACCAGCGTGCCCGCACCGCGCGGCTCCGGTTCGGCGACCGCGGCGCAGCGCACCGCGCAGCAGCCCGCCCGGCCCGGCGGAACTCCGGTGCGCGGCGGTGAAGTCCGCTCCGGTGGTGTCGGTGGCCGGGCGGCCAAGCGGGAACGCGACGAGTCCGTGGACCGGAAGGTCACCGAGAAGACCGGCAACCGCGGTGGCTTCTTCGACCTGGTGGAATCGCCGTCGCGACCGGTGATCGGCGGCGAGCCCGGGCAATGACGTTCCCCGCCACCGCCCAGCGGATCGGCCTGTCGGCGCTGGAACTCGACGTGCTCGTCGAGCACCTCGGACTCGAGACGATGCCGCTGGTGCTCAAGGTCCCCTCCCCCGGGCGCACCCACGCCGAACGCGCGCAGCTGGTCGAGTCGGCGTGGCGTTCGCTGGGCGCGCGCGGGCTCGGGCGGCCGACCGCGGTCGACCCGGAGCTGGAACGGGTGCTCCGGCTGCTGGCCCATCCCGACCGCGAGGTCGACGGCCGGCTCTGGCTGGAGCGCAGCGTCCGCGTGCTCGCCGCGGCGGTCGGCGAAGAAGCGGTGCTGGTCGTCAAGGACGGCGACGAGCTGAGCCTGCGTTCGGCGTCGGCGAGCGGATTGCCGCGCGAAGCGCTCTCCGTGCTGCCGCAGTTGCCGCCCGGCCCCGGCCGTTCGGTCTCGCTGCGCAGCAGCGACCTGGACGCCGCGGCGGAAGAGGCCGGGAACAACGTCGAGCAGCTGGTCGGCGCCCTGCAACGCCGGGGAGTCCGCGCGGACGACGCGGAAACGCTGACCGACATGGTCGCCGGAGTGGCCGCTCGCGGGCAGTTCGGCGCTGCCGCCCGCGACCGGTTCGGCCGCCGCGTCCGGGCCGACCGGGTGGTCGGGTTCTTCGACACGGCGCACGGCCGCTACGCCCAGCTGCGCCGGGAATCACCGTCCGGCGACGTGTGGAGCACGGTCGCCCCGGCCGACGCCCGCCGCCTGACCGGTCACCTCGAAGAACTCCTCACCGAGATCAGCACCGACACCTGATCCCACCTCGGCACCGCGCCCTCCGCACGCAGGTGACATGCGATTTCAATGGAAATCAGACGTCCGATTTCCATTGAAATCGCGACCGACGTCGGCGTGTCGGGGAACGACACGCCGAAGATCCGCAAGTTCCATTGAAATCAGACCTTCGATTTCCATTGAAATTGCGGAGGTTTCGCCGCCGGCGCGCCGGGGGTGGCGCGCCGACGGCGAGAGGTGGGATCAGACCAGGGGTTCTTCCAAGCGGGTTCGGGCCTCCGGCGCCGCCGAGCGCTTGGCGTCCGCCGCCTGGTCGTCGGGCTGGGTCTGGGAGTCGCGCTCCGCCTCCACGCGCTGCGTGTAGACCTCGACCTCGCGCTCGATCTGCGCTTCGTCCCAACCGAGGACACCGGCCATCAGCCGCGCCACCGGTTCCGCGCAGTCCACACCGCGGTGCGGGTACTCGATCGAGATGCGGGTGCGGCGGGTGAGCACGTCCTCCAGGTGCAGGGCGCCCTCGTGGCTGCACGCGTAAACCGCCTCGGCCTGCAGGTAGTTCGGCGCGGCCGGGATCGGCTTGAGCAGTTCCGGCCGGTCCGCGGCGAGGGCCAGCACGTCGTGGATCTCCGAGCCGTAGCGGTCCAGCAGGTGCCGGATCCGGTACGGGTGCAGGCCGTGCGCGGTGGCGATCTGGTCGGCCTGGTTGATCAGCGCGTGGTAGCCGTCGGCGCCGACCAGCGGGACCTGGTCGGTGCACGAGGAGGCCACCCGGCCGTTGATGTCCGGGGCGACGGCGTCCACCGCGTCGGCGGCCATCACCCGGTACGTCGTGTACTTGCCGCCGGCGATCGCCACCAGGCCCGGGGCGACCCGCGCCACCGCGTGCTCGCGGGACAGCTTCGAGGTCTCCTCGCTCTCGCCGGCCAGCAGCGGGCGGAGTCCGGCGTAGACGCCCTCGATGTCCTCGTGCTTCAGCGGCGTGGCCAGCACCGTGTTGACGTGCTTGAGGATGTAGTCGATGTCCGACTTCGTCGCGGCCGGGTGCGCCAGGTCGAGGTTCCAGTCGGTGTCGGTGGTGCCGACGATCCAGTGACTGCCCCACGGGATGACGAACAGTACCGACTTCTCGGTGCGCAGGATCATCCCGGTCTCGGCGACGATCCGGTCGCGCGGCACCACGATGTGCACGCCCTTGCTGGCGCGCACCCGGAACCGGCCGCGGCCACCGGAGAGCTTCTGCAGCTCGTCGGTCCACACCCCGGTCGCGTTGATCACGGCCTGCGCGCGGACCTCGGTCTCGGCGCCGGTCTCCACGTCGCGCACCCGGACCCCGGCGATCCGGTCGGCTTCCCGGAGGAACCCGGTGACCTGCGTCGAGTTCATCACCACCGCGCCGTAGCGGGCCGCGGTGCGGGCGACGGTCATGGTGTGGCGGGCGTCATCGGCCTGCGCGTCGTAGTAGCGGATGCCGCCGATCAGCGCGCTGCGCTTCAGCGCGGGCACCATCCGCAGCGCACCGGCGCGGGAGAGGTGCTTCTGGCCCGGCACCGAGCGGGCGCCGCCCATCGTGTCGTAGAGGAACAGCCCGGCCGCGGTGTACGGGCGCTCCACCACCCGGCGGGTCAGCGGGTACAGGAACGGGACCGGCTTCACCAGGTGCGGCGCGATGCGGGTGAGCATCAGCTCGCGCTCCCGCAGCGCCTCGCGGACCAGCGAGAACTCCAGCTGCTCCAGGTAGCGCAGGCCGCCGTGGAACAGCTTGCTCGACCGGCTGGAGGTTCCCGAAGCGAGGTCGCGGGCCTCGACCAGCGCCACCTTCAGACCGCGGGTCGCCGCGTCCAGCGCAGCGCCGGCGCCGGTCACGCCACCGCCGATCACCACCACGTCGAACTCCTCGGCGCCCAGCCGCCGCCAGTCCTCGGCCCGCTCGGCCGGGCCCAACGTGCCCTTCAGCCGGTTCTCGGTCTTGTCTTCGGACACCGCGTCCTCCTCGCTCGAATCGCGTCCCACCATCAGTTCTTCCAGCAGCGGCGGCAGCCGCTAGCGGGGTGGGACTCGGCTTTCCCCGCTGCGCGCGCTCGGCCTTCGCGCGAGGACGTCTCCGGGCCGCCGAAAGCGGTCGCGCAGGCCGCCCCGCACCACCGCCGACGCGGGAACCGGACCTCGACGAATGGTCATCATGCCCGACCAGCACGCTGCGTGCCCGCCGCGACACCGCGCGTTCTGCCCGCCTGCTCGACCAGCGCGCCGCGGTCGCGCAGCACCTCGATGTCCGCGCTGTCGGTCTTCGAATCGACGATGACGATGTCGAAGTCCTCCACCGGCGCCACCGCGTGCAGCGCCCGCCTGCGGAACTTGGTGTGGTCGACGTAGAGCACGCGGCGCCGCGCGGAGGCGAGCATGGCCTTCTTTATCTGCACCATCTCCTGCTGCGGGTAGCAGCAGATCCCGTCGGTGACCGCGGAGACCGACATGATCGCCAGGTCCACCCGCAGGTTGCGCAGCGCGTCAAGCGCCATGCCGCCGACGAAGGCGTCCGCCCACGGCAGGTAGTCGCCGCCCACGCAGATCAGGCTGATCCCCGGCGCGTTGCGCAGCTCGTCGAACACCCCGCGGTGGTTGGTGACCACGGTCAGCGGGGCCCGCTCCGGCAGCAGCCGGGCCAGGTAGACGCCGGTGGTCGAGTCGTCCAGCACCAGCGCCTGGCCGGGTTCGACCAGTTCGGCGGCGGCGCGGGCGAGCTCTTCCTTCTCGTCCTTGTTCTGCGGCAGGCGGAATTCCGATGCCGCCTCGTACAGCAGCGACGACGCCGCGGAGACGTTGCCCCGGTTGCGGTGCACCAGTCCCTGCGACTCGAGGTCGGCGAGATCGCGGTAGACGGTCATCGCGCTGGCGCCGATGGTCGTGACGAGGTCGTCGATGCGCAGCGTGCCCTCGGCCATCACCAGCTCGGTGATCTTGCGTCTGCGGTCCTGCTGCTTCTCGGACGGACGCCGAGCGGACATCATCGTCCCCCTCACTCCCGAACCAGCCAACTCGATAAAAACACCATCGGAGGCGTCTTGCAGCGTTGTTTTCCCCAAGTCTAATGTTACCGCACAGTATGGAGCGACGTCGGGTCGCGCTGCCGGCGGGACCGGCCCCGCACCGCCGAGCCGGTGCGCTGGGCGGTACGGAGCAACCCCGTACCCACGACTGGCGGCATGCATGGACACGTGTTGACATGCGGCAGTACCGTCCCGACTCACTCCATGTCGGACAGTCAAGTCCCGCCTGTGCCAACGGCGGCATGAAGAGGGGAACGGCAAGAATGACGATCAGTCTCGGGGAGATCTTCCTCTGGGAGTTGCTGGGGACGGCGGTACTCACGTTGATGGGCTGCGGCGTCGTGGCCAACAACGTCCTGCGCAAGACCGGCGGGCACGACACCGGTTTCCTGATGGTCAACTTCGGCTGGGGCTTCGCGGTCTTCGCGGGTGCCAGCATCGCGGAGCCGACCGGAGCGCACATCAACCCGGCGGTCACCCTGGGGCTGGCGGTGAACGGCCAGACCGCGTGGTCGGACGTGCCGGTCTACATCGTCGCGCAGCTCATCGGCGGCACCCTGGGCGCCGTGCTGTGCTGGGCGGTCTACAAGCTGCAGTTCGACACCCACGACGACCCGCGCAACACGCTCGGCATCTTCTCCACCGCGCCGACGGTGCGAAACGCCCCGTGGAACCTCGTGACCGAGACCATCGCCACCTTCGTGCTGGTCTTCTGGATCATCCTCAGCCCGCAGGCGGGCCCCGGCGGCACGGACGGCGTGCCGACCTTCGGCAACTCCGCGCTGGGTTACGCCGCGGTCGCCTTCCTGGTGATCGGCATCGGCAACTCGCTCGGCGGCCCGACCGGCTACGCCATCAACCCGGCTCGCGACCTCGGCCCGCGCATCGCCTACGCGATCCTGCCCATCCGCGGCAAGGGCTCGGCGGACTGGGGATACTCCTGGGTGCCGATCGTCGGCCCGATCCTCGGTGGTGTGCTGGCGGGTGCGCTGGCCCTCGCACTGCCCATCGCCAGCTGACCAGACCCAGTCCACATAGGAAGGTAGAACGACAGATGGCCTCTTATGTCGCCGCCATCGACCAGGGCACGACCTCGACCCGGTGCATGATCTTCGACCACTCCGGTCGGGTCGTCGCCGTCGATCAGGTCGAGCACCGGCAGATCTTCCCGAAGGCAGGCTGGGTCGAGCACGACCCGGTCGAGATCTGGACCAACACCCGGCAGGTGTGCGCGGGCGCGCTCGCCAAGGCCGACCTGGTGTCCTCCGACGTCGTCGCCGTCGGGATCACCAACCAGCGGGAAACCACCGTGGTCTGGGAGAAGGCCACCGGCAAGCCGGTGTACAACGCGATCGTCTGGCAGGACACCCGCACCGACGAGATCGTCAACGCCCTCGCCGCCGGCGAGGACGGGCAGAACCGGTACCAGCGCAAGACCGGGCTGCCGCTGGCGACCTACTTCTCCGGTCCCAAGGTGAAGTGGATCCTGGACAACGTCGAGGGCACCCGCGAGCGCGCCGAACGCGGTGAGCTGCTGTTCGGCAACATGGACACCTGGGTGCTGTGGAACTGCACCGGTGGCCCGGACGGCGGGCTGCACATCACCGACCCGACCAACGCCTCCCGCACGATGCTGATGGACCTCGAGCGGCTGGCGTGGGACGCCGACATCTGCGCCGAGCTCGGCGTGCCGATGGCGATGCTGCCGGAGATCCGCTCCTCCTCGGAGGTCTACGGCAAGTTCCGGGAGCGCGGCGTGTTCGCGGGCATCCCGATCGCGGGCATCCTCGGCGACCAGCAGGCGGCCACCTTCGGCCAGGCCTGCCTGTCGCCCGGCGAGGCCAAGAACACCTACGGCACCGGCAACTTCGTGCTGCTCAACACCGGCACCGAGCGGGTGATCAGCGAGAACGGGCTGCTCACCACCGTCGGCTACAAGATCGGCGGCAACGAAACGGTGTACTGCCTGGAGGGCTCCATCGCGGTCACCGGTTCGCTGGTGCAGTGGCTGCGGGACAACCTCGGGCTGATCGCCAGCGCTCCGGAGATCGAGCAGGTCGCCAGCAGCGTGGAGGACAACGGCGGCGCCTACTTCGTGCCAGCGTTCTCCGGGCTGTTCGCACCGCACTGGCGCTCCGACGCGCGCGGCGCGATCGTCGGCCTGACCCGCTACGTCAACCGCGGTCACCTGGCCCGCGCGGTGCTGGAGGCCACGGCGTTCCAGACCCGCGAGGTCATCGAGGCGATGAACGCCGACTCCGGTGTGCCGCTGAAGTCGCTGAAGGTCGACGGCGGCATGGTCGGCAACGAGCTGCTGATGCAGTTCCAGGCCGACATCCTCGGCGTGCCGGTGATCCGCCCGGTCGTCGCGGAGACCACGGCGCTGGGCGCGGCCTACGCGGCGGGCCTGGCGGTGGGCTTCTGGGGCAGCGAGGAGGACATCCGCTCCAACTGGGCCAAGGACAAGCAGTGGGACCCGAAGATGCCGACCGAGCTGCGCGAGAGGCAGTACTCGCAGTGGCAGAAGGCGGTGTCCAAGACCCTGGACTGGGTCGACTGATCACCTGAGCAGCACCAGCGGCCCGTCCTCTCGGCAGGGGGCGGGCCGCTTCGCGTCCACTGTGGATTTCAGCGGCGTGGTTCCCCCAGGGGCGGATCGGGGGAACCACGCCCGAGGAGCGGGCGGGACGCCCTGCCCCGCGCTACCCCGCCCTCGGCAGCGGTGGGCGACGGGCCGAGGGGTCCCTCGCCGCCAGGAGGTGGTTCCGCTGCCGCGAGACCGGCTGCGGCCCGGTCTCGCTCCTGCTGTTTGGACGCGCGGCGGGGCGGGAGGTTGCTCCGCCGGTCGATTCGGCTGCTAACCCGCCGCGGCCAGCAGTTCCTCGACGATCCGGGTGCGGCTCGCCACCGGGGCACCCGGGTACCAGGTGCAAGCGATGTCGAGGGCCCGGACGCGACCGGTCGCCAGGATCCGCCGGGCGGCGTCCAGCACCGCGGCCGCCGACGGCCCGCCGGACACCGGGAAGCGGAGGTCCGACAGCTCGGCCGCATCGATCACGTCGAGGTCGATGTGCAGGAGGATCGGCCCGTCGGGCAGCTCTTCGGCGGCCGCCTCGACCTCGGCCCGCGCGATCTCCGAGCTCTCCAGGTATTCGACCTCGGCCCGGTCCAGATCGCGCGCGCCGACCAGCAGCACCCGGGGCTCCGGCAGCGGGCGGAGGCCGATGACATCGGCCAGCAGCTTCGGGTGGTCGCCGACCGCCAGGCGCAACGGCATTCCGCCCGCGTAGCCGGATTCCGTGGTCTCCGGGCTCTGCACGTCGCCGTGCGCGTCGAACCAGACCACCGACGGCGCCACCTCCGCCCGCTGCAGACCGGCGAGGACCGCCAGCGACACCATGCAGTCCCCGGAGATCACGGACGGCAGCTCACCCCCGCGCACCGCGGCCGCCACCTCGTCGGCGACGGCCGGGTACAGCGCGCCGAGGCGCTGCCACACGTCGCCGTCCGGCAATTGGCGCACCACCCGAGTCGTGGTGCTCACTCCCAGAGCGGATTCGGGCAGCAGCTCGTCGAGGTGGTAGGGAACGGAAATGGTAGCCATGTCAGGACATTAGCTGCCGCACCATCCCGTGCTCGATTGATTTTCCAGCCGCTCAGCGGAAATCGTCCGCGTGGTCGACAGCCCACTGGGCGAAGGTGCGGGCCGGGCGCCCGGTCACCTGCTCCACCGTCGGCACCGGGTCGTCGAGGTCCTGGTCCGCTCCGCGGAGGTCGAACAGGGTGTCCACGACCGCTGCCGGCACGCCTTCGGCCACCAAGCGCGCCTTCGCCTGCTCCGGCGGCTCCGCTTCGAGACGGACCTCGCGGCCGATCGCGGCACCGATCGCGCGCACCTGGTCGGCCGTGCTGATCCGTTCCGGGCCGGTCAGCAGGTAGGACTTCCCGGCGTGCCCGTCCTCCAGCAGCGCCGCGACCGCCACCGCGGCGATGTCGTCCTCGTGGATCGACGTCTGCTGCGCTTCCGGGAACGGCTCCCGCACCACGCCTTCCGCGCGGATCGGCTCCGCCCAGGCCAGCGTGTTGGCGGCGAACGCTCCCGGCCGCAGGAACGTCCACTCGAAACCCCCGTCGGCGACCGCCTGCTCGACCAGCCGGTGGCGCTGCCCGATCGCGTTCTCGGCACCGAACTCGACCGCCATCGACGACAGCACCACGACCCGCTGGACACCCGCGGCCGCAGCCTGCGCCACGAAGGTGGCCGTGCTCTCGGGCACCGGGAACAGGAAGACCCGGTCGACCCCGCTCAGCGCCTCCGCCAGCGACTCCGCATCACCCAGCCCACCGGCGAACAGCTCGACCTCGGCGGGCAGGCCAGCCGCGTCCGGGCGCCTGGTCAGCGCCCGCACCTCCGCACCGGAGGCCAGCAGGCGATCGACCACGCAGCGTCCGACGTTCCCCGTCGCCCCGGTCACCAACACCGTCATCGAGATCTCCTCAACCGATCGGAATCGGCTCCACACTAGGACTTCGGGCGCACTGGAGGTCAACCTGTTTTCGGGCCCCCGCTGGGGGATCACTGGCGCGTAACCGACTGGGCGAAAAGACCCTTCACGCGCGCACTTCCAGGGCTTCGAACACGTCAGCGACTTCGCGCCGGGCCTCGGCCGGGAGGCCGCGGAGAGGCCTGGGCAGGTTCGGGGAGCCGATGAGCCCGAGGTGTTCGGCTGCGGCGGAGGTGACGCGAAGGCTGCCGTAGCGCTCGAACAACTTCCACAGCGGCGTCATGCGCTGGGACAGCTCCACCGCTCGGGCGGCGTCGTGCCGTGCCGCGCGAGTGATCGCCAAGCATTCCTCGGGCAGGAGGCCGCCGATGACGCTGAACCACACGTCGGCACCGGCGTTGAGCCCACCGGCCGCGAACTGGTCGCCGCTGACGCCCAGGGCAACTCCTTCGGGCAACGCGTTCCGCAACGCGGCGATCCTGGTGGGCGCCTGGTCTTCGGGAATGCCCGGGATCTTCACTGCACCGACGTTGGGCAGGGATGCGATGCGCGCGTGCAGCTCGTCGCTGAAGCGGAAGTGCGTGGTGCCGGGGTTGTCGTACACGCACAGCGGAACGGACAACCCCGCGGCGACGTCTTCGTACAGCCCGAAGACCTCGTCATCGGTGAGCTGCTGGTAGGACACCGGAGCGAGCAGCACCGCCGACGCGCCCGCGTTCTGGGCGTCTTCGGCCAGGGCCAGGACGTCGGAGGTCCGCAGAGCGCCGATGCCGACCATGACCGGGACATCGCCTGCCGCGTCCACGGCGATCCGGGCGGCCCGGGAACGCTCCTCGCGGGTGAGGTAGGCGTACCCGCCGGTGGAACCGAGCGCGCCGATCGAATCGACGCCTGCCGCGGCCAAGCGCCCGACGAGCTTCCGGAATCCCTGTTCGTCGATCCCGGCTTCGCCGGTCGGGGTGAGCGGGAATGCGCTGAGTCCGGTGAACATGCACGACCTTTCCGATTCGGCCCGGCTCGGGCCGGGATGTCCGCCCCCCATCGTCCGTCCGCCGGCGATCTCCGGCCAAGCCCAATTCGCGTCCGGTGGCCGCCTACGCGCCGATCACCGGCAGCCCGGCCTCGGCCAGGTCCGCCCAAACCTCGGCGGGCACCGGCCGCTCGAACAGCTCGGCGTTGCGGCGTACCTCCGCCGCGGACCGCGCGCCCACCACGACGCTGGCGACAGCCGGGTGCGCCCCGGCGAAGGCCATCGCCACCTGCGGAAGGCTCGCGCCGTGCCGGTGGACCACCTCCGCGATCGCGGCGACCCTCGCGCGCAGCTCCGGCGCGGCAGGCGAGTAGTCGAACATCGCTTCCGCGCCGAGCTCGTCGGTGGCCAGGACACCGCCGTTGAACACCCCGGCCGCCAGCACCGACACGTTCCGCCGCAGGCACGCCGGGAGCATGGTCTCCGCCGCGGACTGCTCGAGCAGGGTGTAGCGACCGGCGAGCATCACCGCGTCCACATCCGTCTCGGTCGCGAACCGCTCCAGCATCGGCCACTGGTTCATCCCGGCACCGATCGCGCCGACCACGCCCTGCGCGCGCAGCTCGTGCAGAGCCGGGTACGCCTCGTCGACGGCCTGCCGCCAGTGGTCGTCCGGATCGTGGATCAGCACCAGGTCCACCCGGTCCATGCCGAGTCGTCGCAGGCTGGACTCCAGCGACCGCCGGACCCCGTCGGCGCTGAAGTCCCACACCCGCTCGTGGTCCGCGGGCACGTCGAAGCCCGCGGCATCGCGCTCGTCGGCGGTCGCCGGGCTCGGCACCAGCAGCCTGCCGACCTTCGTCGACACGACCAGCTCCGACCGGGGCCGTCCGGCGAGCGCCGAACCGAGGCGTCGTTCGGCCAGCCCGAGCCCGTAGTGCGGCGCCGTGTCGAAGTACCTGATCCCGGCGTCCCAGGCCGCATCCACCGCGCCGAGAGCGGTTTCCTCGTCGACCGCGCGGTAGAGGTTCCCGATCACCGCGCCGCCGAACCCCAGCGGCGAGACAGCCACGTCCGAGCGCCCGAGCTTCACGGCAGCTCCCACACCTGCCGGAGTCCGGTGTCCCCGCCCGAGTAGTCGTCCTCCACCGCCAGCAGCTCGGACATCCGCGCCTGCCAGGCAACGTTCGCCGGGTGGTCCCGCAGCGCCCGCCGCATCGCCTGGTAGTCCTCGACCTCCACCACGTGGAACAGGTCCAGGCCGTCGCGCCAGATCCGCCAGCTGCGCACTCCCGCTTCGCGCAGCGCCGCGTCCAACTCGGTCGGGATCACAGCGTGCACCTGCTCGTACTCGGCTTCGCGACCGGGCTCCAGCTTGGTGCGCAAGGCTATTCGCTGCATCCGGGTTCCTCCCTCGTCGTACGACCGGCCACATAGGACACTGCTGCGCCGATGGTGGACTCTCCGGTTCGGCATCGGTCCCGACCACCGCACCGGGCGCAGTGCGGGTCCATCGCATCAGCACCCACGGCTCGGGGAAGTCGCAGATCGGTGGTCAGCGCCGTCATCGGGGCACCTCGCTTCCGCGCACGCCGACCACAGGTATAACGGCCGGTGCCCGGAAAGCAAAGACCCCGGTGGTCAGCCGAAGGCGGCCAGGAAGGCGTGGCGGGCGTCGGAGGTCGTGTGCGCAGGCCACAGCGCGTGCAGCGGAACCTCGATCAGCGGCCGGAGCGCGACGACCCGGACCTTCCCGTTGGCAGCGGGGCCGGGCTCAGCGGTCACGAACGCGATGTCGTCGGTGCCGAGGACCGCGGTGACCGGCGGAGTGCCCTGGATGGGGTTGCGGTGCGTGCGCGGCTCGAACCCGGCCTGCCTGCAGTGCTCGAGGAGCAGGTCGGTGTAGCCGGAGCGACCGGGATGGCCCCACACGACGATCCGCTCGTCGGCCAGTTCGGCCAGCTCCACCACGTCCCGGCCGGCGAAGCGGTGCTCCGCGGAAACCGCGATCTGGAGCCGCTGGCGGACGAGCGTGGTGCGGTTCAGGCCGTGGGCCGGGCTCATGGCGCGGCACAATCCCAGGTCCAGCTCGCCGGCGAGCAGCTGCTCGGTGAGCTCGGCCGGATAGCGCTGGTTGACGTCGGTGGCCAGCTCCGGGTGATCGGTGTGCACTCGGCGGAGCAGCGCGGTGACCTCATCACCGGTGACGGCCGGTGTGTGGCCGATGCGCAACACCTCCGACTCACCGCGACCGATCCGCCGCGCGCGTTGCAGCGCCGAACGGGCCACGCCCTCCAGCACGCGTGCATCGGCGATCAGCGCCTCCCCGGCGGGCAGCACGGCCACCCCGGTGGTGGTGCGTTCGAGCAGGTCGACGCCGACTTCGCGTTCGAGCGCGCGGATCGAGGTGGACAACGCCTGCTGGGACAGGTGCAGGCGCGCTGCGGCGCGGGTGAAGCTGCCCTCCTCCGCCACCGCGACGAGATGTCCGAGCTTGTGCAGGTCCAAACCCACGTCACGGCCTGCTTTCCACGGAGCCGGTGCGGTTTGCGACCAGAGTCGCGGCGGCCGCGACCGCCATTCCCACCACCGCTCCGCCCAGCCCGAGCAGCGGCGTGCTGAACGGCAGCGCGAGCACCACCACCGCACCGGCCGCGACGAACGCCGAGCTCCGCACCGCGCCGGTGTTCGCCAGCCGGTGCAGCGCGCCCAACGCGATCAGGACCAGGGCGACCGGCACCGCAACAGCGAAGGCGGCGGCCTGTTCGCCGATGTGCGAGCGGTGTCCGGCGGTGTCCACGGCCACTTCGATACCAGAACCGAGCGCCGCGATCGAAGCGAACACCACGACGTGCCCGTATCCCCAGGTCAACGCAACGCGCAGGTTGCGCAAGCGCGCCTCCCCGCCGGTGAAGTAGATCCACCACAGGACGAAGACGATCGCGAGGCCACCGGCCGCGATCATGATCAGCGAAGCGGAAGCCCCGAACTCGGCCACCACCGACTGCACGGCGGCGAGGGAGCCGAGGACGACCTCACCGAGCACGATGATGGTGAACAGGCCGTACCGCTCCGCGATGTGCTCCGGGTGCCAGGGAGTGGCCCGGCCGCGTGCCTCGGCCCAGGCCGGGACCGCCAGTTCGGCGACCACCAGCACCGCGAAGGTGACGTAGGCCCAGGTGCCCGGCGCCCACAACCGCGCGACCCAGCCCACCTGGACCACCGCGATTCCGGCCGCGTAGCGCAGCGTGGTGGCCCGGCCCTCCGGGTGCTCGACGGCGGCCCGCAGCCACTGGCAGATCATCCCGATCCGCATCAGCACGTAGCCGATGACCACGACGGTGAAGTCGTAGTGCTCGAACGCGGCGGGCACGCCCGCCGCCAGCACCAGCACCCCGGCCATCTGCAGCAGCGTGAGCAGCCGGTAGGGCACGTCGTCGGTGTCGTAGGCCGAGGCGAACCAGGTGAAGTTCATCCACGCCCACCAGATCGCGAAGAACACCGCCAGGTACCCGACGAGCCCACCGCCGAGATGCCCCTCGTCCAGCGAGTGGTGCAGCTGCGCGGCGGCCTGCCCGACCGCCACCACGAAGCACAGGTCGAAGAACAGCTCCAGCGGCGTCGAGACGCGGTGCTCCTCGCCCGGGTCGCGCCCCCGCATCGCCTGCCACCGGATCCTCGCCGGGTTCACCACCAGTACCTCCTCCGCGCGCCCCGGACGTGCTCCGACATCCCGGTGCGGCAGGCGGCCTCCTCCCCTCGGGCCGCCTGCCGCACCGAGGGCGGTCACCGGGTGGTGTAGCCGCCGTTCGGGAACATCGTCTGCCCGGTGAACCACCAGCCGTCGGTGGCCAGGAAGCTGATCACCGGGACGATGTCCTCGATGTGGGTGAGCTGGTTGCCCATGCCCTGGGACCGGTGGAACTCCACCCGCTCCGGGGTCTCCTGCGGGTAGAAGAACGGCGTGTCCATCGGCCCCGGCGCGACCACGTTCACCGAGATCCGGCGGTCGGCGAACTCCTTGGCCGCGGCGCGGGTGAAGTGCTCCAGCGGTGCCTTGCCCCCGGCGTAGGTGGAGTAGCCGTCGGTGAACGCCGCGAGCAGCGAGGTGCCCAGGCTGATGATCTTGCCGTCGTCGTTGAGCCGGCGCCCGGCCTCCTGGATGAAGAAGTACGCCGCCTTCGCGTTGATCGCGAACATCCGGTCGAACTCCTCCTCGGAGGTCTCCAGGATCGGTTTGCGCAGCACCATCCCGGTCGTGTTCACCGCGACGTCGACCCCGCCGAAGGTGTCCACCGCGGTGTCGAACAGCCGCCGCACCTCGCCGACCTGGGTCAGGTCGCCCTGCACCGCGATCGCCTCGGAGCCGGCCTCCCGCACCGCGTTGACGGTCTTCTCCGCCTCGGTGGCCGACGCGTCGCTGTTGTAGTGCACGACGACCTTCGCGCCCTCGTCCGCGAAGGTCGTGGACAGCAGGCCACCCAGGTTCTTGCCCCCGCCGCCGATGACCGCGACCTTGCCCCGCAGGCTCCGCTCCGCCATGGTTCTCCCGCTCCTTCCGGCATCACTGCTGGTCAGACGACCTGGTTGAGGTCGTGCTCCGACCGTAGGCGGCTGCCGCGGGCGGCGGGAAACAGAACATCCGCGTACGGCCACAACCGAAGTGGATACCCCCAGCTGAGAGCGGTCGCACCGGTCCGCGCGGTCCACCCGCCGGAGTGACCCGGCGGGTGGACCGCAGTGCGGTCACAGCAGCGCTTCGACGATCTCGACGGCCCGCGCCAGACCGCCGGCCTCCTTGATCTCGCGCCGCACGTCGGCCAGCCGGTTCCGGATCTCCTCGTCCGAGGTGACCTTCTCCAGCGCGGCGCGCAGCTGCTCCGGCGTGGCGGTCGCACCGTCCAGCTGGACGCCCAGGCCGAGCTCCTCGATCCGGGCCGCGTTCATGAACTGGTCGGCGGCCTGCGGCACCGCGATCAGCGGAACGCCGTGGTGCAGGCCTTCCATCGTGCCGCCCATCCCGGCGTGCGTGATGAACGCGCTGGCCTGGGACAGCATCCGGACCTGCGGGATCCACTGGTGCACTTCGAAGTTCGCCGGGATCTCACCGAGCTCCGCCGGATCGACCGACTTCCCGACCGACAGCACCACGTGCCAGTCGAGATCGGCGAACGCGCGCAGGCACGTCCGGTAGAAGTCCAGGCGATCGTTGTAGGCCGAACCCAGCGAGATCACCAGGACCGGCCGGTCGTCCGGCGCCTGCCAGTCCCCTTGGAAGGCCCGCTCGGTCAGCATCGGACCGACGAACGTGTAAGCGTCCGCCGCCTGGTCCCCGAAGTACTGGAAGCTCCGCGGAAGTGTCACGATGCACCGGCGCGGGTGCATGAAGTCCTTCTCCCGCAAGGTCAGGCCCTGCTCGGCGAAGTACTCGTCGTAGGCCTCCTGCACCGCGATCTTCTCGGGCGTGGGAGTCATGTCCAGGACCGATTCCAGGCCCGGGGTGTAGACGTGCGTCGGGCACAGCTGGAGTTCCGGCACGCCCCACTTCTCGGCCAGCGCGAGGAAGTCCGGGAGGTCGTACACGACGAGATCGGGCCGGTCCGCCGCGTACGCCTGTTCGAGCTGCGGTACGACCGTCTTCGTCTCCTCCAGGAACATCAACCTCGCCTCGACCTCCTCCTCCGGCCACTCCTGGCGAGTGGCGGTGGGCGAGCCCGGCAGGGTCGAGGTGTAGCGGACCGGCGTGGCCCCGGCCTCGGCGACCAGATCGGCGAGCGGGTCGGTCACCGCGTAGGACACGTGGTGACCGCGGTTCACCAGCTCCGCGACCAGAGCGAGGGTCGGATTGATGTGCCCGTGCGCCGGAATGGTGAAGAACCCGATGTGCGCGGGCTTGGTGCGGTGCGTGTTCTGGGCAGAGTCGGTCATCTGCTGATTGCTCCTGATCGAAAGTGCCCTCGCGCGGCGAGGGACGGCTCAACGATGTCGGTGATCGCACCCGGGCAGCACCTCACGCCGCTTCGACCGCGAGCGGCCGGAGCCGACTCGCAGCGTGCGTTCACAGTGCGGAGGTGTTTCAGCGGACGGCGAAGGCCGCCACGCCGAATCGATGCGGGCGCGCGAAAGTGCGCGGCTGAGCGGGCGGGACGAATCCGCCGCGCAATGCCGGCATCGAGAGCGGGATCAGAGGTACATCAGCTGCTGGATCATGCCGACAGACTAACGCAGTGCCGCACTCCTTGTCGCATCCTTTTCCGCCCACCCGGTCGCCGATCCGTTCACCCGCAACGAAATCCACGCGGGATCCGCCGCGGAACTCCGCGCGGCCACCGGTGCACCGGTGCTGGCGCACGCCGGCGACGTGGCCGTCATCCAGGGCGAACGACCCATGACGGAGCCGGTGCTGCTCGACTGGGAACGACCGCCGTTCGACAGCATCGCCCCGAACGTGCCGCCGAACCCGCCTGCCCCGTCGACCAGGTGATCGCCGAAGGCGACGTGCTCGACTTCGGCGGCGGTGCCCGCGTGCTCTCCATCCCCGGTCACACCGACGGGAGCATCGCGATTCGCCTGTCGAGGAGCAAAATCCTGTTCGCGGGTGACACCATCGCCAACGTCGACGGGCTCATGCTCGGCGTGTTCAACGTGGACCGCGCGAAGACGATCGAGTCGTTCCGCCGCCTCGCCGAGCTCGACACCGAGATCGCCTGCTTCGGTCACGGCGACCCGCTGGTCGGCGACGCGGGCGCGAAACTCCGAGCAGCAGCAGCAGCCAAGATCAACGACTGACCATTTCGGATAGTCCCGGGCTCGCCTTGCCCAGCGGTGCAGGTGACCGAACCACAACGCCGTCATCCGGTGTGCTCGCGCCCGCTGGAGCGGCGGGCGCGTCCGCTTCGCGGCATGACCCAGCAGGGCGAAAGCCGTGCAGTCGCAGCCCTAACTCCGGCTGCGGATCATCGACATCAGCAGCCCGTGGGTCTCGTCGTCGGCAGCGACCACGAGCCCACGACCCGTCTCGCCGATCGGGGCGCCGTCCACCCCGGTGACGACGCATCCGGCAGCCCGGCACAAAGCGATGCCGGCGGCGAAGTGCACGCTCCTGGAAAGGTCGCCGCCATCGGTGACGTACGCGGCGCGCTTGCCCGCTGCGACCCAGGCCAGCGCGAGCGACGTCGACACGACCCGCGGCCGGAAGTGCTCGACGAACTCGGGGTTCGACAGCAGATCCACGGCGCGGAACCCGGGCGCACTCGGGAACGGCGGGTCCAGGTTGACGTCCACCAACCGCGTGGCGGGCGTGGGCGTCAGCCTCGCATCGACCCCGGCGTTGCGCACCCAGGAAGCCTCACCGTTGGTGAAGAAGGCCTCACCGCTGAACGGGTCGGCCACCGCCGCCGCCCCATCGCGCAGAGCCACGTTGACGGCCACCAGCATGTTGCCGACGGCGTAGTTCAGCGTGCCGCACAAGGGATCCACCAGCCACTGGCGCCCAGCGTCGGCGGCACCCCGCTGACCGCCTTCCTCACCGAGCACCGCATCATCGGGCCGAGCCGCACGGATGACGTCGAGGATCGCCTTCTCGGCCTCCACATCGGCGGTGGTGGCGAAGTCCCCGGCCCCCTTGTCGATGTGGTCGAGCCGCTGGCCGTACATGGTGCGGACCACGTCCGCGCCGGCACGCGCCCCGGCTACCGCGACTTCCGCGTCGTCGGAAACCCCATGTGCGTTGATCACGCCTTCCAGACTATCGAGACCGAGCCTCCTCCCAGGAAAAACCTTCCCGCTCACCCACAACAGCTGCGAAGCCGCGCTGCGTACGACGTCCTTGACAGATAGACCTTTCGTTGTCGCACCCGCGTTCACGACCGGTGCGATCGGTCCGCAGCCCCGTTCTGCGGACCGATCGCCGATCGTGGTCAGCGACCGGACGAACCTCGTGTCATGCCACCAGTTCGATCAGCTCGTCGAGCGCGTCCTGCACCATCTTCCGGGTGTGCCGCAGCTCCCGGGTGTCCAACGAGTCCCGGAGGGCGATCAGGTCGCGCTCGGTGGCTGGTCGTGGCCGGCCCAGCTTGTCGCGGCTCTTGAGCAGACCCAGCTCGGCCAGCGCCGCACCGCGCGGTTCGTTGATGGCGCGGAACATCTTCTGCGCCTCCTCGTAGGTGCGAGTCGCCTCGCCGTACCAGCAGGCGCGGAACAGGATGTTGCCGCGCATCTTCCGGTTGTAGGCCAGCGCGCTGGACAGATCCATGCGGCGGCAGATCTGCTCGCCCTTCGCCAGCAGGCGCAACGCCTCGTCGTGCTCACCGCGCAGCGACAGCACGTCGGCCATGCCGCGCAGCGCCCAGGCGAGGCCCCGCTCGTCGCCGCCGTCCTCGGCGATCTGCGCGGCCTCGGCGAAGCGCTCCCACGCCGCGTCCAGGTCCCCCGCGTTCCGGTCGAGCTGCGCCAGTCCTTCCAGCGCCCACACCGTGTGCCTGGTCTCCCCCCGCTTGCGCGCTTCGGCGAGCAGCTTCTCGTGCAGGTCGCGGGCTTCCGCGTAGTCGCCGCGGATCCGCAGCGTTTCGGCGATCCCGGCCACCGAGTACCCCAGCGCCACCACATCACCGGCCCGGGTAGCCGCATCGCGGGCGAGGCCGAGCCAGCGCAGCGCAGCGGTCATCTGCCCGCGCTGCCGGGCCAGGGTGCCGCCGTTCCACAGCGCCCACGCCATCGCACCCGGTTCATCGGCTGCCTTGGCCGCCCGGAAGCTGGCCCGCCAGGCCACATCGGCCTCGGCGATCCGGCCCAGCCGCCGGCACGCCTCGGACTCGACCAGCCGCGCCTGGGAGAGCGCCAGACCGTCGTTCTCCTCCGTCGCGCGGGCCACTTCCGCACGGGCCTTGGCCAGCGCGTCCTCGTAGTTCGTGTTCACCGACAGGTTCCGGAGCGCCCCCTGGAACTCCGGCGCGAACGCCTTGCCGTACATCTCGGCCACCTCGTGCTTCCCAACCGCTTGGTGCCAAGACGCACCAATCTCGCTGCGGGCCGGTTCACCCGTCGATCCCCTGGAACGGGGAACCGGCCCTTGTTCGACCCCCGACGTCGTCCAAGTTATGGCGCGGCGGGGGTGCAGCGGATCAGCCGATCTGTCAGGCGGAGTCGACCGATCGGCCAGGAAGCGGAGGGACCGCCTCGTACTTTCGGCCGAGGCCGAAGAGATCAGGGCCGTGCCGACCGGCCGGGGCGCTGCGCCTCCGGCAGCCGGCACGCCGGAGTGCCGCCGGGCAGCCGGTAGCGGTTCGCGGCGATGCCGCGGTACGCGAGCCCGGCCAGCGCGCGCACCACCGGCGCGGACAGCACCAGACCCGCGACCGGCCAGGGCAGGCGGCAGCTCTTGAGCAGCTCGGCGACCGCGGCCGCCCCGCCGAAGACCCGCCCGGACGACGCCACCCACAGCACTTCGTGCCGCGCCCGGTCCGGAGTCGTCCGGTAGGCCGCCAGATCGGCTTCCTGCCAGGCGAGCACGCGCATCCGCACCGGCAGGCGCTCAGCCCACCTGGCGCTGCGCGTGCAGAAGCCGCAGTCCCCGTCATAGATGAGCACTGGAAGTGAGTCCATGCGCAGTCCGCCTCTCCGCGATCTTCAGTGGTGGTCGCGCCCAGGATCAAACTCGCGTTGCGCGGTTACTTGTGGCTGGGTTGCATCACGGTCCCCTGAGGTGCGGTTGAGCAGGACTCGGGTTGGCACAAGGGGTGTCACGACCGCTCCTGCCTGCCGGGGAAGGGCGGGTCAGTCCAGGTCGTCGTGCCGCATCAGCAGCCGGCCGGCCTCGGTCAGCGAGCCCGACAGCGACGGGTACACCGAGAACGTGTTGGCCAGGTTGTCCACCGTCACCTGGTTCTGCACCGCGAGCGCGATCGGCAGGATCAGCTCGCTGGCGTTCGGCGACACCACGACACCGCCCACCACCACGCCGGTCTGCGGGCGGCAGAAGACCTTGAGGAAACCGCGGCGCAGACCCTCCATCTTCGCGCGCGGGTTCGTGGCCAGCGGCATCATCACGGTCCGCGCGGGCACCTCGCCGCTGTCGATGGCCTGCTGGCTGATGCCGACGGTGGCGATCTCCGGGTGCGTGAAGACGTTCGCGGCGACGGTCTTGAGCTTGATCGGCGTGACGCCCTCGCCGAGGGCGTGCCACATCGCGATCCGGCCCTGCATGCCCGCCACCGAGGCCAGCAGCAGCAGACCGGTGCAGTCGCCGGCCGCGTAGACCCCCGGCACGCAGGTCCGCGACACCCGGTCGACCGGGATGTAGCCGCCGCGGTCGGTCTCGACGCCGATCCGCTCCAGCCCGATGTCCTCGGTGTTGGGGACCGAACCCACCGTCATCAGCGCGTGGCTGGCCTCGACCTGGCGGCCGTCGGCCAGGTGGATCAGCACCCCGGTGTCGGTGCGCTCCACCTTCTCCGCGCGGGCGTGCTTGACGACCTCGGTGCCGCGCTCGGCGAACACCTCTTCCAGCACCGCGGCCGCGTCGGCGTCCTCGTGCGGCAGCACCCGGTCGCGGCTGGAGATCATGGTGACCTTGACGCCCATCTCGGTGTAGGCGGAGGCGAACTCCACACCGGTGACGCCGGAGCCGATCACCGCCAGGTGCTCGGGCAGTTCGGGCAGGTCGAAGAGCTGCCGCCAGGTGAGGATGCGCTCCCCGTCCGGCTCGGCGCCCTTGAGGACCCGCGGCGTGGCGCCGGTGGCGATCAGCACCACGTCGGCGGTCAGCTCCTGATGGGTGCCGTCGGCGAGGTCGACGCCGACCTGGTGCACCGCCATGCCCTTGGCCGGGTTGGTGAAGCGCGCCCGACCGGGCAGGATCTTCACACCTTCGCGGCGGACCCGGGAGCGGATGTCAGCGGACTGCGCGAGCGCGAGGCCCTTCACCCGGCCGTGCACGACGGCCACGTCGACGTCGGAGTCCTCGGTCTTCGCGCGGATGCCGAGCTCGCGGGCGTCCCGGTACGCCGAGCGCGCGCCCGCGGAGGCGATGAAGGTCTTCGACGGCACGCAGTCGTAGAGCACGCAAGCCCCACCGAGGCCCTCCGGCTCGACCAGCGTGACGTCCGCCCCGTTCGACGCGGCGACCAGTGCTGCCTCGTAGCCAGCCGGGCCGCCTCCCATGATCACGATGCGGGTCACTTCGCGTTCCTCCCGATGCCTGCCGTGTGGGCGCCAGACTCACCGTACGCTGCGCGTAGTCCGGTCAATTCGGGTGGTGTCGCCCGAATTGACCACCGTGGCGCACCCCACAGCGCGGTGACGACCGAGGGTCACCGCCGTGCTGGGTCACTCCCATTCTGATCGCTCGCCGCTGCCGCGTCGCCCCGGAAGATCCCGGCCGGGACCGCGCAAACCGGACGGGACGGCCGAAGACGGTCGCGAGTACCCACTTTTGTGACGCGGTCCGCTCCGCCGCGCGGGCTGTCGATCGCTACCCTGTTGGGCGTGCCTCTGTACGCCGCGTACGGGTCCAACATGGATCCGGCCCAGATGTTGAAGCGAGCGCCGCATTCGCCGCTGGCGGGTTCGGGCTGGCTGATGGACTGGCGGTTGACCTTCGGCGGCGAGGACTACGGCTGGGAAGGCGCTCTCGCCACCATCGTCGAACACCCCGGGGAGCAGGTCTTCACGGTGCTCTACGACGTCAGCCCGGAGGACGAGCGGCAGCTCGACAACTGGGAGGGCGCCGAGCTGGGCATGCACAAGAAGCTCCGGCTGCGGGTGCAGACGCTGGACGGGCCGGTGCTGGCCTGGCTGTACGTGCTCGACGCCTACGAGGGCGGGCTGCCGTCGGCGCGCTACCTCGGCGTGATGGCCGATGCCGCCGAAGCCGCCGGAGCTCCCGAGGACTACGTCGAGAAGCTGCGGACGCGGCCCTGCCACAACGTCGGGCCCGGCTCTCCGCGTGACATCTGACCCGAACATCACGCCGCACGTGTGACAATCACTTCGATTGCACACGTGGTTGCTCGCCGCGTGCCGGGTGGGAACCGCGGCCGGCGGGCCCTGAGGTGAGGGGTTTCGGCGTGGCCGAGGCAGGCGGCACACCGGTCAGCCAGCAGGACCGGCGCGAGGAGATCCGCCAGGCGGTGCTGGCCAGCGGGTTCGTGCGCATCGAGGAGCTCGCCGCCGCGCACGGCGTCAGCGGCATGACGATCCACCGCGATCTGGACGTGCTGGAGCAGCAGGGCTGGCTGCGCAAGGTCCGGGGCGGGGCGACCTCGACGCCGACCGCGCTGCTGGAGACATCGGTGCGGGCCAGGATCGCCGACGCCGCCGAGGAGAAGGCGCGCATCGCCGAGCACGCCGCGCGGCTCGTGACCCCCGGCCAGGTCGTGGCCCTGGACGACAGCACCAGCGCGCTCGCGGTCGCCGAGCGGTTGCCCGCGCTGGCCCCGCTGACCGTCGTGACGAACTTCCTGTCGGTGATCAACCTGCTCAGCGGCGAGCCCGGCCTGCACCTGATCGGGCTCGGCGGCGACTACCAGCCGTCCTACGACGCCTTCCTCGGGCTGCACACCGCCACCACCGCCCGCACCATGCGCTCGGACGTGCTGTTCATGTCGACCACCGCGGTGGTCGGCGGGCACTGCCTGCACCGCTCGCAGGAGACGATCCAGGTCAAGCGGGCGCTGATGGAGACCACCGGCAAGCGGGTGCTGCTGCTGGACCACTCCAAGTTCGACCGGCGCGCGGTGCACGAGCTGGCCCCGCTGACCGAGTTCGACCTGGTCGTGGTGGACGCGGGCACGCCGGCTCGACTGCTCGACGAGCTGCGGTCGGCGGGTGTGGTGCTGGAGGTGGCCGGGCACTGACCTGGCTCAACCCGTGCCGTACAAGCGGGTCAGCTCGCCCAGCGTCGCGGTGATCCGGTCGCGCAGTTCCACCGGCGCGAGGACTTCGGCGTCGGCACCGAGCTTGAGGAACTCCGGGAGCGCCTGGTCGACGGATTCGATCGGGACCGTCACCCGGATCCAGCCTCGCTCGTCGGGGGCTCCGGCGGTTCTCCGCGCTGCTCGCACCACCATCGGCTCCACCAGGTGGGGCAGGCGGTCGAAGGCCCGCGGCGAGAGCTTGACGACCGCTTCGCCGCTGTGGCGCCGGGAGTCGAAGCGCTCCAGGTAGGACTTCCAGTGATCGGCCAGGTCGAATCCGGCGGGCCGGGTGAAGCGCTCGTCGAGGACGTGCAGATCGACGATCCGGGAAACGCGGTACGTGCGGATCCGCTCGCCGGAACCCGCCACCAGGTACCAGTGACCGGCCTTGAGAACCAGCCCGTACGGCTGCACGGTGCGGCTCGTCTCGTGCGGCTCGGCCCAGCGCAGGTATCTCATCCGGACGGTGCGGTCGTTCCACACGGCGTCGGCGACGGCGGTGAGGTGCGGTGTGCGGTCGGCGTCGTCGTACCAAGCCGGAGTGTCCAGGTGGAACCGGTCGGCGAGCCGCCCGGACCGGGCCCGCAGATCCGCGGGCAGTGCCGCCATGAGCTTGAGGTGGGCCGCGGTCACGACCTCGCCCAGCCCGAGCTCGGCGGCGGCCGCGGGCAACCCGGTCAGGAACAGCGATTCCGCTTCACCGGTGGTCAGCCCGGTCAGCCGGGTGCGGAAACCGTCGAGCAGCCGGTAGCCGCCCTGGTGCCCCGGCTCGCCGCACAGCGGGATTCCCGCCTCGCTCAGGGATTCCACGTCGCGGTAGACGGTCCGCACCGACACCTCGAGTTCGCCGGCCAGCTCCTGCGCGGTCATCCGCCCCCTGGTCTGCAGCAGCAGGAGGATCGTCAGCAGGCGGCTCGCGCGCACGGGTGAAGTCTGCCGTGATCCACTGACAGGAGGTGGCAGGGAGGACTGATTAGCGTCCGCCCATGAACATCGACATCGAGCAGTTCGCGGACCGGTACGTCGCGGTGTGGAACGAAGCCGATCCGGTGGCGCGGCGCAGCGCCATCGCGGCCCTGTGGGCAGCGGACGGCGTCCAGATCACCGAGTCGGCCGAGCACCGGGGTCACGACGAGCTCGAAGCCCGCATCTCCGAAGCCCACGCCGAGTTCGTGCGCGGCTCGGGGCTGGTCTTCCGGCCCGCCGACGACGTGACCGGGCACCACGGCGCGGTCGTCTTCACCACGCACCTGGTCCCGGCCGACGGCGGCGACATCACCTGGACCGGCCGCGTCTGCGCGATGCTCGGAGCGGACGGGCGCATCCGGTCCGAGCACCAGTTCACCGTGCCCGCCGCGGGCGGGAGCACCCGCGCAGGCGCGGAGGAGTTCCTCCGCAGGCTCGCCGGAGGTGACCCGGACCGGATCGCCGACCTGTTCGCCGAGGAGGTCGACTGGGTGCTGGACTGGCCGAGCGGCGGCCACCCGGCGGTGCCGTGGATCCGGCCGCGCTCGACCCGGGCGGAGGTCGCCGAGCACTTCCGCGCGATCGCCGACTTCCACGTGCCAGAGAAAGCAGCGGGATCGGCGTCCCGGGTCCTCGTCGAGGGCCAGGACGCGGTCGTGCTCGGCGACATCCGGCAGACGGTGCGGGCCACCGGCCGGTCGTACACCGCGCTGTGCGCGCTGCACCTGACCTTCGGGAACGGCTTGATCACCCGGTATGCCGTCTACGAAGACAGCCTCAGCGTCGCCGAAGCCCTCGGCGGCTCCTGATCAGGCTGCTGCGAGCCAGCCCCGGGTGCGGAGTTCGCCGAGGAAGCGCTGATAGCTGCTGTCCAGTCGGGACACCTCCGAGCGCACCGGTTCGACCAGTTCGCCCTCGGGCACCATCGCTGCCGCCGCGGCGCTCAGGTCCGGGTGGATCGAACCGCTGGCCGCCAGCAGTGCCGCGCCGAGCGCCGTGCCCGCGCCTTGGACGCGCAAGACCGGGCGGTCCAGCACCGATGCTCTGATCCGGCACCAGGCGAGGCTCCGGGCACCGCCGCCTGCGGTGCGCACCGGGCCTGCCGCCGGGGCGCCGATCTCGGCCAGGCGTTCCAGCGCGAGGCGCTCGCAGAAGGCGACGCCTTCGAGGCGGGAGCGGTACTCGTCCACCCGGTCCTGCGGCGTGCCGATGACGAACCGGGTGGCCCGCTCGGCCAGGAACGGGAACCGCTCGCCCTCACCGCGCAGCGGGTAGTTCACCACGCTCGCCGGGCCGCGTTCGGTGGCCGCGCGGTCCAGTTCCGCCAGCTCCGCGGTGTCCACATCGGACAACGCGGAGCCGCCGATGTTGGCCGCACCACCGGGCAGCCACACGCCGTCCGGGTGCAGGTGGCTGTACACGGCCCCGGCCGGGTCGTGCACGAGCTCCTTCGACACGCCCTTGAGGACCAGCGTCGTGCCCAGGACGGTCACGAACTGGCCGATGTCGACGGCACCGCACGCCAACTGGCCCGCGCACCCGTCGGTCATCCCGGCCCGCACCTCGCAGCCCGCGGGCAGGCCCGTCTCCGCCGCGGCCGACGCGTCGACCGCTCCCAGGACCACCGTCGGCCGCACGACCTCCGGGAGCAGCCGGGACGGCACCTCCAGCGCGTCGAAGACCTCGGTGGCCCATTCCCCGGCCACCGCGTCGTAACCGCTCTTCAGCGCGTGGCTGGTGTCGGTCGCCACCGGGCGCCCGACCAGCTTCCGGGCGATGACGTCCGGGGTGTGGCAGACCAGCTCGGTGCCCGCCGGGAGGTGGCGCGCCAGCCAGGCGATCCTGGCCAGGCCCGATCCGGCCGACGGGGTGATGCCGGTCCGCTCCCAGCGCGCCGCGCCGACCTCGACCGCGGTACGGGCCTCGGCCTCGGCGCGCCGGTCGTCGTACATCAGCGCCGCGCCGAGCGGGTCACCGTTGCCGTCGACCGGGACCACGGTGCCCGAGGTCGCCGAGATCGCCAGCGAGGTGATCTCCGCGCTGCGCGCACCCAGCGCGGTCGTGCACTCCGCCAGGCAGTCCCGGACCGCGGGCCACCACGTGCTCGCGTCCTGCTCGGAACGGCCACCCGGCGAGCGCACCGGCTGCGGCAGCGGCCGGGAAGCCGACGCCACCACCGAACCGGCCTGGTCGTGGATCTGCACCCGCACGTTCGCGGTCGCGATGTCCACTCCTGCGACGAGCTCTCCCATCAGCACCCCTCCCCGGCGCGTGAACCGCTGGTCACCCAGCGGCCTGCAGCTTCTCCAGCGCTTCCGGCAGCTCGGCCATCGAGAGCACCGCGATGTCCGGCTCGGCGAGCTGCTCGGGCGTCGGCTCCGGCGGGGCCTCGCCGCGCACCACCCACACCGTTCGCAGGCCGACCCGCTTGGCACCGCGCACATCGGTGTCCAGCCGGTTGCCGACGTGCACCGCGTTCGCCGGATCGACGCCGGCTTCGCGCAGCGCGTGCTGGAAGATCCGCGGGTCCGGCTTCTCCGCCCCGACGACCTCGGAGATCGCCCAGATGTCCACGAAGTCGGACACGCCGTCCCGGCGCAGGGCGTCCACGACCACCGCGCGCTGGTTCGCCACGATCGCGATCTTGTAGCGCCCGGCGAGCCTGCGGAGCGTCGGCAGCACGTCCTCGTGCAGCGCCGACGGCGGGTACTCCCAGTACTGCTCGGCGCGGTCGGACAGCCGCTGGCGGTCGCCCGCGGTCAGGAACCGCTCGGCGACCGCGGTCCGCAGCGAGCCGCCCTGCGCCTGCCTGCGCTCGTCGTAGACCTGCTGGAACTCCGCTTCGCCGACCTCCCCGCGGCCGTCCTCGGCGGCGAGTTCGCGCGTGGCGCGCAGCAGCGCGTCGCGGTAGGCGCGGTCGTCGTAGACCGGGCCGCCGACGTCGAGCAGCACGAGGTCGATGCGGCCGGTGGTGGGTTCAGGCGGCACGGCGCGTCCTTCCGGTGGTGGTCCACTACCGGGATCGTGGTGTCACATCCCATCGCAAATATAACACTTATCTTGAAATTTTTAACACTCAATGCTGTGATGTTCTCGGGTCGCGCACCGGCCGACCCGGCAGGCGGGATCTGGAGGGAACGCCCGTGATCACCATCGGCATCGACGCCGGCACCTCGGTGGTGAAGAGCGTCGCCTACGCGGCGGACGGGACCGAGCTGGCGGTCGCCCGCCGCCCGACCCGGGTCGAGCACCCCCGGCCCGGCTGGGCCGAGCAGGACATGCAGGAGGTGTGGAGCGCGGTCGCCGACACCGTCGCCGAGCTCACCGCCGCCGCCGGATCCGACGTCGCGGCGCTCGCGCTCACCGCGCAGGGCGACGGCTGCTGGCTGGTCGACGACGCTGGCCAGCCGACCGGACCCGCGCTGCTCTGGAACGACGCCCGCGCCTCCGGGATCGCCGCCGACTGGGCCGATTCCGGGGTGCTCGCCGAGCTGTTCAAGATCAACGGATCGGTCGGGTTCGGCGGCCTGCCGCACGCGCAGCTGCGCTGGCTCGCCGAGCACGACCCAGCCCGGATCGAGCGGTCCGCGAAGGTGCTGACCTGCGGCGGCTGGCTGTTCCACTGCCTGACCGGACGCCTCGCCTGGGACGTTTCCGAAGCCTCGAACCCGTTCCTCGACGCGCGGACCGGTCAGTACGCCCCCACCGTGCTCGCCGAGCTCGGGCTGGACTGGGCGCAGCCGCTGCTGCCCGACGTGGTGGACGGCCAGCAGCGGATCGCACCGCTGCGCGACGCCGCGGCCGAGCGGCTCGGCGTTCCGGCGGGCACACCGGTGGTGCTCGGCGCGTACGACGTGATCTCCACGGCCATCGGCGCCGGTGTCACCGAACCCGGCCAGGCCTGCACGATCCTGGGCACCACGATCTGCACCGAGGTGATCAGCGACAGCCCGCGGCTCGACCGCACCCCGGTCGGCATGTCGCTGCGCACTCCGGAGCCGGGCCGGTGGATGCTCGCCAGCGCCACCCTGTCGGGCACCGAGGTCGTGGAGTGGACCTGCCGGATGCTCGGCCTGCCCAACCCCGAAGACCTCACCGACCTCGCCGAGCAGGCCGAACCCGGCAGCAAGGGCCTGCTGATGCTGCCCTACCTCTCGCTGGCCGGTGAGCGCGCGCCGTTCTACGACCCGGCCGCGCGCGGCAGCCTGCACGGGCTGAGCCTGGAGCACGGTCCGGCCGAGATCGCGCGGGCCTGCCTGGAGGGGCTGGCCATGGCGATCCGGGACTGCCTGCGGGCCAGCGCCGCGCAGCCCACCGAGCTCCGGCTCACCGGCGGTGGTTCGGCGAACCGGCTGTGGCGCCAGGTGATCGCGGACGTGACCGGGTTGCCGGTCGTGCGCACCACCGATGAGCAGGCCGGTGCCCGCGGCGCGACCGTGACCGCGCAGTCCCTGCTGACCGGCCGCAGCCTCACCGAGGTCGCCCGCGAACTGGTCGGGACGTCCGAGCCGCTGCAGCCCATCGAAGCCAACCGAGCCACCTACGACGACGCGTACGCACGCTTCATCGCCGCGCGGGAAGCGGCTCAGGCCGCCGCCTGGTTCCAGCGCTGAAGTCCTCACCGCGCACCTCCGATCCCGGCGGCCAGCGCGGGACGCGGCTTGGCCCAGGCCAGCCCGAGCAGCGCGCCCGCCCGCCGGGTGCCACGGCGGTCCCGGCGGCGGGCGATCCGCTCGGCGACCAGCGCGCGGAAGCGCTCGGCTCCCTCGCCGAGCCGGCCGAGCGCCTGTTCCAGGCAGTCCAGGGCCTGGCGCTGATCGCCGGTGCACAGCAGATCGGTGATCGCGACGTCCAGGGCCTGGGTGCGCAGGCCGTCCAGCTCCACGACGTCGCACTCCCGGACCCACGCCTGGTGGATCGTCAGATCCGGCTGCGAGCGCACCTCGCGGCCGTAGGGGATCGTCACGTCCACGACCTCGTCGACCGGGCCGCAGCCGTGCATCGCCACCGCCGTCGGGCCGGACAGCACCGAGTACGGCCCGGCCCGCAGCAGCGCGGCGGCCGCACGGGTCACCGGATCGCCGGCGCGGGCCGCCGGGACCACCACGCCGTGCCAGGGCTGCACCCACTCACCGGCGGCCAGGCCCGCCGCGAGCTCTTCCGGGCCCAGCAGCCGTTCGGCGTCCAGGCAGGTCATCGCGCCGTGCCTGGCTGAGGGCGGCCACTCCACGACTGCGTTCGGGGTTCGTTCTCCAGGGCAGATGATGTTCGTTCTCATACCCATACAGAGGCGCGAACCCCGCCCGCAGATACAGCCGCGAGTGGATACACCTCGATCAGGTGGGACTCCGCGGCGTCAGCTCCGGAGGGTGCGCAGGGCCGTGTGGACCATCGCCCGGACGCCGACCAGCAGGGCCCGCTCGTCCAGCGCGAACGTCGGCTGGTGCAGGTCCTTGACCCGGCCCGATCCCGAGTGCACGCCCAGGCGCGCGAACGAGCCCGGCACGTGCTCCAGGTACCAGCCGAAGTCCTCGCCACCCGAGGACTGCGGGGTGCTCGCCAGGGCTTCTTCGCCGAGGGCGGCTTCGATGCCCGCCCGGAACAGCTCGGTGCTCTCCTGGTCGTTGACCACCGGCGGCACGCCGCGCCGGTGCTGGAGGTCGAACCCGACGCCGAGCGGCGCCAGCAGGCTGTGCACCAGCTCGTGCACCAGCGGCTCCAGCTTCGCCCAGGTGTCGCGGTCGCCGGTGCGCAGCGTGCCGGTGAGCACCCCGTCCTGCGGGATGGCGTTCGGCGCTTCGCCGGCGTGCACCGCGCCCCAGGTCAGGACGGTGCCGGTGCGCGGGTCGACGCGGCGCGACAGCAACGTCGGCAGGCCGGTGATGACGGTGCCCAGCGCGTGCACCAGGTCCGCGGTCAGGTGCGGGCGCGAGGTGTGCCCGCCGGGCGAGGTCATGCGGAGCTCCAGCAGGTCGCTGGCCGAGGTGATGGCACCGACGCGGGTGCCGATCTGCCCGACCGGCAGCCGCGGATCGCAGTGCAGCCCGAAGATCCGGTCCACCCCGTCGAGGGCGCCGGCGGCCAGCACGTCCAGCGCACCGCCCGGCATCACCTCTTCGGCGGGCTGGAGGATCAGCCGCACCCGGCCGGGCAGTTCCGGCGCGGAGGCCAGCGCCAGCGCGGCGCCCAGCGCGACCGTGGTGTGCGCGTCGTGGCCGCAGGCGTGCGCCACTCCGTCCACAGTGGAGGCGTACGGGAGCCCGGTGGCCTCGGTCAGCGGCAGCGCGTCGATGTCCGCGCGCAGCGCCACGGTGCGGCCGCCGGGCCGGTGCTCGCCGATGTCGCAGACCAGACCGGTGCCCACCGGCAGCACCTGCGGCTTCAGGCCCGCTCTGGTGAGCTGCTCGGCGAGGAAGGCCGTGGTCTCGTGCTCGGCGCGGGAGAGTTCGGGGTAGGCGTGGATGTGCCGCCGCCAGGCCACCACCCGCTGGGCGTTCTCGGCCAACCAGGAGTCAAGCCAGGACGGCCCGCGACCGGCGCCCAGGTCCGCCACGGCCCCGACACTGGTGTCCACGCCCGACATGGTGCTGCCGATCGGCGCGGACGGCCCGTCCACGTCCGGCGCGAGGAGCGTGCCCTGCGCCGCCGCGGGCCAGCCCGCCTCCTCCACCGCCGAACCGCTGTTCGAGGGCCGTCCCGGGTCTGAGCCACGAGAATCCACCACGGTCACGCCATTCCTCCAGTGTCTTGCGGGGCGTCCGGACCCGGTGCGCGGCACGAGCGGCAAGCGGCAGCACCGCTCACGCCACGCCCCCGGCGTCCTGCTGGGCACCCGCACCCGGCCCGCGGTGCGCGCCGCCGACCGGTGTGCAGAACTCTTCCGACGAACTCCGAGCGCGCACGGCCGCCAGCAGGCGTTCCCGCTGCGCGCTGTCCGCGGCGGCGGCCACCGCCGTCCAGGCCATTGCCAGCGCCCCGTCCAGCACCGCCCGGTCGGCGGTCGGGGTCGCGCAGGCCGCGGCGAACTCCACCTGGTGGTTGACCGCGCCGCCGCAGTCGATCGCGATCATCGGGTGGATCGCGGGCAGGGCCCGGGTCACGTTGCCCATGTCGGTGCTGCCGATGACCCGGCTCTGCTCGGCACCTCGGTCGAGCGGTTCCCGCCCGAGCTCGGTGATCGCGCGGCGGTAGGCCTCCGACAACCAGCTGTCGGGGTCCAACTCCGCGTAGACCGGGGAGATCTGCACGACTTCGTGCGTGCACCCGGTCGCCGTCGCGCCCGCCTCGAAGCAGGCCCGGATGCGGTTCTCCAGGCGCTCCAGGGACCGCGCTTCGGCAGCGCGCAAGTTGTAGACCGCCGCGGTGTGCGCGGGAACGATGTTCGGCGCCGCGCCACCTGCGGTGACGATACCGTGCACCATCTGCTGCGGCTCGACGTGCTGGCGCAGCAGGCCGATGGCGACCTGCGCGACGGTCAGCGCGTCGGCCGCGTTGAGGCCCAGCTGGGGAGCCGAGGCGGCGTGCGCCTCGCGGCCGGTGTAGCGCACCTCCAGGTCGGTGATGGCCAGCGAGACCGGGCGGCAGATGTCCTCCGGACCGGGGTGCACCATCATCGCCATCGCCACGTCGTCGAACACGCCGCGCTGCAGCATCAGCACCTTGCCGCCGCCGGTCTCCTCCGCCGGAGTGCCGATCAGCCGGACCGTGATGCCCAGCTCGTCGGCGACGTCGGCGAGCGCCAGCGCGGCGCCGACCGCGGCCGCGGCGATGACGTTGTGGCCGCAGGCGTGACCGACCTCCGGCAGCGCGTCGTACTCGGCGCAGATGGCCACCACCAGCTCGCCGCTGCCGCGCTCGGCGACCAGCGCGGTGTCCAGGCCGGCCACCGGGGTGCGGACCTCGAAGCCGTGCCGGGCGAGCAGGTCGGCGACCTTGGCCGCGCTGCGGTGCTCGGCGAAGGCGAGTTCCGGTTCGGCGTGGATGCTGCGGGAGAGCTCGACCAGCTCGCGCTCGTGGCGTCGCACCGAGGCGCGGCAGCGCGCGGTGGCGGAACGGTCATGATCGCGGTGCGGGGCGGGCGCAGTACTCATTTGGCGCCCATCCTGCATCATCCGGAACAGCGACACCGCGCCGATGCGGAACGTCTAGCTGACCGGTACGCACACTGCGACGAACGGGTGGCGCCGTTTCAGCCCGGCCGAAGAATTGTTTTCAGCGCACATTGATTTCGCGTTCAACAACCGCTCGGAGGAGGTCCGCCGCAGGGGCCGAGGGGCCGGCGGGAAGGGTGTGGGCCGGCACCGGTCGGGGGGCTTCCCGGTGCCGGCCCACGTTCGTGGGGGGCGTTCGCCCCGATCTACGCACGTCAGGGACTGCTGTCACCTCGTGGGCCTTGCGCCTACGCACGTAGTCAGTTGTGAAAATCCCACAGGTTCGCCGTCAGGTCTAGTCCATGGCGAGAATTGACAGCGAAATTATTCCGCTAAGAACAGACCGGTCGGCCGGTTTCCGGGTGGTTTACTACTTTTTCCACTTGACAAACAAGACCGGCTTCTTGCGGAGGCGGCGCGACAGCAGCACCGCGCCGATCAGCACGAAACCGGCGATGCCGATCCCCATGCGCTGGCGCGCATCGGTGCCGGCGTCCGCGGGCGGCTGCTCGGCGGGCGGTGCGGGCGGCGGCTCCTGCGCGACCACGACGGTCGTCGGCGGTGCGGCGACCTCCTCGGCGACGGCCGCCGGAGGGACCAGGAACAGGGACAACGCGATCGCGAGGCCAGCGAGAACGCGGCCGGTCCGCCACATGATGGCTCCACATCCTTCTGCAGCCGCGTCGGACTACCGACACTTTCGTGGTCACCCGTACAGGACCATTTGATCATAGTCGGCGCGCACTGTGACCGGTCGCGTGCGAGATGTGCCGGATCGGATCAGCGGTCCCGGCGCTCCCGTTCGATCCGGTCCCCGAGCTCGTCCACCACCAGCGTCTCCCGGCGGATGCTGTCCGCGCGGTAGGCCGCCCGGCCCACCAGCTGCGCCATCACCGGCGCGGTGAGCATCTGGAACAGCGCCACCAGGATCAGGCCTGACGCGTAGATGAAGTCCAGCTGCACGGCGGTGCCGATCAGGATCAGCATCAGCCCCAGCGTCTGCGGCTTGGTGGCGGCCTGCAGGCGGGCCAGCACGTCCGGGAAGCTCAGCAGGCCGATGGCCCCGAGCAGGCAGGACAGCGCGCCGCCGATGAGGCAGACCGCGGAGAAGACGTCCAGCAGGCTCATCGGTACGGCTCCTTCTTCTCGACCAGCCGGGCAGCGCTGACCGACCCGATGAACGCCAGCAGCGCGAAGGCGGCCAGCAGCGCGATGTTCGAGCCGTCCTGCAACCAGCCCATGCCCGCGCACGTCCCGGCGATGATCACGGTGACGAACACGTCGACCGCCACGATCCGGTCCAGCGTGGTGCGGCCGAGGATCAGCCGCACCAGGACCAGCAGCCCGGCCACGCTCAGCAGGCCGACGGTCACGATGAAGACCCAGGTCATACTGTCCCGCCTCTCCGGGATTTTCAGTGGTGGTTACGTTCGGGAGTGATCTTGCGTTTTGAGGGTTTCTCGTGGCTGGGTTGCATCACGGTCCCCTGAGGTGCGGTGAGGCAGAACGCTGTCCCGCCCCTCCGCGATCTTCAGTGGTGGTTACGCCCAGGATCGAACTCGCGTTTCGCGGCTTCTCGTGGCTGGGTTGCATCACGGTCCACTGAGGTGCGGTGAGGCAGGACTCCGGTTGGCACAAGGGATGTCATGAGCGCCCCTCCGTTCCGTTGACCAGGGCCAGCTCCGCCGCCGAGCCGACCGCGCGCACCACCCGGCGTTCCAGGGCGAGCACCTCCTGGCGCACCGACTCGGCGTCGGCGGCGCGCATGCCGAGCGAGTAGACGTAGCAGATCCGGTGGGCCCGGTCGATCTGCAGCACGAACTTGCCAGGGGCCAGCGACAGCGCGTTGGCCACCATCGCGGTGATGTGGTCGGAGTCGGTCCGCAGCGTCACCGCCACGATCCCGGCGGGCGCGTTCGGGCCCTGGGTGACCGCCTGCCAGGAGACCCGCGCGGTGGAGATCACCAGGTCCCAGGCCAGGTAGCCGGCTAGCTGCAGCACCCGCAGCGGGCGCACCGCGATGTTGGTGCGGATGGCCGGGTTCGGGAACAGCGTCGACACGAACACCGCCACCACCAGGCCGAAGAACAGCGTGCCCAGGTCGAAGGTGCCCCACAGCATCACCCAGACCAGGGTCAGCCAGGCCACCATCGGCAACCGCCGCAGCAGCCCGCCGCGACGGGTGATCCGCTCGGTCATTCGACGGCACCTCCCAACACCGCGCTCCGGTAGGTCTCGCCGTGCATCAGGTCCTCCGCGGCCCGCCCGCTGACCTCCGCCAGCGGGCCCGCCACCAGCGCGATCACCACGCTGGTCGCCACCAGCACCCCGCTGGCCACCACCATCGGGCGGTTCGAGGTGGCGGTGCCGACCACCAGCTCATCGGTCGGGTCGGGGTCCTGCTCAGGAGCTTTGACCTGCCCCCAGAACGCCCGCGTCCACACCCGCGCCATGGCGTAGAGGGTGAGCAGGCTGGTCAGCACCAGGCCGCCGGTGACCGCGTAGGCCGTCCAGGTCCCGGCACCGACACCGGCCTGCAGCAGCGCCAGCTTGGCCACGAAACCGGAGAACGGCGGCACCCCGGCCAGCGTCAGCGCGGGCAGCGCGAACAGCACCGCGATCATCGGCGCGGCCTTGGCCAGGCCGCCCATCCGGGTCAGCGCCACGGTGCCGGTGTGCCGCGTGATCAGACCGCTGACCAGGAACAGCGCGGCCTGCACGGTGATGTGGTGCACGACGTAGAGGATCACGCCGGTCAGGCCGACCACGTCGTAGACGCCGAGCCCGAACAGCATGTAGCCGATGTGGCTGACCAGCAGGAAGGACAGCAGCCGGTTCAGGTCGTTCTGGGCCAGCGCGCCCAGCGCGCCGACGACCATGGTGATCAGCGCGATGCCGAGCATCAGGTTCCAGCTCTCGGAATGGCTGAACACCAGCGTCTGGGTGCGGATCAGCGCGTAGATGCCGACCTTGGTGAGCAGCCCGGCGAACACCGCGGTGACCGGCGCGGGCGCCGTCGGGTAGCTGTCCGGCAGCCAGAAGTGCAGCGGCACCATGGCCGCTTTCACGCCGAAGACGATCACCACCAGCAGCGCCAGCGCGATCTGCAGCCCGTCCGGCAGCTGGTGCACCTTCTCGCCCAGGTCGGCCAGGTTCACCGTGCCCGTCGAGGCGTAGACCAGCGCGATCATCGTGATGAACAGCAGCGAGGACGCCAGGCTGACGATCACGTAGGTCATGCCCGCGCGGACGCGGGTGGCGGTGGTGCGCCGGGTGATCAGCACGTACGACGAGCTGAGCATGATCTCGAAGGCGACGAACAGGTTGAACAGGTCGCCGGTGAGGTAGGCCAGCGAGACGCCCGCGCACAGCATCAGGTACATCGGGTGGAACGTGGTGCTGGAGCGCTCCCGGCCGTAGTCGGTGATGCGCTGGCCGATCGAGTAGATCAGCACCGCGAAGGTCACCACCGAGGAGATCATCAGCAGCAGCGCGGAGAGCCGGTCGGCGACCAGCGTGATGCCGAACGGCGCGGGCCAGGCGCCCATCTGCAGCACCACCGGCCCGAACCGGTCGGCGACGTAGAGCAGCACCGCCGCGTCCACGATGATCGCGCCGAGCACCAGCAGCCCGAGCGCGCGCTGGATGTCCGCGAAGCGCCCCAGCGCCAGCGACAAGCCGGCGGCGAGCAGGGGCAGCAGCACGGGCAGGGCCACGAGAACGGTCACTGGGTGGCCTCCTTTTTTCCTACACGGGCTGGTTTGCGTAGCGGTGCAGGTAGCGGAACCTCAGCGCCCGCCTGACTGCGGGATCTCCTCCTGATGTATGACCGATACACGGCGTCGGAGCTGTCCTCGCCAGGCGAACGCTGAGAACCCGCGGCGGTGCAAGTTGCGAAGGTGGTTGAAAGCGGCTGACGCCGCTTGCTCGACATCACCGCTCCGTTCCCACTCCTCCGGTCTTCTCCAGCTCCTCGGCGCCGTCCTCCTCGGACTCGGACAGCCGGCGCTCCAGCCGCTGGATGCGCCGGTCCTCCAGGTCGTCGCGGACCTCGTCGTGGCCGAGCAGCGTCCACGAGCGGTAGGCCAGCGCCAGCAGGAACGTGGTCAGCGCGAAGGTGATCACGATCGCGGTGAGCGCCATCGCCTGCGGCAGCGGGTCGGCCATCTGCGCCGGATCGGTGGTGCCGATCATCGCGGCGCCGGCCGGCGGGCCGCCCGCGGTCTGCAGCAGCAGGTTCGAGCCGTGCCCGAGGATCACGATGCCGAGCAGGATCCGCATCAGCGAGCGCTGCATCAGCAGGTAGAAGCCGACCGAGTACAGGACGGCGAGCACCACCGCCATGGTCAGGTTGATCGTCATCGCTGCCCCCGCTCCGCCGCGTCGACGTCGGCCTCGATGGCCGAGCCCAAGGTGCGCAGCAGGTCCAGCACCACGCCCACGATCAGCAGGTACACCCCGCTGTCGAGCAGCACGCTGGTGACGAACTTGATCTCGCCGAGCGGTGGCACGGTGAACTTGTAGATCGCCGTCTCCAGCAGCTCGCCGCCGAACAGCAGCGGCAGGAACGCCGAGGTGGTGGCGATGGTCAGGCCCATGCCGATCAGCACCGGCGGCCGCATCGAGACGATCGCGCTGTCGTCCATCCGGCCACCGGCGAGGTAGCGCAGCACGAACGCCTGCCCGGCGACCAGGCCGCCGCTGAACCCGCCGCCCGCCCGGTCGTGCCCGGCGAACAGCAGGTAGATGGACAGCACCAGGACGGTCGGGAAGATGATGCGGGCGGCGAGCTCGAGCAGCACGGTGCGCTGCTTGCCGTCCCGGCAGAAGCCGGACAGCAGCCACCGTTCGGTGGGCGCGTCCCAGGTCGTCCAGGACGGACGCTTCATCGGCGTCGTCGTCATTCGCGCACCTCCTCCTGCTGCTTGACCGGCGTCTTCACCGATATCGGCGGTACTCGCGTGCTGCGCTTCCGGCGTTCGTGGCGGGAGGCCAGGATCAGGCTGGCCACCCCGGTCGCGGCGATCGCCAGCACCGCGATCTCGCCGACGGTGTCGAAGGCGCGGAAGTCGACGATGATCGCGTTGACCACGTTGGTCGCGCCCGCGCCCTTCTCCGCGTTGGCGATGAACGCCGCGCTGGCCTCCGGCGGGGCCTGGCGCGCGCTGCTGAAGATCACCGCGGCCAGCGAGATGAAGGTCCCGGCGGCGATCGCGATGACCGCCTTGGGCGCCTGCCAGGCCTTCGCGGTGTCGGACTGGGTGAAGCGCACCGGCAGCCGCCGCAGCACGAACACGAACGCCACCAGCGTCAGCGTCTCCACCAGGAACTGGGCCAGCGCCAGGTCGGGGCCGCCGTCCACGATGAACAGCCCACCGATGCCGTAGCCGACGACGCCGACCAGCAGCACCGCGGTCAGCCGCCGGCGCGAGCGCAGCACCGCGATCGCCGCGACGATCACCACGAGGGCCAGCGGCACCTGCAGGAGGTTGTCGTAGGCCCGCAGATCGTCCGGCACCGCGGCCCGCACCAGGAGCGCCGAGCCCGGGATCGCCAGCATCGTCAGCAGGATGATGCCGAGGTAGGTCGGCAGCGAACCGACCTGCAGGCGGCCGGTGACGCCGACCGCCACCCGCTCCAGCAGCGCCATGATCCGCTCGTAACCACGCTGCGCGTCCAGCGGCCGCGGCAGCTTCTTGCGCGCCGCCGTCAGCTGGACCCGGCCCAGGTGCAGCGCGACACCGCCGGTGACGGCGAGGGCGGACAGCAGCAGCGGTAGGTTGAAGCCGTGCCAGAGCGCCAGGTGGTACGGGTCGGCGACCGGCGCGAAGACCTCGGCGTAGGAGCCGGCCAGCTTGTCGGCGACCGGGTAGCCGATGCCCAGCACGATGCCCGCCAGCGCGGGCAGCCCGGCCGGGATCAGCGCCTCCGCGCTGGGCTTCTTGGCCTTGGTCCGCGGCAGCTCCGGCTTGTCGGCGAAGGCGCCCCACAGCATCCGCAGGCTGTAGGCGACGGTCAGCATCGAGCCGAGCACCAGCACCGCGTCCACCAGCAGGTCCGGTCGACCGCCGGTGAGGAAGGCGCTGAACGCCGCCTCCTTGCCGATGAAGCCGAGCATCGGCGGGAGCCCGGCCATCGAGGCCACGCCGAGGGTGGCGACCACCGCCAGCCACGGCAGCTCGCGGCCCAGCCCGGAGAGCTTGCGGATGTCGCGGGTGCCCGCCTGGTGGTCGATGATGCCGACGACCAGGAACAGCGTGGCCTTGAACATGCCGTGCGCGAGCAGCATCGCGGCACCGGCCATCGCGCCGGTGTGGGTGCCCGCGCCGAACAGCACCATCAGGAAGCCGAGCTGGCTGACGGTGCCGTAGGCCAGCAGCTTCTTCAGGTCGTACTCGTGCAGCGCTCGCCAGCCGCCGACCAGCATCGTGACCAGGCCGAAGGCGATGGCCGCCAGCTTCCACTCCGGCACGTCGGTGAACACCGGCGCGAGCCGCGCCACCAGGAACACACCGGCCTTGACCATCGATGCGGCGTGCAGGTAGGCGCTGATCGGCGTCGGCGCGACCATCGCCGCGGGCAGCCAGTTGTGGAACGGGATCTGCGCGGACTTGGTGAACGCGCCGACCAGGATCAGCAGCGCGGCGACCACCGCCGCGGCGCCGCCCGGCGGGTTCGCGGCCAGCTCGGAGATCCGGTAGGTGCCCGCGGTCTCGCCGAGCACCACGAAGCCGAGCAGCATCACCAGCCCGCCCAGGCTGGTGATCATCAGCGCCTGCAGCGCCGAGCGGCGCGATTCGCGGCTGAGCCCGGCCTGCCCGACCAGCAGGAACGAGCAGATCGTCGTCAGTTCCCAGAAGACGTAGACGGTGATCAGGTCGTCGGCGAAGACCAGCCCGAGCATCGCCCCGGCGAAGGCCAGCAGCAGCGGGGCCGAGCGCCGGGCGTCACCGCCACCGCGGCTGAAGTAGGAGTCGGCGTAGACCAGCACCACGGCGCCGAGGCCGGCGACCAGGATGGTCATCAGCAGCGCCAGCGCGTCCAGCCGGAAGGCGAACTGCAGGCCTATCAGGGGTGCCCACTCGACGGTCTCGCTGATCGTCTGCCCGGACAGCACCGGTCCGGCCTGCGCCAACACCCAGAGCAGAGCCGCAGCCGGTGGAACGGCTGCGGTCAGGAATGCGGCTCGGGTGCTGCGCCGGGCCAGGAACGGGAGTGCCAGAGCCACCAGCAGGTGCACGACGACGAACGCGAGCAAGGGCACCTCCTCGACGTCGATAGGTCGTGGTCAGCTCGACCCGCCGACACCCGGCGACCCGGGATCGTTCGCCACCGTCATCGCGGACGCACCGTGAAGCAGGTGTATGTTGCTTCCTTGCGCGCGACGCTGCGAATATCGGCGTTGAGAAGGCTCGGGCCACCGATGTCAGCGAGGTCCGATCGGCGCCCAACTTATCCGAAACACACGTATCCGGGCCAATCCGCGATCTTGTGGACGGCAGCGGATTCGCACCCGTTTTTTCGTTGCGACGAAATAACGTTAGCTGCGACAACAACGCGCCCGCAGTGCCGCTCCGGGTGGGATTACTCACGTTTTGTAACGCTGATACGGGCATTCGCCGCTGATCACTCCGGCGCGGTGAAGCCGTCCCAGCTCCGCAACGATCGGCCCGTTCGGCCTCGCGTGCGCGATCAGCCGTGGAGAATGCGATCGTGCCCGCGAACGACAACAACACCCTCGCCGGCGCCGGTCGGCTGATCGGTGACCGGTACCGCCTGGAACGCAAGCTCGGCGGCGGTGCGATGGGCACCGTGTGGGCCGGCACCGACGAACTGCTGCGCCGCCCGGTGGCGGTCAAGGAGGTCAAGCTCCCGCCCGGCATGCCCGACGAGGAAGCCGCCGAGATGCGCGAGCGCGCGCTCCGCGAGGCCCGGGCGATCGCGGTGCTGTCGCACCCCAACGTGGTGACGCTCTACGACGTCGCCCGCGATGGCGGCGAACCGTTCGTGGTCATGGAGCTGGTGCCGTCGCAGAGCCTCGCGGCGATCCTCGAGGAGCACGGCGCGCTCGACGACCAGCAGATCGCGGTGATCGTCGACGGCGTCGCGGCCGGGCTGGACGCCGCGCACCAGGCGGGCATCGTGCACCGCGACGTCAAGCCGGGCAACGTGCTCATCGGCGACGACGGCCGGATCAAGGTCAGCGACTTCGGCATCTCCCGCAACATCGCCGAGCACACCCTCACCAGCACCGGGATCCTGCTGGGCACCCCCGCCTACATCGCGCCCGAGGTCGCGGCGGGCGAGGGCGTCCGGGCGTCGGCCGACCTGTGGGGGCTGGGCGCGACGATGTTCGCCGTCGTCGAGGGCCGGGCGCCCTACGACGTCGGCGACGATCCGCTGGCCACCGTGACCGAGGTGGTGCGCGGCCCCGTCCCGCGGGTGAGCCGCTCCGGCCCGATCGGCGAGATCATCACCGGGCTGATGGTCAAGGACCCGACGCGGCGGATGTCGCTGACCGAGGTCCGCCGCCGGGTGCAGCACCTGCTGCCGCCGCCAGGTGCGCGCCCGTTCGCGATGCTGCTCGACCCAGAAGCCCCCACGGTGCGGGTTCGCTCGCTGGTGCCGCCGACTCCCTCGAACCCGCCACCGCCGCGGCCGAAGCAGCCCACGCTCGGCGCGCAGGCTGCCCCGCTGGCCCGCGACCCCGGGCTGCCGCCGTTCGAGCTGAAGGACCCGCCGCCGAGCCGCCGCTCGCCGTGGTCCGCGGTCGCGCTGGGCGTGGCCGCCGTCGTGCTCTTCGCCGCCGCGCTGGCCGGTGGCTTCGTGCTCACCCGGCTCGCCCTGGGCAAGGACGTGCTGCCCGAGCCCGGGACGCCGGCGAGCCCCGCCGCGGAGACGCCGCTGGCCGAGCAGCTCGGCCTGGTCGAGACCGCCGGCAACGCCAAGCACACCGCCGCTCCCTCGGGCGGGAAGTTCCAGATCCTGGCGCCGCAAGCGAGCCCCGGTGGCTGGCAGACGTTCCAGAGCGAGCGCACCGATGTCGCCAACAGCCTGGTGACGTCCTACGTGTCGCCGGACGGCCTCTTCGAGATCGCCGTGCAGCGCTACGGGAACTTCTTCGGCTCCGGCCACGACATCGACGACTACCTGGACAGGCTGCCGCTGAGCGTGGGCGGCGGGAACAAGATCCGGGTGGACAGCGTGACCGACAACGGCGACGGCAAGCGGCTGGTCTACACGACGATGGTGCGGCCGATGCTCAACGGGCAGGCCAACGCCGACCCGCGCACCACGGAGGCGGAGCTGGTCCGCCGGGACGACGACCTGTGGATCGTGCGGGTCACCGGGCCGCCCGGGCTGAGCACCCAGAGCCAGGCGATGCTCAACGAGATCGCACCGACCCTCGACACCAGCACGCCCTGACGAGCTCGGTGGGGCGTGCGCGCAACGCGAAGCCGGAAAAGCCTCTAAGCTGCGCGGCCGTGACCTCTAGTACTGCTATCGACCCGTCCGCCGCGGCTTCGGCCGCCGCCACCGCGCTCGCCGAGGCCACCGGCGTCGAACGCCACGACCTGGTCGTCGTGCTCGGCTCCGGCTGGCAGCCCGCCGCCGAGGAGATCGGCTCACCCGCCGCCGAGATCGGCATGGCCGAGCTGCCGGGCTTCGCCGCACCGGGCGCGATCGGGCACAGCGGCAAGATCCGCTCCGTGCCGGTGGGCGACAAGCGGGCGCTCGTCATGCTCGGCCGCACGCACCTCTACGAGGGCAAGGGCATCGACCCGGTGGCGCACGGCGTGCGCACCGCGATCGCGGCCGGGTGCCGCACGGTGGTGCTCACCAACGCCGCGGGCGGCCTGCGCGAGGGCATGCAGGTCGGGCAGCCGGTGCTGATCAGCGACCACGTCAACATGACCGCGCGGTCGCCGCTGGTGGGCGCGGACTTCGTGGACCTCACCGACCTGTACTCGCCGCGGCTGCGGGAGCTCGCCCGCGGCATCGACCCGACGCTGGAGGAAGGCGTCTACGCCGGGCTGCCCGGTCCGCACTTCGAGACGCCCGCCGAGATCCGGATGCTGCGCACCATGGGCGTCGACCTGGTCGGCATGTCGACGGTGCTGGAGGCGATCGCGGCCCGCGCCGCGGGCGCCGAGGTCTTCGGCCTGTCCCTAGTGACGAACCTGGCGGCGGGGCTCAGCGGCGAACCGCTGAACCACGAGGAGGTCCTCGAAGCGGGCCGCGCGTCGGCCAGCCGCATGGGCCAGCTGCTGCGCTCGGTCGTCGAAGCCTCCTGAAATCCAGCTTCCAGGCTCGTTCTGCGGGTAGCGGAACGCTCAGCGCCCGCCTGGTCTCCGGCTGCCCGGTCTGATGTATGACGAGTCCGTCGGGTCGTGAGCGCGGGATTTTCGCGCTCACGACCCCACGGGATCGCGGCGGAGCTGGGATGATCTCCGCTCGGGTGTTGGCATTCGCATCGGAGGCCTCGTGGGCGAATCGGTGGAAGTGTGCGGGACTGGCGCGCGGGCCGCGGCTGAGCGGTGGATCGCGGAGGACGTCGATCCGGGCGCGCGGGCGGAGCTGCAGCGGCTCGTCGACGCCGACTCGCCGGAGCTGGCGGACCGGATGTCCGGGATGCCGCGGTTCGGCACCGCGGGCCTGCGCGCCGCGGTGCGCGCCGGGGCGAACGGCATGAACCGCGCGGTGGTCGTGCGCACGACCGCCGGTGTCGCGGAGTGGCTCAACGAGCACGGCCACAGCGGCGGTGTCGTGGTGGTCGGCCGGGACGCGCGGCACGGGTCGGCCGATTTCGCCGCCGACGCCGCCGGTGTGCTGGCCGCGGCCGGCTTCGACGTGCGGGTGCTGCCCGAGCCGCTGCCGACGCCGGTGCTCGCTCACGCGGTGCGCGCGCTGGACGCCGTCGCGGGCATCCAGATCACCGCCTCGCACAACCCGCCGCAGGACAACGGGTACAAGCTGTACCTGCGTGGCGGCATCCACCTGGTGAACCCCACCGACAGCGAGATCGAGGCCGCCGTCGCCGCGACTCCGGCGGCGAACTCGGTGCCGCGCGCGGAGAACTGGTCGGTCCACTCCTCGGCGCTGGAGGACTACCTCGCCCGGGTCGCGACCCTGCCGCGCGGCAGCGCTCGCGGGTTGCGGATCGCGGCGACCGCGCTGCACGGCGTCGGCGCCCAGCCGCTGCGGGAAGCGCTGCACCGCGCGGGTTTCGACGACGTGCACCTGGTCGCCTCGCAGGCCGATCCGGACCCGGACTTCCCCACCGTCGGGTTCCCGAACCCGGAGGAGCCGGGGACGACGGACGCGCTGCTGGAGCTGGCCGCGGAGGTCGGCGCGGACCTGGCGATCGCGCTGGACCCGGACGCCGACCGGTGCGCGCTCGGCGCGCCGGTGGACGGCGTCTGGCGGATGTTCCGCGGTGACGAGACCGGCGTCCTGCTCGCCTGGCACATCCTGTCCACTTTGGACCGGGAGGTGACGCCGGATCCGCTGGTGGCCACGACCATCGTGTCCGCGACCATGCTGCGCTCGATCGCCGCGGAGTTCGGCGTCCGCTACGACGAGACGCTGACCGGGTTCAAGTGGCTGGTGCGCGCCGGGGACGGCGCGGGCACCGGGCTGGTCTACGCCTACGAGGAAGCGCTCGGGCACTGCGTCGACCCGGATTTCGTGCGCGACAAGGACGGCATCTCCACCGCGGTGCTGGCCGCCGACCTGGCCGCCGCGCTGAAGGCCGCGGGGCGCGCTCTCCCGCAGCTGCTCGACGAGCTCTCCACCGAGCACGGCCTGCACGAGACCGGGCAGATCTCGGTCCGGGTCTCCGACCTGAGCTTGATCCCCCGGATCATGCGGCGGCTGCGGGCGCAGCCCCCGGCGCAGCTCGCCGGCACCGCTGTGGACGTCCGGGATCTGCTGCCGCAGACCGACGCGCTGGTGGTCACCGGCGCAGGCGGCCTGCGGGTGGTCATCCGGCCGTCCGGGACCGAACCGAAGCTCAAGTGCTACCTGCAGGTCGTCGAGCAGGTCGACGACCTGCCCACCGCGAAGCGGCGCGCCGCGGACCGCCTCGCCGCGCTGGAGCGCGCCGTTTCCGAACTCGTGCGAGGAGGCTGAGATGCCCCGGCTGCTGATCGTGCACCACACCCCGTCGCCCGGGATGCAGGCGTTGTTCGAACAGGTCGTCGCCGGCGCGACCACCGACGAGATCGAAGGCGTCGAGGTGGTGCGTCGCGCGGCGCTGAGCGCGACCGCCAGCGACGTCCTCGAAGCCGACGGCTACCTGCTGGGCACCCCGGCGAACCTCGGCTACATCAGCGGCGCGCTCAAGCACTTCTTCGACACGATCTACTACCCGTGCCTGGACTCGACCGCGGGCCGCCCGTTCGGCTACTACGTGCACGGCAACGAGGGCGTGGAGGGCGCGCAGCGCGCGATCCGCTCGATCACCACGGGGCTCTCCTGGCAGCAGGTCGCCGAACCGGTCACCGTCCTGGGCGCCCCCGGCAAGGCCGACCTGGCGGCTTGCTGGGAGCTTGGCGCGACCGTCGCGGCCGGGCTCATGATCGAGTGAGCGCAGGTTCCCGGGTATCCGGGCGCACAACAGCAGAAGAACCCCAGTTGATCTTGATACGAAGCTGCGGAGTAACCTGATCGTGTCGTCGGGGCGCGCCCCTTGACGACACGGGGCGCCCTGGGCAAAGCCCGCCTTCCCTCATCAACGTGCGATGTTCGGGGCGCCCCCTCCTCGCGCTCGGTAACGGCGCAGATTCCCCGAACCACCCCATCCAGGCCGTCGGAAGACATCTCCGCAGGGACTCCGGCAGCATTTGCGGGGCCCGAGGGGTTACGCTGCGACAGTGAGTGAGGAATCGATCCGACTCGAACTCGACGACTCCGGCGTCTCCGTGGATCTCCCACAGCCCCCTGGTTCACACGATCAGGTTCAGGGCGTTCCCTACCGACCTGTCGAGTTCCGCGACAACGACCTACCGGCCGCCTTGGAGCGTTCCGCCAAGTGGCTCCGCGCAGCCCAGGACTGGTTGGGCGAACCGCTCGACGTCATCGCAGTCCACCTGGACTACGACGATCGCGAGGGTGCTCCCTACTACGACCTGAAGTTGCTCTGCAACGAAGAGGACCTGGCGGGCGCACCGATCGCGATGCGCAAGCTGCAAAGCGGACCCGCCGCCTGACCCGCACAACGATCGCGGTGGCCCGGCCGGAGATACCGACCGGGCCACCGCCGTGTCTGGGCAGCACGAGTTCAAGAACAGGTGTTCACGCCTTCGGCTTCGCCCAGGACTCCAGGTGACCAGCGATTTCGGGGAGCTCCAGCTGGTCACGGCCGACCTCGCGGACCATCTCCAGCGCCGCGTCGTCGGCGGCCTCCACCCACCAGCCGTTGAGGTCGCACATCGCCACCGCGGCCACCCACGCCAGCCGCCAGTTGCCGCCCGCCAGCGGGCGGGTGCGGACGATCGAGTCCAGCAGCGCGGCGGACTTCAGCCACAACGTCTCATAGGCCGGCACGCCGAACACCTCGGCGTGCGGCCGGTACGCGGCCGCGTCGAGCAGGCCGCCGTCCCGCACCATCAGGTCGCCGTCGGTCACCGCCGTGGCGAGCAGGAGCAGATCCGACGTGTCGAGGTAAACGATCACGCGGTCAATGGTCGATCATGCGCTGCCGAGCTTGTCCAGCAAGCCCCGGTACCGCGGCAGCACCCGCTGCACGACCTCGTCGAGCTGCTGCTCCTTCTGCTGCCGCGCCCAGCGATCGGCCAGCGCGCTGCGCACGACCTCCTGCTTGGAGCGCCCTTCGGCCGCCGCCAGCTCGGCGAGCCGCTGGTTCTCTTCGTCGGTGAGACGCAGGGTCATGGCCATGCCGCGATGGTATCGCGCTGATACCACTCGCGGGAGGCGATAGTTTCGGACGATGAGTCCTTCTCAGCGCTGAGGTTCCGCCACCCGCACCGCCACGCAAAACGAGTTTGGAAGACCTCAATGGCTAGACCGCGAGCGCACGACGACGCCTTGCGCACCCGGCTGCTGGATCGCGCGGGCGAACTGCTGTCCGCGCAGGGCCCGGAGGGGCTCGGACTGCGGCGGCTGGCCGCGGACGTCGGCACCTCCACCACCGCGGTGTACTCGCTGTTCGGCGGCAAGCCGGGACTGGTCCGCGAGCTGTACGCGGAGGGATTCCAGCGGCTCGGCGACCGGATGGCGCAGGTGCCCCGCACCGACGACCCGGTGGCCGACATGTGCGCGCTCGGCCTGGCCTACCGGGAGAGCGCGCTGGCCAACCCGCACTTCTACTCGATCATGTTCGGCCGGGCGGTGCCGGACTTCGTCCCGGACGAGGAGTCGGTGCAGACCGCGCTGCGCAGCATCCGGCCGCTGCAGGACGCCGTCGCTCGCGGCATCGAGCAGGGCCTGCTGGCGGACACCGATCCGGACGAGATCACCTTCGCCGCCTGGGCCCTGGTGCACGGCCTGGTCTCGCTGGAGCTGAACTCCCCGCTGACCCACGACGACACCAGCGCCCGCTACGAGCGGGCGCTGGTGAACGGTATCGCGGGTTGGAGGCGCTGACCCCGGAGCGACGGGGGGTTGTGGTCCCCGGGGCCAGCGCGTCGTGCCCGACCTGGCGTGACCACGCCGGGCACGACCGTTCGCCGGGCCCTAGCCGAGGGCCGTGTGGAGGGCGGTCATCAGCTCGCCGTTCGGGGTGTCGCCGTCCAGCGACCAGATCATCGCGCCGCCGAGGCCCTGCTTCTTCAGGTAGTCGACCTTGCGCTTGATCTCGGTCGGGTCGTCGTAGGTCCAGAACGTGGTCCCGTCGAAGAGCCAGGCGAAACCGGCCTGCTCGTCGCGGTGCAGGGTGTACTGACCGGCCTTGGCCTTGAGCACCTTGTAGTCCTCGATGCCCGCCTCCCAGGTCGCCGGCGCGGGGCCGGTCGAGTTCTGGAACAGGCCGTTGTTCTGGTTGGTCACACCGGTCCAGCCACGCCCGTAGAACGGCACGCCGAGCACCATCTTGTCGTTCGGCGCGCCTGCCGTCCGCCAGGCGTTGATGGTCTGGTCGATGCTCCACTTCTCCGGCGACGGGTCGCCCTGCGGGCTGAGGATCGCCGACTGGTGGTTGGTCGTCGGGTCGTAGGCGCCGTGCAGGTCGTAGCCCTGGATCGTGCCGAAGGTCAGCAGGTCGAAGACCTTGGGCACCTCGAAACCGGCCTCGATCTTCGCCGGGTCGGCGGGCAGGAAGGCGCTGATGTCGTAGGTCTTGCCCGTCTCCTTGCCGACGGCGTCGAGCTGGGTGCGCCACTCCTGCAGCAGCGCGGTGAAGTTCTGCTTGTCGGCCGGGTCGACCACGTTGCCGGGGCCGCCCTCGGAACCGGGCCACTCCCAGTCGAGGTCGACGCCGTCGAAGATGCCCGCCGCGACGCCGTCGCCGCCCTGCGGCTCGCCGCCGATCTTGGGCATGTTGCCCCGGATCCACATGTCGATGCAGGACTTCACGTGCGCGGCGCGCGACTGCGGGGTGGCCGCCGCGTTGTGGAAGTTCTTCGACCAGGTCCAGCCGCCGAAGGAGATGTAGACCTTCAGGTGCGGGTACTTCGCCTTGAGCTGCTTGAGCTGGTTGAGGTTGCCCGCCAGCGGCTGGTTGTAGGCGTCGGCCTGACCGCTGACGGTCTGCTCGGCGGTGAACCGGCGCTGGTAGTCGGCCCAGGCGTCGCCCTCGCCGGTCTGGTTGACCTGGAAGCACTGGCCCGCGGTGTTCAGGTTGCCGAAGGCGTAGTTGATGTGGGTCAGCTTCGCGGCCGTGCCGGAGGTGTCGAGGTTCTTGACGAAGTAGTTGCGGCCGTAGATCGACCACTGGGTGAAGTAGCCGACCTTGCGGGCGGCGGCCTGCGACTGGGCCTCGTCGGCGGCTTGCGGCCGGGGGTCCGCCGGGGCGTCGGTGGCGCCCGCCGGGGAGGCCAGCAGGGGCAGTCCCAGTGCGAGGACCGAGGCGAGCAGCACCGGGAGCCGGAACGGGAATCTGCGACTTCGAGAGGACATGGCGACTCCTACTTCATCGGGGGGATCGCTCCATGTGTGGTATAGACCATATTCGGATCAGGTCTAGACCAGCTATCGCCTGTTCGGCCGAAAACTGCTGCTGCGGCCGGACTCCGGGAGAACCTCCACCTGGAGACGCCTCGGACCAGGGAATTCCCAGTTTTCCGGGGCAGAACGAAACCTCCCCCGGCCGAGGCGCAGCCCCGAGCGGAGGAGGTTTCGCTATTGCGTTAAATCCGGGAAAGGGATCAGACGGCGCCGTACTCGCGGTCGCCCGCATCGCCGAGGCCGGGGACGATGTAGCCCGACTCGTTCAGGCGGTCGTCGATGCTCGCGGTCACCACGCGGACCGGCAGGCCGGACTCCTCCAGCCGCCGCACGCCCTCCGGCGCCGCCAGCGTGCAGATCGCGGTGACGTCGCTGGCGCCGCGCTCGGTCAGGATCCGGATCGTGTGCACCATCGAACCGCCGGTGGCCAGCATCGGGTCGAGGACGAACACCGGGCGACCGGACAGGTCGGCGGGCAGCGACTCCAGGTACGGCGTGGGCTGCAGGGTGGTCTCGTCCCGCGCCAGGCCGACGAAGCCCATCTGCGCCTCCGGGATCAGCCGGTGCGCCTGGTCGGCCATGCCCAGGCCGGCCCGCAGCACCGGCACCAGCAGCGGCGGGTGGGCCAGCCGGTAGCCGTCGGTGCGCGCCACCGGGGTGTGGATCGGCTCCACCGCGACCTCGGCGTCCCGCGTGGCCTCGTACATGAGCATCAGCGTGAGCTCCTGCAAGGCGGCGCGGAACGCAGCGCTGTTGGTGCGCGCGTCGCGCATGGTGGACAGCCTTGCCTTCGCCAGGGGGTGGTCCACGACCCGAACGTCCATGACCGACAACAGTAACGGCCGACTCGCGGTTCCACGTCGCAGCTGGTCGGGAACGTGTCGCCGATCGCAACCGTCCACTGCGGAGCGTCAACCGCCGATCACCCGGCGTGGGACCGGCGGCGCGACCAACGCGATTTCAATGGAAATCAGACGTCCAATTTCAATTGAAATCGCACCAGATCCCGACGCGCGGTCGGTGTGTCGGTGCCCGACACGCCGATGGGCGCGCAACTTCAATTGAAGTCGAAGGTCTGATTTCCATTGAAATTGCGTCACCGCGGGGCGCCGGGGTCAGCCGTCGGTGGCGGCGATGCCCTTGACCAGGAGGTCCAGGCCGAACTCGAAGCGCTCCTCGTCGGTGCCGGACATCAGGGCCGGGAGCAGGGCGGTGATCGACGGGAAGCGCTCCGGCGGGAGCTCCGAGAAGTACTGCTGGACCTGCGCCATCCGCTCACCGCGCTCGGCATCGCTGAGCCCGAAGTCCGCGGTGCGCTCCATGGCCACCGCCGTGGCGTAGAGGGCGAGGACGTCCACCGCGAAAGCGACCACCCGGTCCGGTTTCCCCGCCGCGCGCAGGATCGCCATCATCGCCTCGCTGACGTGCAGCGCGTTCGGCCCGGTCGGCGCCGGGGTGCGCATGACGACCTGGGCGATGCCGGGGTGCGCGCCGAAGACCGCGACCTGCTGGCGGATCAGCTCCTTGAGCTGCTCCTGCCACTTCGCCGGGTCGGGCTCGGGCAGCGCGATCTCGCCGATCACCAGGTCGAGCATCAGCTCGTGCAGCTCGTCCTTGTTGCGCACGTAGGCGTACAGGGAGGCCGCACCGGTGCCCAGCCGCTGCGCGACCTTGCGCATGCTGACCGAGTCCAGCCCTTCGGCGTCGAGCAGGTCGAGCGCGGTGCGCACGATCAGCTCCAGGCTCAGCGGCTGCTTGACCGACCGCTCGCGCGCGACGCGCTGCCGCCAGGGCGGGACGGGCACGGACATCGTTCTCCCCACTTCGATCGCTGCTGCGAACACCGTACTTGACGCGAACACCGTTCGTCTGTAGAACAGCGTTCGTCGCACGAGCACTGTTCGAAGGAGCTGTCACGATGTCCGAACGCACTCCCGTCCTGATCGCCGGCGCCGGGCTCGCCGGGCTGTCGACCGCCGTCTTCCTCGGCCTGCACGGCACGCCGTCGCTGGTGGTCGAACGCCACCCGGGCACCTCCACGCACCCGAAGGCGCGCGGCCAGCAGCACCACGTGATGGAAGCGCTGAACCTGGTCGGACTGGCCGAAGCGATGGTCGAGGCCTCGCCGAAGGACACCGGATTCCTGATCCGCATAGCCGAGAGCGCGAGCGGCCCGGTGTTCCGCGAGATCCTGCACGACACGTTCCTGCCGCTGGACGACCTGACGCCCGCCCGCTCGGCGGACGCCAGCCAGGCCGCCGCGGAGCGCATCCTCGCCGAGCGCGCCCGCGAACTGGGCGCCGAGATCCGCTTCGCCACCACCCTGGAGTCCTTCGAGCAGGACGACTCCGGGGTTCGCGCGGTCCTCTCCGACGCCGCCGGGACCCGCACCGCGCACGCCGACTACCTGGTGGCCGCCGATGGACACCGCAGCCCGATCCGCGAGCGGCTGGGCATCGGAACCCACGGCCGCGGCACGCTCGGGCACTCGGTCCACTGGCTGATCCGCGCCGACCTCGCTCCCGTCGTGGGCGACCGCCAGGTCCTCTACTACCTGCAGAACCCGCGGATCTCCGGCGGTACCGGCGCGGTGGTCAGCACCGATGAGCCCGACCTGTTCGTCGTCGGCGTCGGCTACGACCCGGAGCACGAGAGCATCGACGACTTCCCGGAAGAGCGCGCCCTGGAGCAGATCCGGCTGGCCACCGGCGTCCCCGACCTCGCCGCGGAGATCGTCTCCGCGGACACCACGGTGGCAGCGATGCGGGTCGCGGACCGCTTCTCCAGCGGGCGGGTGCACCTGGTCGGCGACGCCGCGCACACCATGCCGCCGCACGGCGGGCTCGGCGGCAACACGGCCATCATGGACGGCTTCCACCTGGCGTGGAAGCTGGCCGCCGTGCTCCGCGGCGAGGCCGGGCCGGGCCTGCTGGACAGCCACGACGCCGAGCGGCGGCCGGTCGGCGAGCTGATCGCGGAGAACCAGTTCAAGAACGCCATCGCACGCAACATGCCGCACCTGCAGCGTGACGACGACACCCCGCCGATCGAGGACCCGGGCATGCTGCTGTTCGGCTACCGGCACAACGGCGCGGTCGTCGCCGAACCCGGCGACGCGGGCGAACTCCTGGAAGACCCGACCACGCCCACCGGCCGTCCCGGCTCGCGCGCCCCGCACGTCCTTCTGTCCACTACGGACGGTGAGGTCTCCACGATCGACTTGTTCGGACGGGAATTCGTGCTGCTGACCGAGTCCGAGGCGTGGGCGAAGGCCGCCGAGCAGCTGGCCTCGGACCTCGGCGTCCGCCTGCGGGTGCAGGTGCTCGGCGGCGAGCTGACCGGCGACTGGACCGGAAAGTACGGCGTCACCACCGACGGAGCCGTCCTGGTGCGACCGGACCGCTTCATCGCCTGGCGCAGCCGGGGCGCTGGCTCCGCGGCCGACCTGGAGGGCGCCCTCCGCACGATCCTCGACCGCTGAGCAGGGCTGGCGTGACAGGCTCCGTTTCAGCTGGGTCCGTGAGTGCTTTGGGGCGTTATAGCACCCCAAAACACTCACGGCTCACGAACAGCACAGGCCCGTTGTAGGCGCTGGAGACCGGCGGCAAGGTACATCTCCGGTTGGCCTGGGCGTACGGACGAGGGCCAGGCGAGTTCAACAATGGTCGGTAGGAATGCTTCGTTCGACCGATTCGGAGGTACTCCGTGAAGCATTCGTTCGGCCGGTCCGCGCTGGTCGCCGCCCTTGCCCTGGTCGCGATCGTGCTCGCGCCGATGGCGTTCGCCGATGTCCCGCCGCGGCATCTCACCGTTGCGACGTTCAACATCAAGCACGGCGCGGGAACCGACGACGTGCTCGATCTCGAGCGCACCGCCGGCGTCGTCGAGAAGTCCGGCGCCGACGTCATCGGCTTGCAGGAGGTCGATAAGCACTGGTCCGACCGCAGCGACTTCGCCGACCAGGCCGCGTGGCTGGCCTGCCGCCTCGGGATGCACGTGGCCTACGGCGCCAACCTGGACCTCGACCCGGCGAACCCCGGCGAGCCGCGACGTCAGTACGGAACCGCGATCCTGTCCCGCTTCCCGATCCTCGACTCCCGCAACACGCTGCTCCCCCGGGCGCCGCAGGGTGAACAGCGCGGACTGCTGGAGGCGCGGATCAACGTGCGGGGCAAGAAGATGCTCTTCCTCAACACGCACCTGCAGCACACCTCGCAGGCCGAGCGCTCGGCGCAGGTGGAGGCGATCAACGGGATCGTCGCCGGGCGGAACCTCCCCGCGGTGCTCACCGGTGACCTCAACGCCACGCCGGACGCGCCCGAGATCGCCGAGATCACCGAGCACCTCGTCGACACCTGGCCCATCGCCGGGCGAGGCGACGGCTTCACCTTCGACGCGGCGGCGCCGAAGGTGCGCATCGACTACGTCCTGGCCTCGCCGGAAATCGATGTCCACCGCGCCGAGGTGATCTCGACGACGGCGTCCGACCACCTGCCGGTCGTCGTCGACATCGCGCTCCGGTAGCCGGAACGCCCCGGCAGCACCGGCTGCCGGGGCGCGCCTTCAACGTCCGGTCACGGGTGGAGGACGACCTTGGTGTAGCCCTCGATCCGCTGGTCGAACTTCCGGTAGGCGTCCGGAGCGTCGGAGAGGGACAGCTCGTGGGAGACCACGAAGCTCGGCTTCGCCCGGCCGGCGATGATCATGTCGCGCAGCTGCCGGTTGTAGCGCTTGACGTTGCACTGACCGGTGCCGATGACCTGCCCCTTCTCGAACATCCGGCCGACCGAGACCAGCAGCATCCCCCGCTTCGCCTCGTCCGTCGGACCGCCCGGGTCAGAGGGCACGTACAGCCCCGGCACGCCCAGCCGCCCGGTCGCGCGCACCGTGTCGATCAGCGAGTTCAGCACCACCGCCGGTTCTTCCTTGCTGCCGTCGCCGACCTGGGCCTGGTAGCCGACCGCGTCGATGCCCTTGTCGGTGCCCTCGCCGTCGGTCTGGTCCTTGATCATGGCGACCGGGTCGCCCTGCGAGAAGTCGATCGGGATGGCTCCCATCTCCTCCGCCTTGGCGAGCCGCTCCGGGACCCGGTCGACGCTGAACACCCGCGCGGCCCCGCGCAGCAGCGCCGAGTAGGCGGCCATCAACCCGACGGGCCCGGCCCCGTACACCACGACGCTCTCGCCCGGCGAGACCTGCGCGAGCTCACACCCGTGGTAACCGGTCGGGAAGATGTCGGCGAGCAGCACGAAGTCGGCCTCGTGGCTGCCGTCGGAGGGCAGCGTCAAGCAGTTGAAGTCGGCGAAGGGAACCCGCAGGTACTCGGCCTGCCCACCGCTGTAGGGACCCATCGCGACGTAGCCGTAGGCGCCGCCGGCGAAACCGGGGTTGACGGTCAGGCAGAACCCGGTGTTGCCCGCCATGCAGTTCTTGCAGAACCCGCAAGCGACGTTGAACGGCATCACCACGCGGTCGCCGCGGTTCAGGCTGGTCACGCCGGAGCCGAGCTCCTCGATGATGCCCATGTTCTCGTGGCCGAACACGATGCCCGGCTCGGCCGCCGTGCGCCCCTCGTACATGTGCAGGTCGGAGCCGCAGATGGCGGTCGAGGTTATCCGCACGATCACGTCGTTGGGGTGCTGGATGCTCGGCCTGTCCACCTCACCGATCGCGACCGAGAAGGGCTCCTGGTACACGACTGCTTTCATGACGGACCACCTCCGGGTGAGGACGCGCGTTTCCCCTGTGCATGCCGCCTCCCGGCTACCCCGCACCGGGCTACGCAAGACCCGGCTGGCGGTCACCCGAACGAGGGCCTTACGCGGAGTTGCCGAAACCCGCGACACCGACAGCCGATCTCCGGTTAACTTCGGTCACAACCGCAGCGGGCTGGGGGTTACCGATGTCTTTGGTGAAGATGCCGCTCGAGGACGGCGGCGAACTGCTCATCGAATCGGTCGACGACCACGGTTCGATCCCGGTCGGCGGCGGCCGCGTCGTGCAGGCCTCGGAGACCGTGCAGAAGGCGATGGGCAGCATCCGGTCCGCGGCCGAGGCGGTGCTCGGCGAGCTGCGCGCGATGGAACAGCCGCCGTCGAAGGTCAACGTCCAGTTCGGCATCAAGGTGACCGGCGAGGCGAACCTCGCGGTGGCCAAGTCGGCGGGCGAGGCGAACTTCAACGTCACCATCGAGTGGAACGGCGTCGACGAGTCCTGATGGACGGTCTGGCGGCAGGCCCGCTCGACCCCGCCCTCGTCCGGTTGCGCACCGGCCGGAGCGTTCTGGGGGCGGGGGTTCCTGATCGCCCCCGACGTGATCGCCACCTGCGCACGTCGCCGACCTCTTGTGCACCGATCCAGCTCGGCGGCGAGGAGATGTTCCGGACTCCCTGCCGGATTCCGGACCGGGAGCTCACCGAGCAGGAGAAGACGGGCTTGCCGCTCCACGCGAGCGCTGACCGACCTTCCCGATCCGCCCCCGAAGCGCTGACTTCCTGGCAAGATCCAAAGATTGGTCGAGTGCGGTCCCGGAGAGGGGATCATGGCAGGTCACACAACTCAACACCCCGGTTCCAGCTCCGGGTCGGCGGTGCGACCGTTAGCGCCCTCGATCCCGCGCGAGATCGGTCAGTACCGGATGCTCGCCGAGCTGGGCCGGGGCGGGATGGGCCGGGTGCTGCTGGGCAGCGGCCCCGACGGACGGCTCGTCGCGCTGAAGCTGGTGCACGAGCAGTTCGCCGAAGAGCCCGGGTTCCGGGCACGGTTCCGCCGCGAGGTGGAAGCTTCCCGGACCGTCTCCGGCGCCTACACCGCCGCCGTCATCGACGCCGACCCCGATGCGCCCACACCCTGGCTGGCCTCGGTGTTCGTGCCCGGCCCCTCGCTGCACGAGGCCATCACGACCACCGGCACGCTGCCCGAGCAACCGGCGTTGCGGCTGGCCGCCGGGCTCGCCACGGCGCTGACCCACATCCACCGGGTCGACCTCGTGCACCGGGACCTCAAACCCGCCAACGTGCTGCTCACCGACGACGGCCCGCGAGTGATCGACTTCGGCATCGTCCGGGCCATCAGCGGTGACCAGACCAGCGAACTGACCCGCACCGGGTGGTTGATCGGCTCGCCCGAGTTCATGTCCCCCGAGCAAGCCGGCGGTGACCCGGTGACCCCGGCCAGCGACGTGTTCTCCCTCGGCGTCGTCATCGTCGCCGCCTGCATCGGTGACAGCCCGTTCGCCGACAGCTCGACCCTGCGCACCCTCAACAACATCGTGCGCGCGGAGCCGGACCTCACCGAGGTTCCACCGCCGGTGCGGCGCATCGTCGAACCGTGCCTGGACAGGGAGCCCGCCAACCGGCCGACGCCGGCCGAGGTGCTGGAGTCGATCGGCCCGATCACACCCTCGGCCCAGCCGTGGCCGACCGCGGTGCACGAGTTGATCGCACGGCGAAAGCAGGACGTCGCGGAGATCCTTCACGAGGCACCGCAAACCCGCACGACGACCGAAGCCGGCCCGCCGACGATGGCCGAGACCCGACTGGACACCAACCCCGAGCCGGAGTCTTCCCCGACCACCCGAATCCGGCGGCTCCGCATCGGTGCGCTCGTCGCCGCTGTGGCGCTCATCGGCATCCTTTCCTGGGTGCTGTGGCCGGTTTTGCGAGCACCAGCAACGGAATTCGAGCAGGTCGGCACCATGTCCGGGACAGGCTCGCCGTGGGCCGTGGAGTTCAGCCCGGACGGCCGCACGCTGGCCATCGCCCACACCAACGGCACACTGCAGCTGTGGGATGCGGAAAGCCGGCAGCCCATGGGCCAAGGCCTCGTCGCCTTCGCCGATCTGGAAGATCTGGCGTTCAGCCCGGACGGCCGCACGTTGACCACGGCGGGAGTGGAGACGATCGGGTCCGGGGAGAAGGGCGACGAGCGGTGGATCGTGCAGCAGTGGGATGTGGCCAGCGGCTACCAGCTCGGTGACCCCTTCACCGTCGAACCCCACCCGGAAGACAGGTACTCGATCAGCGCACCGAAGCTCCTGGCCGACGGTCGCACCCTGGCTGTGGTGCACGAACCTGATTCCGGCTCCTACGTGCAGCTGTGGAACGTCGCGAGCCGCCGGCAGACTGCGCAGTTCGGCATCGACGAAGCAGCGGAGTTCAGCCCGGACGGTCGCATCATGGCCGCCTTGGGCGAAAAACCCGACGGCGTCGAAACCCTGGAGCTGTGGGACACCGCCGGCCAGCAGCGCATCGGCAACCCGATCAGCTTTCCCCCGGGAGAGAACACCGACGCCTTCGCGTTCAGCTCGAACGGCGATCTGCTGGTGACCACCGGCTACCGCACCACCCCGGACGAATCGCTGACCGACGCGGGCACGATCCGGTTCTGGAACCCCGCCGACCAGAACCAGGTACGGCAGCCCATCATCCTCCCGGAGCTCCGGATCGGTTCGATCGCGCTGAGCCCGGACCGGCACCACCTCGTCGGATCCTCCTCTGATTCGAGCACCCTGGAGCTGTGGAACACCGACAGCGGGCAGAAGATCGACACCTTGGCCGACGTCCGCGACGCGGCGCTCAGCCCGGACGGCCGCACCCTGGCCACCGTGAGCCGAGAGAACGACACCGTGCGAATGTGGCTGGTCCCGGGCAGCTGACGGGCGGATGAGCCGAACGGCGGTAGTTGACCTCCCGCCGCTTCCGCCAGGATGGGGTTCCGCCGCCGACGGACTGAGAGGAGTCGTTGTGCGGCGTCGTTCTTTTCTCCGGGCTGCCGTGGTCGGTGGTGGGGTTGCCGCCTTTTCCGGCGGGTTGTGGACCGGGGCTGCCGTGTCCGTGCCGAACCGGTCGGCGGAAGGACCGTACGGGCCGCTGCTGCCTGCCGACGGCAACGGGCTGGAACTGCCGGAGGGCTTCACCAGCCGGATCATCGCGCGGTCCGGGGACAAGGTCGAGGGCACGTCCTACACCTGGCACGACGCTCCTGACGGCGGGGCGTGCTTCGCCGACGGGGACGGCTGGATCTACGTGTCGAACTCCGAGATCGAGCCGGGCGGCGGGGTCGGCGCGGTCCGGTTCGACGTCGGCGGGAACATCGCCGACGCCTACCGGATCCTGGACGACACCCGGCGCAACTGCGCGGGCGGGAAAACGCCTTGGGACACCTGGTTGTCCTGCGAGGAGGTCGGCTACGGCTACGTCTTCGAGACCGACCCGTGGGGGCGCGACGAGGCCGTGCGCCGGGACGCCATGGGCAAGTTCAACCACGAGGCCGCCGCTTGCGACCCGGTGCGCAAGGTCATCTACCTGACCGAGGACGAGCCCGACGGCTGCTTCTACCGGTTCCGGCCGAACAACTGGGGCGACCTGGGCGCGGGTGGCGTGCTGGAGGTGCTGGCCGCCGGGTCGGAGACCTCGGGCAAGGCCACCTGGGTGGAGGTGCCCGAACCGCTGCCCGAGGACGGCGACACCCCGACGCGCGAGCAGGTCTCGGAGGCCAAGCGCTTCGACGGCGGCGAGGGCTGCCACTACGCCAACGACCGGTGCTGGTTCACCACCAAGGGCGATGACCGGGTGTGGCAGTTCAACGCCGCCGACGACACCTTCGAGCTGGCCTACGACGGCGACGGTGACCTGAGCGGCGTGGACAACATCACCAGCAGCGACTTCGGCGACCTCTACGTGGCCGAGGACGGCGGCAACATGGAGATCTGCATCATCACGCCGGACGACGTGGTGGCCCCGGTGGTGCGGGTGAACGACCAGGACGAGTCGGAGCTGTGCGGCCCGGCGTTCAACCCGGCGGGCGACCGCTTCTACTTCTCCTCCCAGCGCGGCACCTCGGGCTCGTCCTCCGACGGCATCACCTACGAGATCACCGGCCCGTTCCGCCACTGACCGTCGTGAGCGCGTAACAGTGTTCCAGCCCTGTTTCGCGCTCACGACCGGTAGCGGGTGGTGAGCCCGGTGCCGAGGGCGCCGAGGTGGTCGTTGAGGGCTTCCGGTTCGATGACGCCGGGTTTCGGGCGTCACTGGCAAGGCGTGATGAAGCGGCTGGTCGGGGCCCTCACCGAGTCCTGACGGCCGGCGACTTCGCGCGACCGCCTCCGGGTTGTCAGCGGCCGGTGTTGCGCCACAGGAGCGTGTAGCGCCAGAAGAGGCGACGTTGGACCACTGCTCCGGGGAGGATTTCCGCTGCTGCGGTGCGGATCTCCAGGAGCGTGTTCGCCGGGTCCTTGACCGGCATGCCCTCGTCGTGGGGCTTGCCCGCGCGGCCTCGGGCCGCCTTGTAGGCGCCGACGGCCGCGTTCGCCGGGAGGGTCACCGCGTCCAGGGCGAAGTCCGTCGGCGTCTGCTTGCGGTAGTGGCCGACGACGGCGAGGGTTCCGCCCGGTCGCAGCAGGTCGGCGAGGCGGGTCAGCGCTGGGCGCAGCGGCATGTGGTGCAGGCTCGAAATCGCCGTCACCGCGTCGTACCCCGACGAATCCAGCGACAGGTCCAGCACGTCACCGCACAACCAGCTGACGTTGCGGGCCGACGCACCACTGGCGCGCTCGATCATCTCCGGCGAGACGTCCACCGCATCGACGTGCTCCGCCCGCTCCGCGAGCTCCCGCGCGAACGCGCCGGTCCCGCAACCGACGTCGAGCACTCGTGCGCTCCGCGGCGGCAACTGCCGCAGCAGCCACGAGTGGTAGTGCGCGTTGTGGTCCCACAGCAGCGCCTTCGGTAGTTGGATCACCGAACCTCCAGATCGCACGCATCAGGCCGCACGGTCGGCCGACTCTTCCCCCGCACCGGTTCCCGATTCTGCCGAAGGAGCTGTCACTGCTCCCCGGGGACGGGAGCGCTCGCCCGGAGCGTCGGCGGGTGGTGTGGCGATTTCGCGCGAAATCGCCCGCTTCCACCCCTGGCGATCGCCGATTTCGCGCGAAATCGCCATCCCGAACGGCCGGACGCGCACCCGGCCGTCCGCGAAGCCGTGAATTTCCCGGAGCCCGGAAAGCACGCGCCTCGCGGACGGCCTTGCCGTCAGCCTGCCGGTTCGGTCGGCCAGACCGCTTCGCAGTGGGTGTCGGGCGCCGGCGTTCGCAGCGTCGTCACGTAGTCGTCGACGTAATCGGTCACGCAGGGGCTGTGGTAGTACTGCCCGTGGCCGACGCCGTCGTAGTGCAGCAGGACCGAGTTCTCGATCTGGTCGGCCACGGTCCGGTTCCAGGCGTTCGGCGTCGCCACGTCGTAGCGTGCCGTCACCAGCAGGATCGGCGGTGTTCCGGCGATCTCCGGCTCGTGCTGCGGGTTGCTGACCTCCCCGGGCCAGCCGAGGCACGTGGCCACATCACTCCAGAACGGGGAGAGCTTCGTCTGCGGCGCGAGCTGCTCCGCGCGGTCCCGGTAGCTCTGCAGCTCGGCGAAGTTCCCGACGTCCCAGCGCCAGTCGTCGCACCAGATCGCCTGGTAGGAGTTCTGCGCCAGCTCCACCGGCGCGGCCTGCGCGGCGGCCGCCGGTCCACCGCCCGCCAGCGCCCGGAACCGCTCCGCCAGCGGGAACCACCGCTCCTCCGGCGCGTACATCGCGGCCTTGAGCTCGCGGCGGAGGAACTCCGCGCTCAGCGGTTCGCCGTTGACCGGGTCGATCAGCGTTCCGGCTTCGGCCTTGCCGTGCAGGTCGGCCCACAGCGCGCGGACGTCCGAGCCGTGCAGCGCGCAGTTCTGCGTGCGCTCGCACCAGTCCGCGAAGGCGTTGAACGCGCCTTCCTGGTCCTCGGTCGTCGTCGCGATGTAGTCACCGCCGGAGCGCATGCTGTGGTCCATGTTCGAGTCGAGGACCATCGACCGCACCCGGTCCGGGAACAGCTCCGCGTACTGCTGCCCCACCTGCGTCCCGTACGACGCGCCGTAGAAGTTCAGCTGCTCCTCGCCCAGCGCCGCGCGGATCGCGTCGAGATCGCGGACCGCGCTGACCGTGTCGACGAGGCCGAAGGCCGGGCTGTTCTGCTCGCAGTCCTCGCCCAGCTTCGCGTTGTAGTCCAGCAGGGCCTGGTACTCCTGCTCGGATTCGGGGAAGCTGCTGGGCTTCTGCTCCAGCAGCTCGGCGCTGCACCGGACCTCGCTGCTGCGCACGACGCCCCGCTGGTCCCAGCTGACGATGTCGAACCGCTTGCGCAGCTCGCCGACGGACAGCGCGTCCGGGCTGTTGACGTACATGTCGATACCCGAGGCACCCGGCCCGCCCGGCGCGGCGAACAGCACGCCGATGCGGTTCTCCGGTTCGGTCGCGGGTAATCGCCCGATGGCTATCTCGATCTTCGCCCCGTCCGGATCCTGCCAGTCGAGCGGGACTTCGACCGAAGTGCACTCGCCCTGCTGCTCGCCGCAGGGTTCCCAGGCGAGGTCGGCACCACCGGCCAGCGCGGGTTGCGCGCCGGTCAGGGTGGACAGCACGAGCACGGCGGATGCCGCCGCGTACAACGGAATTCTGCGCACCAGATCTCCTCGTGTGAGCCGTTGGCGTTCCCGAGGCTAGTGACCGGTGGTCGCCCCGGACGGCGCGTTCGGAGCATCCGGATTCGGCCGGGCCGACGCCCGGCACAGGACCGTGAGCACTTTGCGGGGCTGCAGCACCGCGAAGTGCTCACGAGCCCCGCCGATTGAGCCGAACAGGTGACGATTGTCCGTTCCGCCCTGAATCGCCCCCGTTCGGCGCAACACTCCCGCCACGCGGAACACCTTCGCGGGCGAACTCGTTGACCATGCACCACCACCGGCGCCGCACCACCCGCGCCGGACTCCGCAACAAGTTCCGCAAGAGTGCGAACATGGGGGTTCGACGCCGTGCTGGACTTCTCGAAACTGAAAGCACCGCTGCCGCCCAGTTTCTTCTGGACGCTGCTGTTCTTCCTGTGCCTGTTCGGCTTCACCGCCTGGCTCCTGCAGGTCAACGCGGGTGCGGAGATAGCGGGCGTGCTGAGCCTCGCGGTCAGCGTCGTGGCCCTCATCGCGAGCCCGTCCGACAGCCGCCCGGCGGTGTGGGGAGCGCTGGCCTCGGCGTTCGTCCTCGTCGTCCTCGGCACCCTGGGCTACCTGATCTACGACAACCTCCGCAGCGTCGACGTGACCGCCGACGTCCGCTTCGAAGGGGCTCAGCAGAACTCGCCGGTGCTGATGAACAGCCAGCGCACGACTTTCACCATCCCGGTCACCGAACCCCGCGACCACCTGACCATCAGCTTCAGGATCACCGACGCTCCGGACAGCGAAGCGGTCCAGGACTGCGGCACGGACACCTTCACCTCGGTCGAGCTCGCCCTGGGCGGAAACCCGGACGCGATCCGGCTCGAATCGGGCGAGGAGCGGACGCTGCCTGTCCGCGGCGACCCGGACATCCGCGGTGCGGTGACGATGAACGCGCTGGTCGACTGCCAGATGCAGCTCCAAGTCGCCCGCGCGGAACTGCACAACTGAGGGGAACCATGAAAGCAAGAGTCCTGTCGCTCCTCGCGCTGCTCCTCCTGGTCGCCGGATGCTCGACGTCGTCGGAGTTGTTCAAGGACGACAAGTACATCCACGTCGGGGTCAAGGTCGATCAGCCCGGCCTCGCCGGCGCCCGGCCGCACGACCCGACCACCTACCAGGGCTTCGAGATCCAGCTCGCCTGGAGGATCGCGGAGCACTTCGGCCGCGAGCCGGTCTTCTACCCCATCACCTCCGCGAACCGGGAGATCTTCCTGCAGGACGGCCGGGTCGATCTGGTCATCGCCAGCTATTCGATCACCACGCCCCGGCGCGAGAAGGTCGACATGGTCGGCCCCTACCTCCGGTCCCAATCGGGCGTGCTGGTCCGGAACGACTACTCCGGCCCCGATCAGGTGGGCGCGTTCACCGGGGCGGAGGTGTGCACCGCCGACGGCACGACCTCGATCGAGCTGATCAAGAAGGAGCTGAACGGGCAGGAGCCGCAAACCGCGCCGAGCTTCCAGTCGTGCCTGGACAAGCTGCGCGACCGCGATGTGAACGCGGTGATGACCGACAAGCTCATCCTGGAGGGGTTCGCCGCCAGCTCCAGCGGGGAGTTCAGGGTCCTGGAGCGGGTTTTCGGGCAGAACGGGTACTACGGGATCGGGATGCGCAAGGGTCACCCGGCGGAGTTCGAGGAGATCAAGAAGCTGCTGAAGAGCTACGTCGGCAGCGCCGAGTGGAAGCGCGACTTCGACACCTACTTCGGAGGCGTGAACCAGGACGACCACACCGTCGACCCGTCCAACATCGACGAGAAATCCATCGTCCTCGTGTGCGAGGCACCGGGCCAGTGCACTGAGCGATGAGCCCGGCAGCCTGCCGTCGACCCATGAGCACTTCGTGGGGCCAGAACCCCACGAAGTGCTCACGGTTCTCGTTCAGCCGGTCGGCAGCGGCGTGCGAACGGTTGCGGGTTCCTGCTGGGGTTTCCAGGGCCACCAGGCCGCTCGGCCCAGGAGGGTCAGGGCCGACGGGAGGATCAGGACGCGGATCACGAAGGCGTCCAGCAGGACCGCCACCGCGAGGCTGAAGCCGATCTGCTTCATCTCCGCCAGGTGCAGGAACACGAAGCTGGCGAACACCGTCGTCATCACGACCGCCGCGCTGGTCACGACCTTGGCCGACTGGTGCACCCCGAGGTGGACCGCGTCGCGCTCCGGGACTCCGCGCAGCACCGCTTCGCGGATCCGGCTCACCACGAACATCTGGTAGTCCATCGACAGCCCGAACAGGATCACGAACAGGAACAGCGGCACCCGCGAGCCGATCGCGCTGGTCGCGCTCGGGTCGAAGCCGAACAGCGTGGTGGCCAGCCCGTGCTGGAAGAACACCACCAGCAGGCCCATCGCACCGGCGGCCGACAGCAGGTTCAGCGCCACGCCGACCAGCCCGATCACCACGGACCGGAACACCAGCACCGTCACGGCGAACGTCAGCAGCAGCAGCGCGATCACCACGACCGGCAGCTTGTCGTTCTGGTGCGCCAGGTAGTCCACGTCGCGCGCGACGTCGCCGGTGACCACGACCTCCGCGCCGGGCACGTGCCCGGCCACGGTCGGCAGGTAGTCCGCGCGCAGGTGCGTCAGCGACCGCGCCGCCTGCTCGGAGCTCGGGTTGAACGGGACCGACACCTGCACCGCGGTCACCCGGCCGCCGGGCCCGGTCCTCGGAGCGGTGACCTCGCCGAACAGCGGGTCTCCCTGGACCCGGCGTCCGAGGTCGGCCAGCGCGGCGCGCACTTCCGCCGCGTCCTGCGGGGCCGCCGCCACGACCACGTCGTGCCGGGTGCGCAGCTGCGGGAACTCGGCGGTCAACCGGTCGTAGACCTGCAACGCCGGGATGTCGCGGGAGTGGCTGTCGCGGTTGAGCACCCGCATCTCCATGCCCAGCAGCGGGAGCGCGAGCAGCAGCATCGCGAGCACCGAGAAGCACAGCGTGCGCACCGGGTACTCCGCCGCCGGGCGGGAGATCGCGTCCCACAGCCGTCCACTTCGGACCTTCTCGGGCTTGGCGGGGCGCTTCGCGGTGCGGCGGCCGATGAGCACCAGCAGCGCGGGCAGCGCGGTGATGGAGCTGACGACGGCGACCAGCACCACGGTGATCGTCCCGGTGGCCAGCGAGGCGAACACGATGTCGGTGGCCAGGTAGAGCGTCGCGGTGGAGACGATCACCGCGAGCCCGGAGACGACGACCGTCCGGCCCGCGGTCTCGGCGGCCAGTCCCACCACCACCGCCGGGTCGAGGTGTCCTCTCGCCCGTTCCTCGCGCTCCCGCTTGAGGTAGAACAGCGCGTAGTCAACGCCGACCGCCATGCCGATCAGGATGATCACGTTGTTGCCCACCCCGGCGTCCGGGATCAGGTGCGACACCACCATCGACAGGCCGATCGCGGACATGATCGAGGTGATCGCGAGCAGCAGCGGAACCCCGGCCATCAGCACCGAGCCGAACACCACGAGCAGCGTGATCAGCGTGACGGGAAACGTGATCGCCTCGGACAGCGCGAGATCGCTGCTGCGCTGCTCGTCCACGCCCTTGCTGATCGAGGCGCTGCCGGTCTGCTCCAGCACCAGGCCCGGGTAGTTCCGCTGCACCCGCTCGGTCTGCGCGGTCAGCTGGTCGAGGTGCTTCCGGGCTTCCAGCTCGGGTCCCCGCATCGACACTTCGACCATCAGCACGCCGTTGGCGGAGCGAATCGGCGCCGCGACTCCGGCGACCACCGGCTGCTCGCGCAGCAGACCGGTCAGCTCGTCGGCCGCCGCGCGGGCTTGCGGACCGCCGGAGATCGTGACGTACTCGGTCGCCGGGCGCTGCAGACCCGCCTCGGAGGCCAGCTCTTCGGCCCGCCCGGCCTCTCCCACCCGGTAGTCCTCGCTGGTCGCGCTGTTCGTGCCGACCATGCTCCCGACTCCGAGGCACAGCGCGACGAACACCACCCAGCTGATCAGCGCGCGCCCCGGACGCGCTGCGCTCCACCTCGCCACCGAAACGGTGACCGACGGCCTCTTCACCCGTTCAACCCCTCAGTCAGTTTTCACCTGTAATCTCAGACTGACAGGTGAAACTACGAGCGGTCAACCGGGCCGCTGTCCTGCGCGGAGAACGAGAACGGGAGGAGCCGGAACCGGCCCCTCCCGCGGATGACGCTGCCTTCCGGCGATCTAGCCGACGCTGCGCAGAAGCTCCTCCACCGACTTGAGCCGCTGGTGCACCTCGGCCACCTCGGCCCGCAGTTCCCGCTGCTCAGCGACGGCCTGCTCGGCGAACTCCCGGTAGGCGGTCAGCGCCTGCGCGTCCGCCCGGTGCTGCTGCAGGCGGAAGTACGCGATGATGCTCGTGGTGACTCCGGCCACAGCTATCAGCGTGACCAGGATGCCGACGACCTCTCCGCTCATTTCCGGGTTCCCTTCCCGTCCGGTGACTCCGCGTCGTCCGACTCCTGCAGCGCCGCGCGGATCGTGGCGACGTCGAGGGTGAACTCGAACGGACGCAGTTCGAAGTACTTGAGCGCCTTGCCGTCGGCGGAAAGCTCCAGGTTGCTGTCGACCAGCTCCGCCTTCTCCAGGCGCTCCAGGTGCATGTAGAGCAGGGGCCGCGACATGCCGAGGCGGCGCGCGAGTTCGCTGACGTACAGCCGCCCGTCGGCGAGTTCGGCGATGATCCGGAGGCGCTGCGCGTGGCCCACGGCGGACAGCAGCGCCAGCAACTGCTCGCTGTTCATCGCCCCACCGCCCAACGCCGCTCCGTCAGTTCCCACTTTCGCATGTCAGCCCGGACTGGCGTGCGCCAGCCACGGGTGGGCGCCGTAGGTGTCGCCGATCGCCTCGGCCAGCCATCGGCGTTGGCCGGGGGTGAGCAGCGGCAGCAGGGCGGCGAAGTCGGCTTCGTCCTTGGGCCGGGTGTCCTTCGCCTTGTAGAACAGCAGGATCTCAGGCGCCAGGTACGGGATTCCGCTCGCGCCGGTGCGGCCGATCGACCGCACTTCGCGGCGCACGCGCGGGTTGCGCCGCGAGGTCCAGCACTCGCCGTCGGACTCGTCGATCATGAGCTGGATCCGCCACGGCCGGTCGGCCGCCGGACGGCACCAGACATCGCAGACCTCAGCGGGCAGGATCTCCCCGGACTGCCACGGCCGCAGCGCTCCCGGTGGATCGGCGGCCCACCACTCCCACCCGCGCAGGACTTGCTGAACCGCCAGGTGATCGCGGCGAAGCACCAGGACGTCGATGTCGCCGTGCTCGCGCAGCGACCGCCCGAGCGCCTGCTCGACGGCGTAGCCGCCGGCCAGCCACCACGGAGCCGCCAGAGCGGCGAACAGCTCGTGCACTTCTGCCGGCGGGACCGGATCCCAATCGGTGCGCATCGGGAACCAGCATGCCGCAGCTGTGTTCCGGGCCACTGCGGGTTGACCTTCCAACCGGTTGGAGGCCCTAGCGTCCTTCCTGAGCCCAGACGGGAAGCACGAGCTCAGGAGCCACTCATGTCCTTTTTCGCCGTTCAGCGCAATGGCCGGGAAGCCACCGCCGAGGAGCTGGCGCCGCTGGCCTTCGCCGGCTTCGCGCACATGACCGCCATGCAGGTGCGCGACGGCGGCGTGCGCGGCCTCGACCTGCACCTGGAGCGGCTGCGGAACGCCTCGCTGACGATGTTCGGCCAGGCGCTGCCCGACGACCAGGTGCGCGCCCACCTGCGGACCGCCGTCGAAGGCTCGCCCGCCGACCACTCCCTGCTCGCCACCGTCTACTCGAACGCGGGCGAGTTCACCGCCGCCGACGGGCCGCTGGAGGTCCTGGTCCGCACCTCGCCCGCGGCCTCCGGCCCCACCGGTCCGCTGTCGCTGATGACCGTCGAGCACGAACGCGCCCTCCCGGAGCTCAAGCACGTGGGCGAGGTTTCCAAGACCCACTCCCTGCGACGAGCCGTGGCGCAGGGCTTCGACGACGCGGTCTTCCTCGACCGCCGGGGCCGGTTCAGCGAGGCCTCGATCTGGAACCTGGCCTTCTGGGACGGCGAAGCGGTGGTGTGGCCCGACGCCGACATGCTGGTCGGAACCATGATGGGCACCGTCCGCAGGCAGCTGGAAGGATTCGGCGTGCCGCAGCGGACCGCCCAGATCCGGCCCGCCGACCTCCCGGAGCTGGCGGGAGCGGTGGTCATGAACTCCTGGACGCCGGGCATCGCGGTGCACCGTATCGACGCGACGGACGTCCCGGCGGCGCCGGAGTTCCTGGAGCTGCTGCACCGGGCGCACCAGGCGGAACCGCTCGTCGCGCCGTGAATCAGGAATTCTCGAGGAATCCGGCCAGGTTGCTGCGGCTGCGCTGCAGCTCGGCGATCCGCTCCTCGGCGATCGCCAGCTCCCGGTCCATGATGGCCCGCACGTCCACGCACCACTCGAACTCCGGCAGCTCACCGCGGACGCAGGGCAGCACCGCCCGGATCACCTCGGTGGAGAGCCCCGCTTCCAGCAGGGCGCGGATCTGCCGCACCACCACGACCGAGTTCTCGTCGTACTCGCGATAGCCGTTCGCGCCCCGCCGGGGCTCGAGCAGCCCCTGCGACTCGTAGTACCGCAACAACCGCGCATCGACCCCGCTGATCCGCGACAACTCCCCGATCAGCATGTGCCCTCCGTCCGACCTGAGCCTGCGCCCAGTATGCCGGGAGCCGCCGCCCCGCCCGGCTGACGAAGTGCACACCGGCGCCGACCCGCTGGTCGACTCAGCGACCGGCGCGATCGAGCGCCGCGATCTCGCGCACTGCCCCGGCGATGGCGCCGAAGTCCTTGCGCAGGATCGCACCGTGGTTGCTCGCGACCTTCGCGCTGATCTCGATGTTCGGGTTGCGGGCGGTCACCGCGCCGAGGGCCGCGCGGAGGCGTTCCTGCTCGTCGCCCTTGCTCCCGAAGGAGGTGCCCGAGGCGAGCACGTACCGCGCCGGGACGGTGATGCCGTCCAGCACCGGGCCCAGCTCGCGCTCGCGGGCCAGCTCGCCGAGCTCGATGTTGATCTCCGCCATCTGCTCGGCGGACATCCGCGGGGCCAGGCCCGTCGGCCGCACCAGCGGCATTACCCAGCTCAGCCGCTTGAACAGCTTCCGGATCCGCTGCTCCATGGCCTCGTCCAGCCAGTCGTAGGGCTGCGCACCGTCGACCATGACCGCACCCAGGGCGCGGTCCGGATTCCGGTTCGCCCAGTGCGCCGCGACGAACGCCCCGTAGGACCAGCCCACCACCAGCGCCCGCTCCACGCCCCGGGCCGCGAGCACGGCGTCGACGTCCCGGACGGCGGCTTCGAAGGAGCAGTCCGCCGACCGCTTCGACCGCCCGCGGGCCCGCTCGTCGTAGGTGATGTGCCGGAAGTCGGGGCCCAGCTCGGCGAGGACGCGCCGCCAGTAGCCCTGGGTGGCGAACTGGCCGTTGAGGTAGACCACCGGGACACCGGCACCGCCGCTGTCGGTGACCGCCAGCTCCGCGTCGTCGACCGGCACCATGCCGGTCCAGGTCGAGGTGGCCGGGGAAGCGCTGTTCTTCGTCGTCATGCCGCCAACTCTCGGCGGCCGTCGTGACACCGCCCTGACGTTGCGCTGACGCGGTCGCTGACACCGGTGCTGGCGTGATCACTCCAGGCCCGGCGGTGCGGCGAGCCGGGCACTTAGACTCCCGGGCATGGCACAGTCGCCGAGTTCATCCGAGCTCTCCGATGCGGTCCGGGACGACCGGTCGCTCCGGCGCTTCCTGCACAGCCTGCCCGGCGTCGACCAGGTCGGCCTGGAGCAGCGGGCCGCCGGGCTCGCGACCCGGAGCATCAAGAAGGACGCCAAGCGCTGGGCGATCGACACCGCGATCTCGATGGTCGACCTGACCACGCTGGAGGGCGCCGACACCGAGGGCAAGGTCCGGGCGCTGTGCGCCAAGGCCCGCCGCCCCGACCCGGAGCGACCGGACACCCCGCGGGTCGCCGCCGTCTGCGTGTACTCCGACCTGGCCGCCACCGCGGTGCAGGAGCTCGACGGCACCGGTGTGCACGTCGCTTCGGTCGCCACCTCGTTCCCGTCCGGCCGCGCGGCGCGCGCGGTCAAGCTCGCCGACGTGGAGTACGCGGTGGCCGCCGGGGCGGACGAGATCGACATGGTGATCGACCGCGGCGCGTTCCTGGCCGGGCGCTACGGGCAGGTCTTCGACGAGATCCGGGCCGTCAAGGCGGTCTGCGGGGACGCGCACCTGAAGGTCATCCTGGAGACCGGCGAGCTGGCCACCTACGACAACGTGCGGCGCGCGTCCTGGCTCGGACTGCTGGCGGGCGGCGACTTCATCAAGACCTCCACCGGCAAGGTCTCCCCGGCCGCGACCCTGCCCGTGACGCACCTGATGCTGCAGGCGGTCCGCGACTGGCGCGACGCCACCGGCGAGCTGCGCGGCGTCAAACCGGCGGGCGGGATCCGCAACACCAAGGACGCGATCCGCTACCTGGTGGCCGTGCACGAGGTCGCCGGGCCGGAGTGGCTCACCCCGGAACTGTTCCGCTTCGGCGCGTCCAGCCTGCTCAACGACCTGCTGATGCAGCGGCGCACCCAGCTCGACGGCCACTACAGCGGCCCCGACCACGTGGCGGTGGACTGATGACCGAAAGCCCCTGGGAGTACGCACCCGCCCCGGAATCGCGGGACATCGCGAACCTCAAGCCCAGCTACCGGATGTTCGTCGGCGGCGAGTTCACCGACGGCGGCGGCGAGCCGCTCAAGAGCATCGACCCGGCCACCGGCGAGGTGCTCGCCGAGGTCGCGAGCGCCGATGAGTCCGATGTGGACACCGCGGTGCGGGCGGCGCGCAGCGCCTTCGACTCGACCTGGTCGACGATGCCGGGCACCGAGCGCGCGAAGTACCTGTTCCGCATCGCCCGGCTGATCCAGGAGCGCGGCCGCGAGCTGGCGGTGCTGGAGACGCTGGACAACGGCAAGCCGATCAGGGAATCCCGCGACGCCGACATCCCGACCGCTGCGGCGCACTTCTTCCACCACGCCGGGTGGGCCGACAAGCTCGGCCACGCCGGGTACGGCCCGGACCCGCGCCCGCTGGGCGTGGCCGGGCAGGTCATCCCGTGGAACTTCCCGCTGCTGATGCTGGCCTGGAAGATCGCCCCGGCGCTGGCCTGCGGCAACACCGTGGTGCTCAAGCCCGCCGAGACCACCCCGCTGAGCGCGCTGGTGTTCGCCGAGATCTGCCAGCAGGCCGGGCTGCCGCCGGGCGTGGTAAACATCCTCCCCGGCGCCGGCGACATCGGTGCGGCGCTGGTCGCCCATCCCGGCGTCGACAAGGTCGCCTTCACCGGTTCCACCGAGGTCGGCAAGCAGATCCAGCGCACCGTCGCCGGAACGGGCAAGAAGCTGACCCTGGAGCTGGGCGGCAAGGCCGCCAACATCGTGTTCGACGACGCCCCGCTGGACCAGGCCGTCGAAGGCATCGTGAACGGCATCTTCTTCAACCAGGGCCACGTCTGCTGCGCGGGCTCCCGGCTGCTGGTGCAGGAGTCGGTCGCCGAGGAGCTGCTGGAGCGGCTGCGGGCGCGGATCCGGACGCTGCGGGTCGGCGACCCGCTGGACAAGAACACCGACGTGGGCGCGATCAACTCCGCCGAGCAGCTGGCCAGGATCACCGAGCTGGCCGACAGCGGCGACGCCGAGGGCGCGCAGCGCTGGACCAGCCCGTGCCCGCTGCCGGAGCGCGGGTTCTTCTTCGCCCCCACGGTGTTCTCCGGCGTGCAGCAGTCGATGCGGATCGCCCGCGAGGAGATCTTCGGCCCGGTGCTGTCGGTGCTGACCTTCCGCACCCCGGCGGAGGCCATCGCCAAGGCCAACAACACCCCGTACGGCCTGTCGGCCGGGATCTGGTCGGAGAAGGGCTCCCGGATCCTGTGGGCGGCACAGCAGCTGCGGGCCGGCGTGGTGTGGGCCAACACCTTCAACCGCTTCGACCCGACCGCCCCGTTCGGCGGCTACCAGGAGTCCGGATTCGGCCGGGAGGGCGGCCGGGCCGGTTTGGAGGCGTACCTCGATGTCTGACAACCGCACCCCGGAGCGGCTAGCCGTGGCCAAGACCTACAAGCTCTACATCGGCGGGTCGTTCCCGCGCTCGGAGTCCGGCCGGGTCTACCCGGTGCACGCCGCGGACGGCGGGTTCCTGGCCAACGCCGCGCACGCGTCCCGCAAGGACGTCCGCGACGCGGTCGCCGCCGCGCGCAAGGCGTTCGCCGGCTGGTCGGGCGCGACGGCCTACAACCGCGGCCAGGTGCTGTTCCGCATCGCCGAGGTGATGGAGGGGCGGCGCGACCAGTTCGCCGCCGAGATCGCCGCCGCCGAGGGCGTGTCCACCGCGCAGGCGAACGCCGCCGTGGACACCGCGATCGACCGGATGGTCTGGTACGCGGGCTGGACGGACAAGATCTCGATGGTGCTCGGCGCGGCGAACCCGGTGGCCGGACCGTACTTCTCGTTCAGTGTCCCGGAACCCACCGGCGTGGTCGGCGTGCTCGCCCCGCAGGAGTCCGCGCTGCTCGGCCTGATCAGCGTGGTGGCGCCGGTGCTCGCGGCGGGCAACACCTGCGTGCTGGTCGCCAGCGCGGAGAAACCGCTGCCCGCGGTGACCTTCGCCGAGGTGCTGGCCACCTCCGACGTGCCCGGTGGCGTGGTCAACGTGCTCACCGGCCGGGCAGCCGAGCTCGGCCCGTGGCTGGCCTCGCACGCCGACGTCAACGCCCTCGACCCGACCGGAGCCCCGGCGGACCTGCGCACCGAACTGGCCCGCGCGGCGGCGGACACGGTGAAGCGGGTCCTCCCGGTGCGCGGCGAACCGGACTGGACCCGCGAGCCGGACCTCCAGCGCCTCCGCGCCTTCACCGAGGTCAAGACCGTCTGGCACCCCGTCGGCACCTGACGCGATTTCAATGGAAATCAGACGTCAGATTTCCATTGAAATCGAAGACCCCTCCGGCGTGTCGGGTGTCCGACACGCCGGAGGGGTTCGCGATTTCCATTGAAATCGCAGAAGTCCGCCTGCTCAGCCGGCCTTCGGGTACACCACCCGGCCCCGGCGGGCAGCGCGCACCAGGAGGAGCACCGCTCCGGTGAGCGCCGCCGCACCGAGCACGAACGCGAGCCAGCTCGGCAGCTGGTACAGCGGGGTCACGTCGTCGACGAGCTGCCCGGCCGCGAACTGCGCCAGGATCCCCAGCGCGAACGCCCCGATCGCCGCAATCCCGTAGGCCTTGTTCCCGGCCCTCGCGGTGTAGGCCTTGAACAGCAGCATCATCCCGGCCACGAACAGCACGAGCAGCGAGATCAGGGACACCGTGTCCTTCAGCGTGTAGGCCACCACGTCGGCGTCGCCGAACAGCGCGTCCAGCGCGAAGTCCGAGCCGAACATGACCAGCGCCGCGGTGGCGAGCGCGCTGGCGACGGTCGCCAGCGTGGACGGCTTGCCGGTGCGGCTGTCCAGCTGCTCGGCGACCTGCGCGGCGTACTCGCGGGGCTTGCCGAAGGCCTCCTCCGGGTCCTCCCCGGTCTCCCGCACGTGCGCCTCGACCTCGGCCAGCACCTCCCCGACGCGCTCGCCGGAGATCTCGTGCAGGCGCAGCGCGAGCAGCAACTCGTCCCGGTACTTCTCGTCCAGCGTCATCAAGACTGCACCCCTCGTTCCACAACTGAGATCGAGTTCTTCGCGAACTCGACCCACTTCGGTCCCTGCTCGGCGAGCGCCGCGCGCCCCTCGTCGGTGAGCGCGAAGAACTTTCGCCCGGGACCGCCTTCCCCAGCACGCCACTCGGCGCTCAGCAGCCCATCGGCCGCGAGCCGGTTGAGCAACGGGTAGAGCGTCCCGGCCTTCATCCCCGGGAGCCCGGCCTCGGCGAGCCGCTGCAGCAGCGTGTACCCGTAGCCCTCGCCGCCCTCGGCCAGCAGAGCCAGCACGGCGAGGTCGAGCACGCCGCGCAACCACTGCGCCTGCCGCCCCGAGATCGTCCTGTCCGCCATGCCGGCAACGTAACACCAACTAGTAGGCGTCGCAAACTAGTGGGCCGCGCAGAACCATCGCCCAACCGTGAAACCTGACTTGCGCTGCGATAACCGCAGCTCAACGAGACCGGGTGAGTCAGCGGATCTGCCAGTCGAGGCGGCCGTCTTCGGTCACCGTCGGGTAGCTGTGGCCCGCCGGGGCTCCTTCCAGGAGGGAGCGGCGGACGTCGAAGAGCATCGCCGCGACGCTCTTCCACTCCGGGCGGAGGACCTGCCCCGTCTCCTGCTCCCACTCCAGGACGCAGCCGTGCAGCGGCCCCGGGCGCAGATCCACCACCAGCTCGTCGGCGAAACCGTCGCCGGCGATGGGGATCCAGGCCGGGTGGAAGCTCGAACCCGGCGAACCGGCGTAGTAGTCGCAGGCCGGGCGCTCCCACTGCGCCGCCCAGTGCTTGCGGTGATCACGCCACGCCTGGCGCGCTTCGAGCGCGCTGTAGGGCGTGTAGAACGGCGGCAGGACGTCGGCGAGCACGTCCACCCCGGTGCCGCCGCAGCACAGCCAGAGCTCACGCAGTTCCGCAGGCAGCTCGACGGCGAACTCCGCTTCCAGCTCGGCCAGGTCCGGCGGTGGCACGGGCGTCAGCAAGGCCGCTGCGGTGACCGGTGCGTGCTCGGACAACCAGCGCACGATTTCCGACCACAGTTCCGCGACATCCATTCCGATCATGGTCGCCGGGAAGGCTCCGGAGGGGTACCGCCAAAGGTGACCTCACCCCCGACCGGGGCCATCGCTGAGCCGAACAGCCCAACCCGATTGGGACGCGATCACCATTCCGACGACTGATCGTTACGAATTGTTCCGTCGACCGTTGCACAAGCTGGGCTCGATACGGTGACAGCCGGACCGGGGAACACGCTGTGAACGGACAACCCGTAGGCTTCCGCGAGGTCTGGTTCGGTGACCGGAGGTAGAGAGATGGCGCAGGACATCGTCCCCATCGAGCTCGGGCTGCCGCAGGGCGACGTCGTCACCCTGTGGGCGCCGCGCTGGCGCGAGGACGGCGAGGAGTGGGAGGCGTTCCTCGGGCACGAGGACGACCTCTACGCATTCCCCGATCCCGCTCACCTGGCGGCGTTCGTGCGCACCGCCCGGGAGCACGACCTCGACGACCACCCGGCGTGGCACGTGGTGCCCCAGCTCGCCGCCGAGGACCTGAGCCCGGACGAGGACCACCAGTACGACCTGGTCGGCGTTCCGGAGCTGGTGGCCGAGCCGCTGGACACCTGGACCGTCGGCGAACTCGCCGACATCGTCGAGATCGCCCGCTCGCTGGCCGACGTCTGCGAGCTGGACGCGGTGCACGAGGTGCTGGACTCCGCCGACGGCTTCGCCCTGCTGGACCAGGGCACCTTCGCCTTCTCCGGCAAGGACGGGCAGCGCCGCTGGACCGAGCTGTGCAAGGTCGTCGTGGAGCGCTGGGACGAGGTGCTCGACGCCATCGACGCCGTGGTCACCACCCCCGACGTGCCCGCCGACGCCGTCGCCACCGCCGAAGCCGAGCTGGCCGAGGCGCTGGAGGCCGACGAGGAGGACGAGGACGCGGCGGGCACCGCCGACGAGTCCGACGTGGACGAGCTCGACGAAGCCGAACTCGGGTTCTGGGGCGAGGTCGGCATCGACCCGATCCGGATCATCACCAGCACCGGCGAGCACTACTCGCTGCGCTGCTACCTCGACGACGACCCGGTGTTCCTGGGCAGCGACGGGAAGATCGACGTGTTCCCGAGCGCCCGCGCGCTGGCCCGGTTCATCGCCGACGACGACGCGGTCACCGGCACCGACCTGGAGCGGGTCTCGACCTGGTCGCAGGTGCGGGAGAAGGCGACCGCGGGCGAGCTCGACGTCGAGGTCGACGACGACAACACCTACGTGCTGACCGGCCTGGACGCCGACCTCGGCAACGGGCCGTCCGAAGTGGACCCGACGCAGCTGGACCTGGCCGAGGAGCTGCTGATGGACGCGGCGGCCTGGGCCGGCGACAACAGCGTGGAGAAGGCCCTCCAGCCGTCGGAACGGCTCGGCTGGCTGGTCTCGTTCGTCCTGCGCCCCAGCCCGAACCGGCTGCCCCCGAGCGGGCCGTTCGACGCCGAGGTCGAGGTCTGGCGCAAGCTCGTCGAATCCCTCGAAGAGCGCTTCCGCACCCACTGAGGGTCTCCGGATCCGCCTGCCGCAGCGCAACTTCCATTGAAATCGCACTGTCGATTTCAATGGAAGTTGCGAATCAGGCGACGGCGAGGAGCTGGCCCGGGGCCGCGAGCCGGCGCTGCGTCGGTTCGCCCCGGCACACCTGGGTGTAGGCCTCCCGCAGGCCCTTTCGGGCCCGGTAGGTCAGCGCCGCCGCGCTGTTGCGGCTGATCCCGAAGCGCCTGCCCACCTCGGCCGGCGTCTGGTTCTCCACCTCCACGTACCAGAGCACGTGGCGCCAGCGCCGCGGCAACCGGGAGAAGGCCTGCTTGATCAGGTTCCGCTCCAGCTCCGCCACCGCCGGGTCGATGAACGGCAGGGTTTCGTCCGGGTGCAGGCCGTCGAGCTCGGCTGCCAGGTGCACGCGGCGCTCGCGGTTGCCGGCCGCGGCGGCCAGGTTCCGGATGGTGGTGAGCAGGTAGGCGCGGAAGGCCGTTTCCGGGCCCGCACCGCGCCGCAGCACGTCCAGGATGTTCGTGAAGGCTTCGGCGACCAGGTCGTCCACATCGGCCGGAGTCGGCGCGACCTGCTTGGCCATCGTCCGCGCCGCCGCGCGGTGCCGGGCGTACAGTTCGGCGAATGCCTCGGACGAGCCGAATCGGACCGCTTCGAGCAGTGTCCTGTCGTCGCCCGCGTACATGGTTCCCCTCAGCCTTTGCACCGGTGAGGGACGTCGCTGAGGGTTGACGCCCCTCACCGAATACGCCCCCGCTGCGAAAGATGCTCGCGAAACGCATGGAATTCAACAAGATGGAATATTTCAGATAGTGATTGAGCGCAGGTCTGTTGCGGACCTCCGCGCGAAGTTCACCCAGCAGTGGGAAACTCGCCGGCCACCGCGAGCTTCCGGGAGATCTCTCCGGCGGCCACGCGCAGCGGCGCTTCGAAGGAAGCCGCGGCGAGTTTGCGCGCCGGGAACGAAATCGCCAGCGTCATCGGCGAATCGGCGCCCAGGACCGGTGCCGCCAAGCACGCCGTGCCCAGCGAGTACTCCTCGGTGTCGGCGACCACCGGGTGCTCCGGGCTCTCGATCAGGTCGCGGATCCGGGTGATCGTGCGCGGCGTGAGGTCCGCGGGCGGGTAGCGGTCGAAGTGGTCCGCGCGTTCGGCCCGGCTCAGCCCGGACAGCAGGCACTTCCCGATCGCGGTGGCGTGCGCGGCCTGCTTGAAGTCGGCCCACGTGTCCACTCGCGGCATGCGCGGGCTGTCGACGATGTCGGTCACCACCACCTCGCCGTCGCGGTAGTGGGCGAGGTAGACCGCCGCGTTCAGCTCGTCGCGCAGCTGGGTCATCACCGAGCGGACCCGGCTGCGCAGGCCCTGGCCCTGCGCAGCCGAGTGCAGCCCGGCCACCTGCTCGCCGATGATGAACGCGCCGTCGTCGAGCTTTTCGAGATATCCCTCGTGCACCAGGGTGCGCAACAGGTGGTACGTGGTCGGCAGCGCGATCCCGGTCCGCCTGGACAGGTGCTTCGCGGTGGTGCCCGACGGCTGTTCGCTGACCGCCTCCAGCAACCGAAGAGCGCGCTGCACCGACGTGATCAGCGTTGGTTCACCACCCCGTGCCACGGTTCCCTCCCGGGCTTTGCGCGGCGCCGCAGACCTCGCGCCGTACACGAATCGCCTTCAGGATTGGCAGTATCCACCGACGGCACCGCCCGCGCAGCCCGGTCCGGACGACGCGCGACGCCCGATCAGCCCAGCAGTGCCGCGTAGCCGGGCTTGATCACGTCGTTGATCAGCTCCAACCGCTCGTCGAAGCCGATGAACGACGACTTCATCGCGTTCACCGTGAACCACTGCATCTCGTCCCAGCCGTAGCCGAAGGCCTCGTGCAGCGCGGCGAACTCGCCGGACATCGAGCAGTGGCTCATCAGCCGGTTGTCGGTGTTCACGGTGACCCGGAAGCGCAGCTTGGCCAGCAGTCCGATGGGGTGCTCGGCCATCGACGCGGCCGCCCCGGTCTGCAGGTTCGACGACGGGCACATCTCCAGCGGGATCCGCCGGTCCCGCACGTAGGACGCCAACCGGCCCAGGTGCACCGAACCGTCCTCGTCGACCTTGATGTCGTCGACGATGCGGACGCCGTGCCCGAGCCGTTCCGCGCCGCAGTGCTGGATGGCCTCCCAGATCGACGGGAGCCCGAACGCCTCACCGGCGTGAATCGTGAAATGCGCGTTCTGCTGGCGCAGGTATTCGAACGCGTCCAGGTTCCGGGTGGGCGGGAATCCGGCCTCCGGGCCGGCGATGTCGAAGCCGACGACTTCCGCGTCCCGGTACCGGACGGCGAGTTCGGCGATTTCCAGCGAGCGCGCATTCTGCCGCATCGCGCACAGCAAGGTACCGATTCGGATACGTTTCCCGGCGGCCGCGGCTCGCCGCTCGCCTTCCCGGAATCCGTCCTGGACCGCCTGCACGATCTGGTCGAGGGTGAGCCCGCCCTCCTGGAACAGCTCCGGGGCGTAGCGGACCTCGGCGTACACCACGCCGTCCTCGGCCAGGTCCTCGGCGCACTCCGCCGCGACGCGGACCAGCGCCTGCTCCGTCTGCATCACCGCCACGGTGTGCGCGAAGGTCTCCAGGTACCGCTCCAGCGACCCGGAATCCGCCGCCGCTTCGAACCAGTTCCCCAGCTCAACGGGGTCCTCGTGGGGGAGTTCGGAATACCCGGCAGCCTGCGCCAGATCGATCACGGTCTGCGGCCGCAGCCCACCGTCGAGGTGGTCGTGCAGCAGCACCTTGGGCGCCTGCCGGATGGTGTTCAGGTTCACCGGAGTCGACATGCATCCACGTTACAGGGGGCGAGTACCGGGTTCACTGTCAGCTACCAGCGAAAACCTGGCCACAACTTCGGGAACTGCGGGTTTCCGGTGCTCGGCTAGCCGGACGGCCGTCACGCAAAACTCACCCGGATGGAGCCAATTGCAACGCTTAAGGCAATCGGCGGCGAGTCGACTGGACTTCTTGGCCGAAGAATGCTGCTCCAAATGGAGTCATCGCCCGAGAAGTGGTGACGCAATGTATCGGGGGGTGCCTGGGAACACGGGAAGTGAATGGCTAGGCTCGGTGAGTCCTCACCTCCCCTCGACGAAGGACGCCCCTAGCCGTGACCGAGAACATGTCGTTCGACCGCATGCGGAACATGCTCACGCGTGCGGCTGAGATCCGCGAGAGCGAACAACAGCAGATCTTCGACGCCCTGGACGAGATCCACGCCCGGCTCTCCCCGCTGGAGTCGCTGGGCTCCGTGCGCAAGCGCCTGTCCGAGCTGCCGGACCGCACCGAAGTCAGCGTGCTGGCCGAACGACTCGACGAAGCCCTGGCCAAGCTCGAAGCGCACGACGGTGCGCTGCTCGAGCTGAAGGGTTCCGTCGACGGCCTGGTGGACAAGCTGGCCAAACCGTTCGCCCAGCTCGACGGCCGACTCGACGGGGTCTCCGGGCGGATGGACGGCGTGGTCGGCCGGATGGACGGCCTGGAGGACAAGCTCGGCCACATCCACAAGCGCCTGGACGAGCTGGGGCTGCACCTGGACAAGCAGGACGGCCGGCTGGAGTCGCTGCCCGCGACCGTGCACGGCCCGGTGCGCGAGCGCATCGACTCCCTGGAGACGAGCCTGCGCGGCCGCTTCGCCGAGATCGACGAGGGCGTGCACGAGCACCTCGACGGCACCCGCGAGGCCCTGCAGCGCGCGGTCGCCGAGTCCACCGGCAGCGCGCAGAACGCGCTCGCCGACGCCGTCTCCGGCAGCCGCGACCAGCTGGACGCCAAGCTCGACCAGCTCGCGGCCCGCCCCGCGGTGGACCCGACCGACAAGCTGGACAAGCTGGCCGACCGCCTGGAGCACCTCACCAACCGGCTGGGCGAGGTCTCGTCCCGGCTCGACCAGGTCGAGGACAACGTCAACACCCGGATCGACACCGTCGAGCAGGGCTTCACCAGCCGCCTCGACACCGTCGAAGAGGGCGTCAAGACCGGCCTCGGCGACCTCGGCGGCACGCTGTCGAAGAACCTGACGCAGCTGTCGGGCACGCTCTCGTCGCGCCCGGACAGCGACGCGCTGAACGCCCTGGTGCGCGAGGCCAACGAGGAGAGCGAGCGGCGCCACGCCGGGCAGCTCGACGAGGCCATGGCGACCTTCGCCGAGCTGATCCTCGGCGGCAGCGCGCCCTCGGCTCCGCCGCCGCCCACCACGCTGCCCCGCCAGCAGCGTCGCGGCCGCTCGAAGAGCGCCAAGCGCGACACCACCGACAAGGCGATCACCGACGGCGAAGACGACTTCACCGCCGAAAGCGCCTGATTCGCTCCGAGGGGCGGTCCGGGAAGCCCCGGGCCGCCCCTCGTCAGCTCGGTTCGCTCTTCGCGGCCACTCGGTCCAGGATCAGCGGCGTCGACCTCCGGTCGGCGTCGCTGATCTCGTATGCGCCCCGCAACGCTTCACGGGCAGCCGCAACGGTTTCCGGCCGGTCGGTGTGCAGCTCCAGCAGCGGCTGGCCGGCAGTGACGCTGTCGCCCGGTTTCGCCAGGCACAGGACTCCTGCGGCGTGGTCGACGTCGTCCTCCTTGCGGGCTCGTCCCGCGCCCAGCCGCCAGGCCGCGATGCCGACGGCGAACGCGTCGAGCTCGGTCAGCACTCCGGCGCGCGGCGCGGTGATCACGTCGATGTGCTGCGCCCGGGGCAGTTCCGCCGCCGGATCACCGCCCTGCGCCTCGATCATCCGGCGCCACGAGTCGTACGCACGACCGTCCGCCAGCGCTGCCTCCGGGTCCACATCGGACAGGCCCGCGTGGTCGAGCATCTCGCGGGCCAGTGCCAGCGTCAGCTCCACGACGTCCGGTGGGCCGCCGCCGCGCAGCACGTCGACCGCTTCGGCGACCTCCAGGGCGTTGCCGACCGCCCGGCCCAGCGGCACGGACATGTCGGTGATGAGCGCGCTGGTGCGCAGACCGCTGGCGCTGCCGATCTCCACCAGCGCGGTGGCCAGTGCCCGCGCCTGGTCGAGGTCCTTCATGAACGCGCCGGAGCCGCACTTGACGTCCAGCACCAGCGATTGCACGCCTTCGGCGATCTTCTTGCTCATGATCGAGCTGGCGATCAGCGGGATCGACTCGACCGTGCCCGTCACGTCGCGCAGGGCGTAGAGCTTCCGGTCGGCGGGCGCCAATCCCTCCGTCGCCGCGCACACCACCGCACCGACCTCGTCGAGCTGCGCGCGCACCTCCGCCACCGAGAGCTGCGCCCGCCAGCCGGGGATGGACTCCAGCTTGTCCAAAGTCCCGCCGGTGTGCCCCAACCCGCGCCCGGACAGCTGCGGCACGGCGGCGCCGCACGCGGCGACCAACGGCGTCAGCGGCAAGGTGATCTTGTCCCCGACGCCACCGGTGGAGTGCTTGTCCACAGTGGGCCTTCCGACCGAACCGAGCGCCAACACCTCGCCGGAGGCGACCATCGCCGCGGTCCACCGCGCGGTCTCCTCCGGTGTCATGCCGCGCAGCAGCACGGCCATCGCCAGCGCGGCCATCTGCTCGTCAGCCACCTGCCCGCGCGTGTAGGCGTCGACGACCCAGTCGATCTGCTCATCGCTGAGCCGACCGCCGTCCCGCTTCACCCGAATCACGTCGACCGCAGAATGCATGCCCGCCTCCTCCGAACCCGCAAGAAACCTCTCACCTATACAGAGAACCGAACCCCCCGAACAGATACACCTCAACCGGGTGATCCAGCTGAATATGCAGCCCCACCAGCAAGTTCAGCGAAGCGTTCAGAGCTCGAAGGCGTCGGGGAGGACTTCGGTCATCGGGAGGACACCTCGGGGCGTGTCGACCAGGCAGTTCGGGCCGCCGAGCTCTTGGAGGATCTGGCGGCAGCGGCCGCAGGGCATCAGGAGGTCTCCCGTGCCGCTTCGGCAGGCCACCGCGACGAAGCGGCCTCCGCCGGTCAGGCGGAGCTGACCGGCCATCGTGCACTCCGCGCACAGGGTGATGCCGTAGGAGGCGTTCTCCACGTTGCAGCCGGTCACGATGCGGCCGTCGTCGCACAACGCCGCCGCGCCCACCTGCAGACCCGAGTACGGGCAGTACGCCTGGGCGGCGGCCTCCACCGCCGCCGCGCGCAGCGCTTCCCAGTCCACTGTGGTCACTAATCGACTCCCCTGCGGTATTGCAGGCCGTTGGCCGCGGGTGGTCGCAGTCGTTGCGACGCCACGCCCAGGACGACCAGCGTCACCAGGTGCGGGGTGTAGGCCGTGAGCTCCGTGGGCAGCTCGTCCGTGTACCAGTACACCGCGTACATCACCGCCGCCGCGACCAGCGAGAGGCCGGCGGCGAACCAGCTGCGCCGCCACACCTGCACCGCCGCGACCACCACGAGCAGCAGCGTCGCACCGTAGAACAGCGCGTGCACGCTGGTCCCGCCGCTGCGCAGCTGGAGACCGTCGGAGTAGCCGAACAGCGCCGCACCGCCGAGCAGACCGCCCGGCCGCCAGTTGCCGAAGATCATCGCTGCCAGGCCGATGTAGCCGCGGTTGTTGGTCTGCCCCTCCAGGTAGCCCGCCTGGCCCGGGTTGAGGATCAGAGCCGCGCCACCGATGCCGGCCAGCGCGCCGGAGATGATCACCGCCAGGTACTTGTACCGGTAGACGTTGACGCCGAGGGACTCCGCCGCGACCGGGTTCTCCCCGCAGGACCGCAGCCGCAGCCCGAACGGCGAGCGCCACAGCACCAGGTAGCTCACCGGCACCAGCAGGTAGGCCAGCATGGTCAGCGGCGAGACCTCGGTGACCAGGCCGCCGAGGATGCCCGCCACGTCCGAGAGGCCGACCCGCTGCATGCCCTCCAGCTCTTGCAGCCAGGTGCCCAGCGGCTGCGCCGAGTAGGTGTCGAACTTCGGCACCGCGGGCGATTCCCGCGGGTTGCGCGAGATCGGTTCGAACACCAGCGTCGAGAGGTACTTCGCGATGCCCGCGCCCAGCAGGTTGATCGCCACGCCGGACACGATGTGGTTGACCCCGAAGGTCACCGTGGCGATCGCGTGCACCAGGCCGCCCAGCGCGCCGAACACGGCCGCCGCGACCAGCCCGGCGACGGGTCCCCACTGGTAGCCGGCCCAGGCGCCGCCCCAGGTGCCGAGGATCATCATGCCTTCCAGGCCGATGTTGATGATCCCGGCGCGTTCGGCCCACAGACCGCCCAGCGCGGCCAGCAGGATCGGGATGCCCAGTCGCACCGCGGACTGGATGGTGCCCGAGGACGTCAGCTGCGGCACCCCGGTCTGGTAGGAGGCGATCGACACCGCGACGAACGCGACCACCACCCACAGCAGGACGCGCGCCCAGCCCGGCATCCGCCGCCCGGCGGACTGCTGCGGAACCTTCGTCGGTTCGCTGGTAACCGTGGTCGTCACGACCGCTCACCTCCGGTTCCGGCGGCGGCCGGTGCTTCGGTCGCAGTACCCAGCGCCCGACCGACGCGCCGCTGCTCGGCGGCCAGCTCGCGACGGCGCACCAGTTCGTAGGCCACCACCACGGAGAGCACGATGGTGCCCTGCAGGATGGTCACGATCTCCTTCGGCACTCCGATGTTGTCCAGCGTCAGCGAGCTCTTGTCCAGGAAGGACCACAGCAGCGCGCCGAAGGCGATGCCGATCGGGTGGTTGCGGCCGAGCAGCGCGATGGCCAGCCCCGCGAAGCCGTAGCCGGTCGGGAAGTTGATGGTGAAGGTGTGGTCGCGGCTCAAGATCTCCGGCAGCCCGGCCACCCCGGCGATGGCACCGGAGATCAGCATCGCCGACATGATCATCTTCTTGGAATCGACACCACCGGCCAGCGCTGCGGTCGGCGACAGCCCCGAGGCGCGCAGCTGGAAGCCGTAGCGGGTGCGGTCGACGAGCACCGCGTACCCGACGCCGACGGCCACCGACAGCAGCACCAGCCCGAACATCGTCCCGGCGCCGCCCAGCGGGATCCCCGGCACCTGGCCGCTCGCCGGGATGGGCACGGTGCCCTGCGTGTTGCCGCGCATCTCGCCGAAGGTGGCCACCAGGAAGGCGATCAGCCCGATGGACAGGGTGTTGAGCATGATCGTGGAGATCACCTCGGACACCCCGCGGTAGACCTTCAGCACCGCGGCGATCCCGCACCACAGCGCGCCGGTGACCGCACCGATCACCACGACCAGCACCGCGTGCAGCCCGAACGGCAGGCTGACCGCGCCGCCGACGATCGCCGCCACGCAGGCGCCCAGCCGGTACTGGCCCTCGATGCCGATGTTGAGCAGGTTCATCTGGAACCCGATCGCGGCGGCGATGGCCACCAGGTAGTAGGCACCCGCGGTGTTGACGATGTTCACCGCGGTCATGCCGCGGCCGACCTGGGCGATCATCTCCAGCAGCGTGTCGATCGGGTTCGCCCCGGAGACCAGCAGCACCGCGCTGCACAGCACCACCGAGAAGACGATCGCCAGCGCAGCAGGCAGCAGGCGTACGCGCCAGTTGTTCATGCGACCTCACCGTCCTGGGCGCCGGTCATCGCCGCGCCGAGTTCCTCCGCGGTCACCGAGCGCGGGTCCGCCTCGGCGACCAGTCGGCCGCGGAGCATCACGCGGATGGTGTCGGACAGGCCGATCAGCTCGTCCAGGTCGGCGGAGATCAGCAGCACCGCCAGCCCTTCGGCGCGGGCGGCGCGCAGGTGGTCCCAGATGCCCGCCTGCGCTCCGACGTCCACGCCGCGGGTCGGGTGCGCCGCGATCAGCAGCACCGGATCGCCGGAGAGCTCCCGGCCCACCACGAACTTCTGCTGATTGCCGCCGGAGAGCGCGGACGCGTCGGTCTCGATGCCGGGCGTGCGGACGTCGAACTGCTCGACGATGCGCGTCGCGTCGGCCTTCGCGCCCTGCCGGTCCAGCCACCTGCCGCGGGCGACCGGGCGGCGGGTCTGGTGGCCGAGGATGCGGTTGTACCAGAGCGGTTCGTCGAGCAGCAGGCCCTGCCGGTGCCGGTCCTCGGGCACGTAGCCGATGCCCGCCTCCCGGCGGGCCAGGGTGGGCAGTCCGGTCAGGTCGCGCTCACCGAGGGCGATCCGGCCCGCGTCGAGCGAGCGCATGCCCATGATCGCCTCGACCAGCTCGGTCTGGCCGTTGCCCTCCACCCCGGCGATGCCGACAACCTCACCGGCGCGCACCACCAGGTCGACATCGGACAGCACCACGCGGTCCTGCTCCGATGCGGACAGTCCGGACAGGACGAGCACCTCGCGGTCGGTCACCGTGGACTCGCCGCGCTCGGGGACCGGGAGCTCGCTGCCGACCATCATCTCGGCCAGCCGCTGGTTGGTGACCTCGTCGGTGGGCACGGTGCCGACGGTGGTGCCGCGGCGCAGCACCGTGATCGTGTCGGCGATCGCGCGCACCTCGTCGAGCTTGTGCGAGATGAACAGGAACGTGAAGCCCTGCTCGCGCATGGTGCGCAGGGTGGTGAACAGCTCGTCGACCTCCTGCGGCACCAGCACCGCGGTGGGCTCGTCGAGGATGATGATCCGCGCGCCGCGGTAGAGCACCTTGAGGATCTCCACCCGCTGCCGGTCGGCCACGCCGAGCCGTTCGACCAGCACGTCCGGGCGCACCTCGAAACCGGCCTTGGCGGCCAGGTCCAGCACCGCGCGGCGGGCCTTGGCGCCGATGCCGTGCACGCCCTCCGCGCCGAGCACGATGTTCTCCAGCACGGTCAGGTTGTCGGCCAGCATGAAGTGCTGGTGGACCATGCCGATCCCGGCGCGGATCGCCTCGGCCGGAGTGCGCAGCCGGACCTCCGCGCCGTGCACCCGGATCGTGCCGGAGTCCGGGGCCTGCATGCCGTAGAGGATCTTCATCAGCGTCGACTTGCCCGCGCCGTTCTCGCCGCACAGCGCGTGCACCTCGCCCGCGCGCACCGACAGGTTCACGTCGGAGTTGGCGATCACGCCGGGGAAGGTCTTGGTGATGCCGGTCAGCTCGACGGCCGGTGGATCGCCGGATTCCGGCTCGGTGGCGGTGTTCATGGTGCTCCAGGTGACGTCGTCTCGCGGCTGCGAAGCGGACGGACGCTCAACAATGGACGGTTTCGGTCCGGTGGGGACGGTCTTGGCGCGAAACCGCCAACCGCCTCCGGACGGAGCGCGCAGGGCACCTCCGGCCGGAGGCGGCGTGCCGGCGATTTCGCGCGAAATCGCCCCGTCCCCCGCCTGCCGGATGCCGATCTCGCGCGAGATCGGCGTGGAAGTGCCCTGCGCCGGGACGTCACGGCTTGTCGGAGACCTTGATGTCACCGTTGGCGATGGCCGCCTTGTAGGCGTCCACCACCGGGACCAGGTCGTTGACCATCCCGCCGGAGGTGGAGTAGCCGACGCCGTCGATGGCCAGGTCGAACTTCTTCGGCAGCGAGCCCAGGTCGTCGCGGGCGACGGCCGAGATGTAGTCGTAGACCGCCAGGTCGACGCGCTTGAGCATGGACGAGATGATCACGTCCTTGTACTCGGCCACCGTCGGCTGGTTGTACTGGTCGGAGTCCACGCCGATCGCCTTCGCGCCGACCTGCTTGACCGCGGAGAACACGCCCTTCCCGGACGCGCCCGCTGCGTGGTAGACCACGTCCGCGCCCGACTCCAGCTGCCCGGTCGCGACCTCGGCGCCCTTGTTCGGGTCCTGGAAGCCGCTGAAGTCACCGGCCGGCGTCAGGTACTTGCTGTCGATCTCGATGTCCGGCGCGGCGGCCTTGGCGCCCGCCTCGAAGCCGGCCTGGAACTTCTGGATCAGCGGCGTCTCCACACCGCCGACGAAACCGACCTGGCAGTTCTTCGACCGGTGCGCGGCGATCACGCCGACCAGGAACGAGCCCTGCTCCTCGGCGAAGACCAGCGAGGTGACGTTGGGCACGCCGTCGACCTGCTCGTCGATGATCGCGAACTTGGTGCCCGGGAACTCCGGCGCGACGACCTTGACCGAGTCGGCGTAGGCGTAGCCGACGGCGATCACCGGGTTGTAGCCCTCGCGCGCCAGCTGCCGCAGGCGGGTCTGCTTGGCGTCCTCCGGCTCACCGGCGCCCGCGTCGAGCTCCTTGACGTCGGAGAAGCCCATCTCCGCCTTGGCCCGGTCCAGCCCGGCCACCGAGGCGTCGTTGAAGGAGGCGTCGCCGCGCCCGCCGATGTCGAAGGCCAGCCCCACCCGCATCTGCTGGGCGGCCGGCGGGGCCTGCGGCTGGGTGGGCTGCACGGGCGGAGCGGTCGCGGTCGGCGGGGCGTTGAGCTGGCAGCCCTGCCCCTCGGCGTTGTTGGTGCCCCCGCCGCCTCCGTCCTTCGCGCAGCCGGCCAGCACCAGCGAGCCGGTGAGCAGCACGGCCACCGCGATGCCCGTTCGTGAACCTCCGGCACCCGAGCGCCTCCACATCGGCGTCCGCCGCATGCCGTTCCCCTTTCCTGTCGGTCCCGCCGCACCCCCGAACCGCCGTGCCGGAGCACGGCGGTGCCGGCCGAACTTCCACCCGATGGTGTCGTCCTCGGTGAATTGTTCGCCCGGTCCGCGGCGCACGCCATTCGGTGACGTGGCTCTCGAAATTAAGCCTTGACGCTGCCGCTTGAGCATTGCTCGCGTGTCACGAAATGATTTCTACATCGATCAACAGGAGCAGCGGGCTTGTCTGGTCGATCACAGAGGGCACGGGCGAGTAGGCCTGGGCGATTGGTCGGGTCTAGCATCCGATGCGTCAAGGCCCCAGTTCGTGGCCGGTGACGGGCGTGCTGCACCCAATGCCAATTGGGACCAACTGCGACTCGGGGCCGGTCGCTCTTGTTCCCGGACGGGGGCCGTCAGTCCACCAGCGAGGTTGGAGGCCTTCCACCATGGCCAGCACCACCGCCTCCGCGGCCGACGCACCGGAGCGCGCCACCGCGCCGCGCGCAAAGGGGCGTTTCTACCGCGGCGATCTGGGCATGTGGTCGTGGGTCGCCCACCGGATCACGGGCGTACTCACCTTCTTCTTCTTGTTCGTGCACGTCCTGGACACCGCCCTGGTGCGGGTGTCGCCGAACGCGTACGACACGGTCATCGAGACCTACAAGCACCCGATCATGATCCTCTTCGAGCTGGGTCTTCTGGCGGCGGTGCTGTTCCACGCGTTCAACGGCATCCGCGTCATGCTGGTCGACTTCTGGTCCAAGGGCACCAAGTACCAGAAGCCGATGCTGTGGACCGTCGTGGTCCTCTGGTTGGTGTTGATCATCCCGGCGGCGATCAGCCTGCTCAGCCGCGCGGTCAACGAATTCCTCGGGGGTTGAGCGCAATGACCGTCACCGACGCACCGCTTTCCGTGGAGAAGCCGCGCTCCCCTTCCCGGCCGGCCGCCCGCCGCAACAACTTCGAGCTCTACAGCTGGTTGTTCATGCGGCTGTCCGGTGTGGTCCTGCTGTTCCTGGTGCTGGGCCACCTGCTGATCATGCTGTTCCTGGACGGCGGCGTGCAGCGGATCAACTTCGCCTTCGTCGCAGGCCGCTGGGCGTCCCCGTTCTGGCAGATGTGGGACCTGACGATGCTCTGGCTGGCCGGACTGCACGGCGGCAACGGACTGCGCACCATCATCAACGACTACTCGCGCAAGGACGGCACGCGCTTCTGGCTGAAGATGCTGCTGTACGTCTCGGTCTTGCTGACCGTGGGTCTGGGCACCTTCGTCCTGTTCACCTTCGACCCGAACATCGGCTAGCCGCAGACGACCACATCGCGGCGAGGTCGTCGCCTACCCCGGACCTCGCCGCCGCCCGAGGAGGCGACCATGCAATTCCACAAGTACGACGTGGTCATCGTCGGCGCTGGGGGCGCCGGGATGCGCGCCGCGATCGAATCCGGGCAGCGCGCCCGCACCGCCGTGCTGACCAAGCTCTACCCCACCCGTTCGCACACCGGTGCCGCCCAGGGCGGCATGTGCGCGGCGTTGGCCAACGTCGAAGAGGACAACTGGGAGTGGCACACCTTCGACACGATCAAGGGCGGTGACTACCTGGTCGACCAGGACGCCGCCGAGATCATGGCGAAGGAGGCCATCGACGCGGTCCTCGACCTGGAGAAGATGGGGCTGCCGTTCAACCGGACCCCTGAGGGCAAGATCGACCAGCGCCGGTTCGGCGGCCACACCCGCGACCACGGCAAGGCGCCGGTGCGCCGCGCCTGCTACGCCGCGGACCGCACCGGCCACATGATCCTGCAGACGCTGTACCAGAACTGCGTCAAGCACGGCGTGGAGTTCTACAACGAGTTCTACGTCCTGGACATCATGCTCAGCGACGGCCCCGACGGGCAGCAGGTCTGCACCGGCGCCATCGCCTACGAGCTGGCCACCGGCGAGATCCACGTCTTCCAGGCCAAGGCGGTCATCTTCGCGACCGGCGGTTTCGGCAAGGTCTTCAAGACCACGTCGAACGCGCACACCCTGACCGGTGACGGGATGGGCATCATCTACCGCAAGGGCCTGCCGCTGGAGGACATGGAGTTCTACCAGTTCCACCCGACCGGTCTGGCCGGCCTCGGCATCCTGATCACCGAGGGCGTCCGCGGCGAGGGCGGCATCCTGCGCAACGCCGACGGCGAGCGGTTCATGGAGCGCTACGCCCCCACCATCAAGGACCTCGCGCCGCGCGACATCGTCGCCCGGTCGATGGCCCTGGAGGTGCTGGAGGGCCGCGGCGCCGGCCCGAACAAGGACTACGTGCTGCTCGACGTCACCCACCTCGGTGAAGAGCTGCTCGAGGCGAAGCTGCCGGACATCATGGAGTTCTCCCGCACCTACCTGGGCGTGGAGCCGACCGAGGAGCCGGTGCCGGTCTACCCGACCGCGCACTACGCGATGGGCGGCATCCCGACCAACGTGGAGGGCGAGGTCCTGCGGGACAACGAGAACGTCATCCCCGGTCTCTACGCCGCCGGTGAGTGCGCCTGCGTCTCGGTGCACGGCTCGAACCGCCTGGGCACCAATTCGCTGCTGGACATCAACGTGTTCGGCCGCCGCTCCGGCATCGCCGCCGCGGAGTACGCGCTCAGCCACGAGCACGTCGACATCCCGGAGAACCCGACCAAGCTCGTGGAGGGCATGGTCGACCACCTGCGCACCGCGCACGGCGGCGAGCGGGTCGCCACGATCCGCACCGAGCTGCAGCAGACGATGGACGCCAACGCCTCGGTGTACCGCACCGAGGAGACGCTGAAGACGGCGCTGTCGGACGTGCAGGCGCTCAAGGAGCGCTACGGCCGGATCTCCGTGCACGACAAGGGCAAGCGGTACAACTCCGACCTGCTCGAGGCCATCGAGCTGGGCTTCCTGCTCGACCTGGCCGAGGCGCTGGTCAACGCCGCGCTGGCCCGCAAGGAGTCCCGCGGCGGGCACGCCCGCGAGGACTACACCGCCCGCGACGACGTCAACTTCATGCGGCACAGCATGCAGTACAAGGTGCTGCCGGAGGAGGAGGACCCGGACGCCCCGCTGGGGCTGACCGGTTTCCAGGCCGACATCCGGCTGGACTACAAGCCCGTCGTCGTCACCCGGTACCAGCCGATGGAGCGTAAGTACTGATGACCGCCGCCACCACGTCCCCCGAGAAGAACCAGATCCCGGACGACGCACCGCCGATCCCCGACGACGCCACGATGGTGACCGTCAAGATCCTGCGGTACAACCCGGAGACCGACGAGGACCTGCACTGGGAGTCCTACCGGATCCCGGCGCTGCCGTCCGACCGCGTGCTGAACCTGCTGCACTACATCAAGTGGTACATCGACGGTTCGCTGTCCTTCCGCCGGTCCTGCGCGCACGGCGTGTGCGGGTCCGACGCGATGCGGATCAACGGCGTCAACCGGCTGGCCTGCAAGGTGCTGATGAAGGACCTGCTGGCCAAGGGCGGCGAGACCACCCTGACCATCGAGCCGATCAAGGGCCTCCCGGTGGAGAAGGACCTGATCGTCGACATGGAGCCGTTCTTCGAGGCCTACCGGACGATCAAGCCGTACCTGATCACCTCCGGCAACGAGCCGACCCGCGAGCGGATCCAGTCGGTGGCCGAGCGCGCCCGCTTCGACGACACCACTAAGTGCATCCTGTGCGCGGCGTGCACCACGTCGTGCCCGGTGTACTGGTCGGACGGGAACTACTTCGGCCCGGCGGCGATCGTCAACGCCCACCGCTTCATCTTCGACAGCCGTGACGAGGGTGCCGAGGAGCGCCTGGACATCCTCAACGACGTCGACGGCGTGTGGCGCTGCCGCACGACCTTCAACTGCACGGACGCCTGCCCCCGTGGCATCCAGGTCACGAAGGCGATCCAGGAAGTGAAGCGAGCTCTGATGTTCCGCCGCCGCTGAGGCAACGAACACCTGAACCGGCGCTCACCCCTCGGGGTGGGCGCCGGTTTCGCTTTGGCGCCCGGAACCGCTGTTCGACACTGACCCGAACACCCGAACGACCCACAGCGCCGCCGATCCCGTGCGATCGCGGCCGAGCGCGAGGCGGCACGACCGCAGCCTCCGACCCCGCACGGGCGCCGTCCTGGGACGAGGACGACGACTACTTCGACGACATCCGCGTCACGCGGTGACGGCGTCAGTCCGCCGACTTGCGGGTGGCGCGGAAGGCTCGCCAGCCGATGATGCCGATGATCGTGCCCAGGACCAGGGAGACCACCGCGATCACCAGGTGCACGATCAGGTAGCTCGTCGGGGAGCCGTCGGCCCAGGAGCGGTCGCTGTTCCAGATGTTGCGCGCGAAGTTCGGCCACAGCAGGTAGGACCACACGCCGAAGGCCAGCAGGAACAGCGCAACACGTCGGGAAATCGTCACGAGGCCAGTATCCGCTGTAAGCCGCCTCACCCACCTGTCCGGGTGGATGTTGCCGACACGCGGGCTCGGTGGATTGGCTAGCCTGCTGCGTGTGCCTCGAAGTGCCCGCGGTTCGGTAATCCTGCTTCGCACCAAGGTCGCCCTCTGCGCTCTCGGCGTGGCGCTCCCGCTCCTGAGCGGCACCGCGCACGCCGAGGACTGCTACATCGCAGCGCCCCCGCCGCCGGTGGACACCTCCGAGGTGCCGTTACCCGGCCAGCCGGTCCCGGAGCCCGTGCCGGTCCCGGAGACGCCCGTCGGTGGCGAGCAGCTGGGCGGGTGCGGGCCCGCCTTCCCGCTCTACGCTCCCGCGCTGCCGACCGAGATCACCGCGGCCAGCTGGCTGGTCGCAGATCTGGACACCGGTGCGGTGCTGGCCGCGCACGAGCCGCACGCCCGGCACCGCCCGGCGTCCACCATCAAGGTGCTGACCGCGCTCGTCGCGCTCCGCGAGCTCCAGCTCGACGACACGCTCGTGGCCACCCAGGAGGACGCCAACCAGGAGGGCAGCCGGGTCGGGCTCGCTCCCGGCGCCACCTACACCGTCCGGGACGTGCTGACCGGGCTGATCCTGCGGTCCGGCAACGACGCCGCGCACGCGCTGGCGATGAAGCTGGGCGGGATCGAGGCCACCGTCGACAAGATGAACGCGCTGGCGAAGTCGCTCGGCGCGCTGGACACCCGCGCGGCGACACCGTCCGGTTTGGACGGTCCGGGGATGAGCACCTCCGCCTACGACCTGGCGGTCGTCTTCCGGGTGGCCATGCAGAACCCGGCGTTCGCCGAGATCGTGAGCACGCACCAGGCCTTCCTGCCCGGCGCACCGGGTGGTCCGCCGCTGGAGGTCTGGAGCGACAACCAGGTTCTGCGGGCCTACCCGGGCGGGCTGGGCGGCAAGACCGGGTTCACCGACGACGCCCGGCACACCTACATCGGCGCGGCCGACCACGGCGGGCGGCGGCTGGTGGCGGTGCTGATGCGCGGCGAGAACCAGCCGGTGCGGCTGTCCGCGCAGACCATGCGGCTGCTGGACTACGGCTTCGAGCTGAACGGCGCCCCGGTCGGCGAGCTGGTCACCGCTTCCCCGGCGCCGATCGCGGATGTCGAGCCGGTGGACCAGTCGGTGCAGGCGCAGCCGGAGGACCCCATGTTCGGCACGATCGGCGGGCCGCTCGCGCTGCTGGCCGCAGCAGCCGTCGCCGTGGTCGCCGCGGTCGCGGTGCAGCGGCGCCGGGCCGCACTCGCCCGCCGCCGGCGCAGCGGCGGCGACGACCACCCCTAATCCGAGCGCACTACCGGACGGCCGCCGGTCGTGGTTCAATTAGTTAACGGTCCCGTATCGTTAACTAATAGGAGCGATGATGGGCGTTCTCGTGGTGGGAGCCGGCCCGACCGGCCTGGCGCTGGCATGCGGATTGCGCGCGCACGGCGTGCCGGTTCGCGTGATCGATCGGGCCGCGGGCCCGGCGACGACGTCGCGGGCGAACATCCTGCACGCGCGCGGCGTCGAGGTGCTGAACCGGCTGGGCGCGCTCGGCGACCTGCCGGATCGCGCTCAGCACGCCGTCCGGATCACACTGCACGCCGCCGACAAACCGCTGGCCACCGTCAGCTTCGGCGAGATCGAGGGCGATCAGCTCTCCGCTCTGCTGGTGTCGCAGGCCGAGGTGGAGGCCGTGCTGCGCGGGCGGTTGACCGAGCTCGGCGGCGCGGTCGAGTGGGATCGCGAGCTCACCGACCTGGTGCAGGACGCCGACGGCGTGACCGCCACGGTTTCCGGCGAGACCTCGCGCGCGGACTACGTGGTGGGCTGCGACGGCGCGCACAGCGCGGTGCGCAGGCTCACCGGCATCGGCTTCCCCGGCGCGCAGCTGGTGGACCAGTGGCTGCTCGCCGACGTAGACGCCGACTGGGACCTGGACCGGCTCGGCTCCTCGGGCTGGTTCGCCCGGGACGGGCTGTTCCTCGCGATGCCGATGCGCAGCGAGACCGACGACCGGTGGCGGGTGATGGCCGACGTCGAGCACGCGGAGGACGACGTCCTGGCGCAGCTGCGGCGCCTGCTCCCCGAGCGCACCGGCCGCACCGACGCACGACTGCGCGAGGCCACCTGGACATCGGCGTTCCGCATCCACCGCAGGCTCGCCGACAGCTACCGCGCCGGACGGGTCCTGCTGGCCGGGGACGCCGCGCACATCCACAGCCCGTTCGGCGGTCAGGGCATGAACACCGGCATCGGCGACGCCGAGAACCTGGCGTGGAAGCTCGCGCTGGTGGTGCGAGGCCGGGCCGGGAGCGCGCTGCTGGACACCTACCAGGCCGAACGGCGACCGCTGGCCGAGGACGTCCTGCGCGGCACCACGGCGAACACCAAGATCATGCTGGCCAACGGGATCGTCGGCCGGGCGGTGCGCAACCTGTTCACCCGCGTCGCCAACCTCGACGCGTTCCAGCGGCGCGGAACCTGGCTGGCATCGCAGCTGTGGGTGAACTACCGCCGCGGCCCGCTCGGCTCCCGCCGCGGCCCGCGGCCCCGTCCCGGCGACCGGGTGCCGGACCTGGTGTGCCAGGACGCCGACGGCCGCCCGACGCGGTTGCACACCGAGCTCCGAGGCCGCTGGGCGGTGCTTTCCGGTCAGCGGCCGGAAACTCCGCTCGGAGATGCCGCCGTGCACCTGGTTCCGGAAGATCGCCGGGACGAGATCTGGCTGATACGCCCGGACGCCCACCTGGCCTGGCGCGGAACCAGCGCGGCAGAACTCACCCGCTGGCTCGAAACAACCCTGCTGTTGGCCGGGAGGACCTCATGAGCAGCCCGCGTCTCAAGGGAACGGGACACCAGAAACCCCGGCACACCAGATCAACTGCGAATCGTGGAGAGGCGGAACAGTGAGTCGTGCCCGCGGGCGGCCGCGCAATCCGGAAGCGGACCGGGCGATCCTCCAGGCCGCGCTGGAGGTGTTCATCGAGGGCGGCGTCGAAGGCGCCAGCATCGAGCAGATCGCCAAGCGCGCGGGCGTCGGCAAGCTGACCGTGTACCGGCGGTGGGATTCCAAGGAAGCGGTGCTGGCCGCCGCCATCGAGACTGCCCGGGACGGGATCCCCGAAGCACCGGCCGATCTCGCCGATCTGCCGGTGACGACGCTGGTCCGGAAGCTGCTGCCGGGGCTCGCCGAGGCGATCGCCGAACCGCGGCTGCGCGCGATGATCGCCCGCATCTTCGGGGCGAGCGTCAGTCACCCGGAGCTGATGGCGACCTACTGGGAGAACTACGTCGTGCCCCGGCGGCGGAACACCCGGGCGCTGCTGGAGCGCGCGCAGGCCGAGGGCACGATCGCGGCCGATGCCGACCTGGACGCGCTGATCGACATGATGGTCGGCGCCGTGCTCTTCCGGCTGGTGCAGCCCGAACCGCTCGACGTCGCCGGGGCCACCGCCTACCTGGAGTCGGTGTACCGGCAGGCCGGACTGCTGTGAGCGTTTTGGGCGCTATGGCACCCCAAACCGCTCACGGTCTTCGAACCGTCAGCGGCGTCGGCGCAGCGACCAGCCTGCGACCGCTCCCAGGCTGAGCAGGCTTGCCGTGGCGCGTGTGCCGACGCCTCGGCGGACCTGGACCACCGGGCGGATGATCGCCGGACCCGGCGGGGGCGGCGGCACGGTTTCCATGTTCTCCGGGGCCGATGCCGTCCAGGCCGTGACGAACAGGATGAACCGCGAGGTCAGGTTCGCGAAGACCAGCAGACCGAGTATCGGGCCGAACGCCGCTCCGGCCGGCGAGCTGGTCACGCTGTTCAGGTAGATCACCGCGACCTGCTTGAGGATCTCGAAACCGATGGCGGCGAACAGCGCGCCCCACACCGCCGTGCGGAGGGTGACCGGTTTGCGCGGCAGCCTCGCCAGCACCCACAGGAACACCAGCCAGCTCGCCGTCAGCGACAGCACGGTGGTCAGGGCCCGGAGCGAGTACACCGCCGCCGTGGTGTGCTCGATCCCGACCAGCTCGAACAGCCGCAGCCCGACGCCGCCGAGCGCGCTGATCCCGAACGAGAGCGCCATCGCCGCGCCGAGACCGATCAGGGACAGCAGGTCGGAGACCATCCGGCGCAGCATCGGCTGCTGTTCCGGGACCTGGGTCCACTGCGCGGTCAGCGCCTCGCGCAGGTTCGTCATCCAGCCCAGGCCGGAGTACAGCGCGGTGAGCAGACCGATCACCCCGACCGCGCCCGCCTGCCGGATCGCCTGGTCGACGACGCCGGTCAGCATCTGGCTCATCGCCGGGCTGGGCACCGCCGAGGTGATCGAGTCCTGCAGCCGCCCGAGCAGCTCGGGATTGCCGGCCAGCACGAAACCGGCGACCGCGAAGGCGATCATCAGCAGCGGGACCAGCGCGAGCACGCTGAAGTAGGTGATCGCCGCGGCGTAGTAGTCGCCGTACTGCTTCTGGTACCGCTCGAACGCGCGGATCAGCCGGTCCAGCCACGGGTGCTTGCGGCGCAGCACCGCCATCCGCCCCGGCTTCTCGTCCTGCTGCCCGGCCACGGTGCACCTCCAGCCGCAACGGCTTCCCCCGAACGGCTGCAGGCTACCCGCGGTTGATCAGCTCAGCCCATCGGCGGCAGGAAGCCCACCCGATCGAACACGGTGCGCAGCGTCTCGCTCGCCACCTCGCGGGCCCGCTCGGCGCCGCGGTGCAGCACCTTGTCCAGCTCCGCCGGGTCGTCGAGGTAGCCGTGGACCTTCTCCTGGAACGGCGTCGCGAACTCGACCACGACCTCGCCGAGGTCCTTCTTCAGGTCACCGTAGCCCTTGCCCTCGTAGGCGGCCTCCAGCTCCGGGATGCTGCGGTCGGTCAGCGCCGAGTAGATCACCAGCAGGTTGCTGATGCCGGGCTTGTTGTCCACGTCGTAGCGGATCTCGCGCTCCAGGTCGGTGACCGCGGAGCGGATCTTCTTCGCCGAGCGCTTCGGCGTCTCCATCAGCTCGACCACGCCCGCCGGGACAGACTTGCTCATCTTGGCCGTCGGGTCCTGCAGGTCGTAGATCTTCGCGGTGCCCTTGGGGATGTGCGCGGCCGGGACGGTGAAGGTGGCGCCGTAGCGGGAGTTGAACCGCTGCGCCAGGTTGCGGGTGAGCTCCAGGTGCTGGCGCTGGTCCTCGCCGACCGGGACCGCGTCGGCCTGGTAGAGCAGGATATCGGCGGCCTGCAGGACCGGGTAGGTGAACAGCCCGACGCTGACGTGCTCGGCCTCCTGCCGCGCGGACTTGTCCTTGAACTGGGTCATCCGGCCGGCCTCGCCGAAGCCGGTCTGGCACTCCAGCACCCAGCTGAGCTGGGCGTGCTCCGGGACGTGGCTCTGCACGAACAGCGTGGAGCGGTCCGGGTCGATGCCGAGGGCGAGCAGCTGGGCGGCGGACAGCCGGGTGCGCTGGCGCAGCTGCGCCGGGTCCTGCTCGACGGTGATGGCGTGCAGGTCGACGACGCAGTAGAAGGCGTCGTGCTCGTCCTGCATGGCGACCCACTCCCGCAGGGCGCCCAGGTAGTTGCCGAGGTGGAACGAGTCGGCGGTCGGCTGGATGCCGGACAACACGCGCGGCCGAGCCGCGGACTGGCTGTTCTGAGGTGCGGTGTCGCTGCTCACGCAGCTGATTCTCGCAAGTCCCGCCGCACCGGTGGGAGCGACCTCCGGGTCAGGAGGTCTTGCGCTGGTTCTCGGGCTGGACCTTCTTCTTCCGGAAGGCACCCGCGACCATGCCGACCACGCCGAGCCCGACCGCGGTGAGGCCGACCGGAGTGGCCAGCGAGTCCAGCGGTCCGCGCACGGTCAGCGCCAGCGGTTCGGCGGTGGCCGCCGTCGCGGTCGTCATCAACGCCGCTGCGACAGCGGCTCCGAGCGCGGAGACTCGCGTGACCACGCGAGATATTCGGCTACGCACGAGCGCGTCTCCCTAACGACAGTTGACCCGATCGGGTCAGCATTCGTCCGAGTCTGGTGGCGGACCGTACCGGTCGACCGTTACGCGCGTGGTCGCTTTGCGTGTCCCGACCACGACGGAATGATCATATTTTCCGGCTGAACGCACCTGAATTCGGGTCCGCCCTAGGTAGAACTACGCAGGCCAGCGGCCGGATCAGCGCGCCTGGCAGCTACCCGATCCGGTGAAGCATGTGACTTGCGACACACACGTTCGAGTTCGACGGCGAGGAAACCGCGACTTCCCCTGAGGTCCACGTCCCGTTTCAGGGGAAGTCGCGCGGCGGATCAGGCCGGGCTGACGCCCAGCTGCACCCGGCCCGGACGGCCGTAGGTGGTGGTCCGCTGGCGCGCCGGGCGGCCCGCCCTGGCGGCCAGCTCGTGCAGCTCCTCGACGCTGCGCTCCGAACCGTGCTCCGAGCCCGCCATCCGGCTGATGGTCTCCTCCATCAGAGTGCCTCCGACGTCGTTGGCGCCGCCGTGCAGCACCTCGGTCGTCCCGGTGTCGCCGAGCTTGACCCAGGAGCACTGGACGTTGTCGATGCGGCCGTGCAGCAGCACGCGCGCCATCGCGTGCACCGCGCGGTTGTCCCTGTTCGTGGGACCCGGCCGGGCGAGCCCGGCGAGGTAGATCGGCGCGTTGCGGTGCACGAACGGCAGCGGCACGAACTCGGTCAGCCCCGCGTTGCCGTGCTCGGCAGCGGTGTCCTGCACCCCGGCGAGCGTCCGGAAGTGGCCCAGCCAGTGCTCGGGCGTGTCGACGTGGCCGTACATCATCGTCGACGAGGACGGGATGCCCAGCCGGTGCGCGGTGCTGATGACCTCCACCCACTCGGCGGCGGGCAGCTTGCCCTTGGTCAGCACCCAGCGCACCTCGTCGTCGAGGATCTCCGCCGCGGTGCCCGGGATGCTGCCCAGCCCGGCCTCCTTCAGCTCGGCCAGCCAGTCCGCGATGCTCACCCCGGCCTTGGCCGCGGCGCTGACGATCTCCATCGGGCTGAAGGCGTGCACGTGCATCTCCGGCACCCGCCGCTTGATCGCGCGCACCAGGTCGGCGTAGCCGGACACCGGCAGCCGCGGGTCGATGCCGCCCTGCATGCAGATCTCGGTGGCCCCGGCCCGCCACGCCTCGTCGGCGCGGTCGGCGACCTCCTCCGGCGAGAGCCGGTAGGCGTCCGCGTCGCGCTCGCGCTGCGCGAAGGCGCAGAACCGGCAGCCCACGTAGCAGATGTTGGAGAAGTTGATGTTGCGGTTGACCACGTAGGTGATGTCGTCGCCGACGACCTCCCTGCGCAGCTCGTCGGCGATCCGGGTGAGCTCGTCCAGCGCGGCTCCGTCGCAGGTCAGCAAGGCCATCGCCGCGTCGTGGTGGGCTTCGCCGAGCAGCGCGGCCGGGTCGGAGGAGGCCAGCCGGAGCCCGGCGCGCACGTCGGCGTCGAGCCGCTCCGGAGCGGTGCCCGCTGGCACCTGGGCGCGCAGCTCGTCCCAGTCGCCGTAGACGGTGTCGAAGTCGCCGCGGCGGTCCTCGGTGCGGCCCGTGGTGTCGATGCTGCGGTGCAGGTCGGTGCGGCCGATGGAATCGAACCCGCCATCGGGCTCCTGCCACTCGCGGCCGACGATCTCGGCGTCCGGCCGCGCCAGGCCGTCCGCGGTGGCCAGCGCCGCGACGTGCCCGGCCACCCGCAGGTCCAGCCACTGCGTGCTGTCGCCCGCGAGCCCCGCGCGCACGTAGCGCGGGTAGGCGGTGAGGCGCTCGCGCAGCTCGAAGCCGGCTTCCGCGGTGGTCGTGGCCAGGTCGTCCAGCTGGGGCCACGGGTGCTCGGGGCTGACGTGGTCCGGGGTCACCGGGGACACCCCGCCCCAGTCGTCGATGCCGGCCCGCAGCATCAGCAGCTGCTGGTCGCCGACCAGGTTCGGCGGTGCCTGCACGCTGACGCCGGAGGGCATCAGCAGCCGTGCGACCGCAACGGTGGCGGCCAGGTCGTGCAGGTCGGCGTCGGGCACGTCGCGCATCGCGGTGTCCGGCTTGGCCCGGAAGTTCTGCACGATGATTTCCTGCAGGTGCCCGTACTGGCGGGCGATGCCGCGCAGCGCGAGCAGCGACTCGGCGCGCTCGGTGCGGTTCTCCCCGATGCCGATGAGGATCCCGCTGGTGAACGGCACCGCGACGCGCCCGGCGTCCTCCAGCGCGCGCAACCGGACCGCGGGCTCCTTGTCCGGGCTGCCGAAGTGCGGCCCGCCCTTGTCCCGCCACAGCCGCTCGGCGGTGGTCTCCAGCATCATGCCCATGCTCGCCGCGACCGGCTTCAGCCTGGTCAGCTCCGACCAGGACAGCACGCCGGGGTTCAGGTGCGGCAGCAGCCCGGTCTCCTCCAGCACCGCGATCGCGCAGGACCGCACGTAGTCCACAGTGGAGGAGTAGCCGCGCGCCTCCAGCCACTCCGCGGCCGCCGACCAGCGCTCCTCCGGCCGATCGCCCAATGTGAACAGGGCTTCCGTGCAGCCGGCGGCGGCGCCCTGCCGGGCGATCTCCACGACCTCCTCGCGCTCCAGGAACGCCGATTCGACGCGGTGCGGGACGGTGGCGAAGGTGCAGTAATGACAGCGGTCGCGGCACAACCGGGTCAGCGGTATGAACACGTTGCGGGCGTGCGTGACGATCCCCGGCCGTCCCTCGGCGACCAGGTGCGCATCCCGCGCGCGACCCGCGGCGGCCAGCAGTTTCTCCAGGTCATCGCCGCGAGCGTGCAGCAGCACGGCGGCTTCGGCGGCGTCCAGCGAAACACCGTCGGTGGCCCGGCGGAGCGCTCGGCGCATGGCCGATGCGCTCGGGGTGGGTTCCGGCTGGGCGAGTTGCAGATCTACTACCGACACCCGCCGACTCTAAGTCCGATGCACCGGGGAACGCAGCCACCGATGACGTGGCGCACGGCTCACTCTCGGCTAGTGAATTACTCCGTTTCGCCCTACCGGGCATCCCCAAATCAGGCGCAGAATCCGACGAATACCACTGGGTGGATCGCACTCTGTCTCCATAGGAGGGACGCGTGTCACGCAAAGGAATGAGGGGGAGATCCGCGCGCATCGCCGGGTCGGCCCTCGCATTGGCACTGCTGGTGCCGGCCGGTGTCATCGGCACCGCCGAGCCGGCGCCGGCGAGCACCGCGGCGCCCGCGCACTTCGTCGTGCTCGGACCGACCGGGGACGGCCTGAAGCTGACCGAGGACTCGGTCCGCGCTGTCGGCGGCACCGTGGTGCAGAGCTGGCCGCAGATCGGGGTCGTCGTGGCGACCTCCACCGATCCCGGCTTCGCCGACCAGGTGCGCAGCCAGCCCGCGGTCGAGCAGGCGGGCAACACCCGCAACCTCGCCGAGCAGCTCCCGCCGGCGCAGTCGACGCGGCTGGAGACGCTGGAGGGCACCGTCAACGCCGCCGCGTTCGCCGCGCAGGCCGCCGGGCAGGAGCCGCTGGAGCCCGAGCAGTGGGACATGCGGCAGATCAAGGCCGACCAGGCCCACCAGATCTCCCAGGGAAGCAAGGACATCACCGTCGGCGTGCTGGACTACGGCATCGACCCGACGCACCCCGACCTCGCCCCGAACCTGGACGTCTCCAAGTCGGTGAGCTGCGTCAACCAGGGCGTCCCGGACACCCGGCAGGAGTCCTGGCAGCCGCAGGACCCGACGCAGGACCACGGCACGCACGTGGCGGGCACCATCGGCGCGGCCCGCAACGGCGTCGGCATCACCGGTGTCGCCCCGGAGGTCAACCTGGCCTCGGTGCGGCTGATCGACGACGACGGGTTCATCTACCCCGAGTACGCGATCTGCGGTTTCATCTGGGCCGCTGAGCAGGGCATCGACGTCACCAACAACTCCTACTTCGTCGACCCGTGGTACCTCTGGTGCGACAGCGACCCGGACCAGCGGGCCGCGGCGGAGGCGGTGCGCCGCGCCGTCGACTACGCCAACAGCAAGGACGTCCTGACCGTGACGTCGGCGGGCAACAGCAACTGGGACCTGTCCAAGCCGATCCGCGACACCAACAGCCCGAACAACGGCGGCCCGACGCAGGACCGCCAGACCGGGCACGACTGCCGCATCCTGCCGGGCGAGCTGCCGGGCGTGGTCTCGGTGTCCGCGGTGGGCGTCGACGCGGTGAAGTCGTACTACTCCAACTACGGCATGGGTTCCATCACGGTGACCGCCCCGGGCGGTGACAAGAACCAGATCCCGGACACCCCGTCGAAGAACGGCCGGGTGCTGTCCTCGGTGCCCGGCGGTGGCTGGGGCTGGATGCAGGGCACCTCGATGGCGGGCCCGCACGCGGCCGGTGTGGCCGCGCTGCTGCGCAGCGCCCACCCGGAGTGGAGCAGCCAGCAGGTGATCGGCGCGCTGGCCAACCAGGCGGACGCGCTGGAGTGCCCGAAGAACTACGACCCGGACGGCGACGGCAAGCCGGACGCGGTCTGCACCGGCGGCAAGAGCGGAGCGGGCTTCTACGGCGCCGGGCTGATCGACGCCCTGGACGCCGTCCGCTGATCCGAGACGCCTCGAACAGGTGATGCCGGAGGGCATCTCCGACCGGTTCCGGCCGGGCGGAGGTGCCCTCCGTGCTTTTCGCCAGGTTGCCCGGGAGAAGCCGGGGACGGACGCTCGACCGGAGCGCGGAACCGGTGGGGAGCGAGGTCGTCGTGGCGGATTCGGAGCGGTTCGTGATCGTGGGCGCCGGGATGGCCGGTGCCAAGGGCGCCGAGGCGTTGCGGGCGCTGGGGTTCGACGGGCGGATCACGCTGCTCGGCGACGAACCGCACCGGCCCTACGAACGGCCTCCGCTGTCCAAGGAGTACCTGCTGGGCAACACCGGCTTCGACGCGGCCTACGTGCACGACGAGGGCTGGTACGCCGACAACCGGGTGGACCTCCAGCTCCAGGTGTCGGTGCGGCGGATCGACCGGTCGCTGCGGCAGGTCGAGCTGGCCGACGACACCCGGATCGACTTCGACAAGCTGCTGATCACCACCGGAGCGCACCCGCGATCGCTGCCGGTGCCCGGCATCGAAGCCGAGGGCGTGCTGCACCTGCGGCGCGTCGAGGACTCCGACCGGATCAAGCGGACCCTGGCCGAGGTCGACCGGCTCGTCGTGGTCGGCGCGGGCTGGATCGGCCTGGAGGTCGCGGCCGCGGCCCGCGCCGCCGGAGTGGCCGTGACGATCGTCGAGACGGCCGAACTGCCGCTGCTGCGCGTGCTCGGCCCCGAGGTCGCGCAGGTGTTCGCCGACCTGCACCGGGCGCACGGCGTGGAGTTCCGGTTCGGCACCGCGGTCGACGAGATCCGCACCAGCGGTGGCCGCACGACCGGCGTCCGGCTGACCGACGGCGCCGAGGTCCCGGCGGATGCGGTGCTGGTCGCGGTGGGCGTGGACCCGGACGTCGAGCTCGCCCAGCAGGCCGGGCTCCGGGTGCAGAACGGAATCCTGGTGGACGCCTCGCTGCGCACCCCGGACCCGAACATCGTGGCGGCGGGCGACGTGGCCAACGCCTTCAACCCGCTGCTGGGCAAGCAGATCCGCGTCGAGCACTGGGCGAACGCGCTGAACCAGCCGGCGACCGCGGCGGCCGCGATGCTGGGCCGCGACGCGGAGTACTCGGAACTCCCCTACTTCTTCACCGACCAGTACGCCCCCGATGCGGGCGGGATCGGCATGGAGTTCCTCGGCTACGTCGAGCCGGGCGGCTACGAGCAGGTGGTCTTCCGCGGCGACGTGGCGGCCCGCGAGTTCATCGCCTTCTGGCTGAACGGCGGCCGGGTCGTGGCCGGGATGAACGTGAACGTCTGGGACGTCCAGGACCAGCTGAGAACCCTGATCACCTCGGGAACCACGGTCGACCCGGCAACCCTCGCCGACCCGGACACCCCGCTCAACGACCTCATCGCCCGCTGACCCTGGAACCGCCCGATCGAGCGTTGTACACGCACAACGCGGTGTTGCACACTCGCAACATGATCAGCAGCGGGCGGCACCCGAAGAAGGAGATCGCAAAGGCGATCTAAGAGGCCGAGGAAGACGGATTCGTCGTGATCGAACGACACACCGGCCATCGCTGGGGTGCCATCGTCTGCATGCCCTGCAAGGAGAGGATATCCGTCTGGTGCACGCCCCGCGTGCCGGAGAACGACGCCGCGAAGATACACAGGTTCCGCAGCCGCCACCAGGAGTGTTCATGAACAGCCACGAGTTCACCCTGATACTCGACCGGGCCCCCAACGACGAGGAGTACGACGCGCTGTTCGAGGCCGGGTGCGACGACGCCGTCGTCGAAGTCCGCAACGGCACGACGCTGCTGGACTTCACCAGGGAATCCCCAACACTGGCCCGCGCCCTGATCACGGCGATCGAGGATGCCGAACGCGCCGGATTCCGGGTGGAGGGCGTGCAGACCGATGACCTGGTCTCCCTCCGCACCATCGCGGACCGACTGGGCCGAAGCTACGAAAGCGTTCGCCTGCTGGCAACTGCCCGTCGCGGGCCGGGAGGATTCCCGTCAGCCCTGTCCGGCGATGGCTGGGCGCTGTACTCCTGGGCCCAGGTAGCCGACTGGTCGACCCGGCACCTCGACGCGCAGCCGTCGGTGGACGCGTTCGAGATAGAGATCGCCGCGACGAACCACCTGCTTCGAGCGCGGAACCTGCTGCAGGGCAGGGACAATCGTACCGAGTACCCGAAGGTGCTGAACCTTTGAGTCAGGTTCCGACCGAGCGGATGACGAAGGTTTCGATCAGGGCGTCCTCGTCGTAGGCCGACAGGACTCCGGGGACCGTCAGGTACTCCAGGATCAGGCCGGACATCGCGTAGTAGAGCAGCACCGTGGTCATCTCGTCGCCGGGCATGCCGGACTCGCGGTGGCCTTCGATGTTGAGGTTCAGGTTCTCGCGCAGGGTTTTCGTCAGCTCCGCCTGGAGTTCCGGCCGGCGGGTGGCCTCCAGGCGGAGCTCCAGCAGCGCCAGCCAGCCGGTGCGGTCCTCGGAGATCAGGCGGTAGAGCGCGCGCATCAGCTCGGTGAGGAGTTCGCGTGACGGCGGCAGCTGCGCCGCCGCCGGTTCCGCCGGGTCGAGCGCCAGCTTCCGGTGGATGTGCGCGCCGACCTGGTTGAGCAGGTCGTCCCGGTTGGCGAAGTAGTTCGACGCGGTGCCCTTCGGCACGCCCGCTTCGGCGTCCACCGCGCGGAAGGTCAGGCCGCGCGCGCCGTCCCGCGCCAGCACTTCGATCGCCGCGTCGACCAGCGCGATCCGCCGTTCGGTGTTCTGGACCATGGCCCCTCCAAAAATGCCGGTTGACAACCACTACGCCCAGAGTACTACATTTGAAGCACTACGGACGCAGTGGTTCACCGGAGGGATCCATGCGGAAGCTCACCTACCTGATCGCCTCGACCATCGACGGCTTCATCACCGGACCGGCCGGGGACAACCCGGACTTCTTCCTGATCGAGGGCGACCACGCCCAACCGACCCGCGAGGAGTACCCGGAGATCATGCCGACGCACTTCCGCCCGCTGCTCGGTCTCGAAGGCGTGCCGAACAAGCACTTCGACACCGTCCTGCAGGGGCGCGGCACCTGGGAGATGGGCGTGGGCGACGGCATGACGAACGCCTACCAGCACCTGCGCAACATCGTGTTCACCCGCACCGTCGACGAAAGCACCGATCCCACGGTGGAATTCGTCGCCACCGACCCGCTGGAGAAGGTGCGCGAGCTCAAGCGGGAAGACGGCATGGGCATCTGGCTCTGCGGCGGCGGAAAGCTCGCGGCAACCCTGCGCCCGGAGATCGACGAGCTGGTAATCAAGCTCCACCCGATCGTCGCCGGGGCCGGAATCCCGTTGTTCGACGGCGAATTCAGCCCCGAGCAGTTCGACCTGACCCACACCCGGGTCTTCGACAACGGCGTCATCTACCTGACCTACGCCAAGCGCTGAACGGAGAAGACATTGCGAAAGCTCACCTACCTGGCCGCGGCGACCATCGACGGCTTCATCGCCTCGCCCGACCGCTCGGACCCGAGCAGCGACGGGCTCATGGTGCCCGCCCCGGAGTACTTGCCGCACATGCTCGCCGCGTTCCCGGAGATCGTGCCGACCCACGCGCGCGAAGCACTCGGCATCGCCGACGCCGAGCACCGGCACTTCGACACCGTCGTGGAAGGGCGGAGGTCCTACGAAGTCGGGTTGCGGGCGGGCATCACCAACGCCTACGCGCACCTGGAGCACTACGTGTTCTCGCGAACGCTGACCGAGAGCCCGGATCCCGGAGTGCGACTGGTCGCGACGGACCCGGTCGAGAAGATCCGCGAGCTCAAAGCCCGGCCGGGCAAGAAGATCTGGCTGGTCGGCGGCGCGAAGCTGGCGGCAGCCCTGCGCCCGGAGATCGACGAGCTGATCATCAAGCTCAACCCGGTCGTCGCCGGCGCCGGAATCCCCCTGTTCGACGGGGAATTCAGCCCGGAGCGGTTCGACCTGACCAGCGCCGAACCCGTCCCCGGCGGAGTCGTCCACCTGACCTACCAGAAGCGCTGACAGCTCCGCCTACGCGACAGCAACCGCTGCAGAGCGGCGGTCAGTCCTGGCAACCTCTCGGTGAGAACCTGCCAGACCAACGCATCGTCAACCGTTGCGTACCCGTGGATGAGGATGTTGCGGAAAGCGACGATGCGCCCGAGGTCAGGAATTCGCGAAGCAATATCCGAATCCACTCTGGACAACTGGTTCAGAGCCTCGCCGATGATCTCGAAATGCCGCTCGACGGCGGACCCGAACGTCGCGTTGGCCTGGTAGTCGGCGAAGTCCTCGCCCTTGCTGAACTCGTCCAGCCAGCTCTGCGGCGTGGAGGGCGTCCCACAAGCAAGCACGAGCATCACGCTGCATAGAGGAGTTCCCTGTCCAGAACCCGCTGTTTGAAGAAGGGATTGCGGATGCTCGTGATGCTCACCAGGTCCACCGGGCGATCAAGGATCCGCTCAAGTCCCTCTTTCAGATCGAAGTAAACACCGAAGTAGTCGAACCCCGGGCCGACGTCGAACTCGACGAGCACGTCGACGTCGCTGGTTTCGGTATCGAACGAGTCACCCAGAGCCGACCCGAACAGATCGAGGCGGCGCACCGAGAGCATGCGGCAGAGCTCGTCGATCTCGCCCTGCTTCGCAGCCACCAGCTCATGCACGATCACCACCTCCAGGTTCGACCGTGCCCGGTCAGAGCTGGTAGGTCACGGTGACCGGGGCGTGGTCGGACCAGCGCTGGTCGTAGGTCTCGGCCCGCTCCACCACCGCCTCGGTCGCGCACTGCAGCAGGCCGTCGGTGGCCACGTGGAGGTCGATGCGCCAGCCGGAGTCGTTGTCGAAGGCCTTGCCGCGGTAGGACCACCAGGAGTACGGGCCGGGGCCCTCCGGGTGGAGGTGGCGGACCACGTCGGTGTAGCCGCTCTCGTACAGGTCGGTCAGCCAGGCGCGCTCCTCCGGGAGGAAACCCGCTTCCTTCCGGTTGGCCTTCCAGTTCTTCAGGTCGATCTCCTGGTGCGCGATGTTCCAGTCACCGCACACCAGCACCTCGCGACCGTCGGCGGCGGCGCGCTCGCGGAGTCCGTCCAGGTACTGCCGGAACTCCTTCATGAAGCGTTCCTTCTCGTCCTGCCGCTCGGTGCCGACCTCGCCGCTGGGCAGGTACAGGCTGCCGATCACCAGCCCCGGCAGGTCGATCTCGGCGTACCGGCCGCTCTCGTCGAACTCCGCCGAGCCGAAACCGGTGCGCACCGCCTCGGGCTCGGTCCGGCTGTAGATCGCCACCCCGGCACGGCCCTTCGCGGAGCTCGGCGCGAGCAGCGTGTGCCAGCCCTCGGGTTCTCGGACGGCGGCGGTGAGCTGGTCGGGCTCCGCGCGCGTCTCCTGCATGCAGATGACATCGGCACCGGTGGCAGCCAGCCACTCCACGAAACCCTTCTTGGCGGCCGCGCGCAGGCCGTTGACGTTCACGCTCGACACAGTCAGCACGCCCGCGAGGGTAACCACCGGCCCCGACGATCCGCTCACGCGGTCACCACCCGCCCGGATGATCTTTTCCGAGGTGAAGGGCACCTCCGGGCGAGTCGCCCTTCGCCGCTCATCTGATCGGGCGGGCGCGACGGCGGTCCCGGCGGCGGTTCGGCCTCGGTGCCGCCGGGCGCTGCCAGAGCCACATGCAGACCCGGGCGCCGCCGAGGCTGGAGCGGTCCACCGCGAGGCGGCCGCCGGTGGACTCCGCGACCCGGCGGGCGATGTCCAGGCCCAGGCCGGTCGATCCGGCGCTGCTGCGACCGCGTTCCACCGCCCCGGAGAGCTCCGCCACTCCCGGCCCCGCGTCCTCCACGATCACGCCGACCACACCGTCGTTGCACTGCAAGGACACCACGAACTCGGTGCGCTCCGGAGTGTGCCGGAAGACGTTGCCCACCACTGCGTCCACCGACGCCGCCAGCTCCGTGGCGGGCACCGGGACGCTGACCGATCCGTCCGCGCCGCGCAGGCTCCACGGCCGCTGCTGGTCCTCGGCCAGCGCCGACCAGAATTCGAGCCGCTCGCGCAGCAGCGCCGCCACGTCGCAATCGGCGTCCTCGCCCGGACCGGCCCGGCGGGCGCTGGTGATCACCAGGTCCACCTCGCGCTCCAGGCGGTCGATGGCGATCCTGGTCTGCTCGGCGGCCTGGTCGTCGCCGAGCGCTTCGGCGTTGAGGCGCAACGCGGTCAGCGGGGTGCGCAGGCGGTGCGAGAGATCCGCCGCCATCTCCCGCTCGGCGGCCAGCAGCTGGCGCACCCGGTCGGCCATGGTGTTGAACGCCTGGCCCGCGGCCACCAGTTCCGGCGGGCCGCTGGGATCCACCCGGACGCCGAGGTCTCCCGCGCCCAGCGCCGACGAGGCATCGGCCAGCCGGATCGTCGCGCGCACCGTCTGCGCCGCCAACCGGTCGGCGACCAGCAGGGAGCCGATGACCAGCAGCAACCCGACCGCACCCAGCACCAGCCAGGACCGCCACACGCCGCGGACCTGGTCGGCCTCCGCGACGAAGACCTCGACCACCGCCGTGCGCCCGCCGTCCAGCGCGATCGGCTGCACGAACGCCGCGCCGCCCGGCACCTCGATGGTCGCGGCCCGCGCGCGGGCCTGCGCCAGCTCGGCCGCGCTCACCCGGGTGGTGCCGACGACCGCGCCGTCCGGCAGGTGCACCACGAGCCGGTTCAGCTGACCGGCCCGGGTGCTGGCCACCGCCTTGCCGACCAGCCCGCGGTCGTCCGTGGTGGCCAGCACCGGCGCGAGCGCGACGGCCTGCCGCTCGGCGTCGGACATCGCCTGGTCCCGGGCCATCTCGCGGATCATCAGGCCGAGCGGGATGAGGAACGCCAGCGCGACCATCGAGGTCACCGCCAGCGCGACCAGGACGACGGTGCGCCTCATTCCGGTTCCACGAGCTTGACCCCGACGCCGCGCACGGTGTGCAGGTAGCGCGGTTCGGCGGCGCTCTCCCCCAGCTTGCGGCGCAGCCAGGACAGGTGGACGTCGATGGTCTGGTCGTCGCCGTAGGACTGCCGCCACACCTGGGACAGCAGCTCGCGGCGCGGCACCACCCGCCCCGGCCGCGAGGCCAGGTAGCTGAGCAGGTCGAACTCGCGGCGGGTCAGCTCCAGCTCCTCGTCGTCGAGCACCGCCACCCGGCTCTCGACGTCGATGCGCAGCCCGCCGACGGTGATCAGCTGCGTCGGCTGCGCACCGCGGGCGCGGCGCAGGACCGCTTCGATGCGGGCGTTGAGGTGTTCGCTGGAGAACGGCTTGACGAGGTAGTCGTCGGCGCCGGCGCGCAGCAGGCGGACGATCTCGGTCTCGTCGTCGCGGGCGGTCGCGACGATGGTCGGCACGTCGGAGACGCCGCGGATCATCTTGAGGGTCTCGCCGCCGTCGAGGTCCGGGAGCCCGAGGTCGAGAATGATGACGTCGGGCGGGTGCTCGGAAACCTCCCGCAGCGAGTCGAGCGCGGTTCCGACGCTGCGGACCACCCAGTCACGCGCAGTCAGGTCGCGGATCAACGCAGCGCGCACCACCGGATCGTCCTCGACAACCAGCACCACAGCCATGGCGGGCACCATAACGGGACGGTGGTACCGGTTCGTGCTCCGGTGAACCTCGCCACGTCGCCGGTCGGGCCGGGTGGTTGCGCGAAGTCGGTGCGAACGTGGAAGATTGCGCTCCCGTGCGAATGCATCGAGCCTTCACCTACGCCGGCGTGTGGCTGGTGGCGACCACCGCCGCCGTCACGGTGACCTGGCTCGGCGTCCGGGACATCATCCAGGACACGGTGTTCGACCAGCCGGCACCGCCGAAGGCGGCCCGTCCCGTCGTCGCACCACCGGCGCCGAGCACTCCGCTCCCGGTCCCCAGGACCTCGACGCCGGAACCCCCGCTTCCGACCACAGTGGACACTCAGATCACCGAGGTCACCGAGGTCGCCGAGCCCCCACCGGAGAGCGAAGCCGCCGCTGACGTGCGCACTTTCGAGGTGGACGGCGGCACGGTCGTGCTCTCGGTGCGCCCGGAACGCGCGACGCTGATCTCGGCCACCCCGCGCCCCGGCTACACGGTGCAGACCTGGGAGCACCCGGACGGCTGGCTGCGCGTGGAGTTCAGCACCGAGAACGACGCCTCCACGCTGATCGCCACCTGGCACGCGGGCCCGACCTCGGTCGAGACCTTCGAGCACTAGCTCACGTCAGAGAGATTTCACGAAGCGGCGAGCCACCGTCGATCAGGAGCCGCCCGCCCGGCACGAGCGCTTCCCGGATCCGCCGCCGCGCCGCAGCACCGGCCTCCGGGTGGCGGCCGTCGAACGCGCCCACCCGGACGGCGAATGCCAGGTCGAAGGCGGATTCGCCGGGCAGCAGGGTGAATTCCTCCGCCGCCACTTGCCGGACGCCGAGACGTCCGCCCGCGATCGCCGAAGCGGCGTTGCGCTCGGTGAGCGCGACGCCCTTCGCCGAGCGGTCGATCACCAGGACGTAGCCGTCGGGGCCGATTCGCTCGCACACCGCCAGCGCGGCAGCACCGGGCGCACCGCCCACCTCCAGGACGCGCATCCCGGGTCGCAGCGGTAGCGCCTCGACGATCGCGGCGAGCCTCGGCGAGAGCTTCACGGTTTCCGGGCGATGCCACCGAGGAGGAGGCGCCGCGCCGGTGCCGGCCGCTCCGCGCGCGGGCCGTCCGGCCACCAGTCGGACAGCGTCACCAGGCCCGGGTCGAGGAGTTCCGCGCCCGCGAAGCAGGCGGCGATCTCCTCGCGGGTGCGGAACCGGCCGGAGCCCAGCGCGCTGCGCAGGAAGACCGGCTCCAGCCGCTCGGCCAGCTCCGCGGCCTCCGGGTCTTCCGCACCGGGCCGGAACAGGTGGCTCAGCACCAGGTAGGAACCCGACGGCAGCGCGTCGAAGTAGCGCGCCATCAGCTCCGCCACCCTGACTTCGTCCGGCAGGTGGTGCAGGGTGCAGAGCTGCAGCAGCGCGATCGGCCGCGACCAGTCGAGCCCGCGGGCGATGACGGGATCGGCCAGCAGCGCCTCCGGATCGGCCAGATCACCGGCCACGTACCGGACGTCCTCGTTCTCGGTGAGCAGCGCCCGGCCATGCGCCACCACCATCGGGTCGTTGTCGACGTAGACCACGGTGGCGTGCGGGTTCGCGCGCTGCGCCACCTGGTGGAGGTTGTCCGCGGTGGGCAGCCCGCCACCGCAGTCCAGGAACTGGTCGATCCCGACCGTCCCGGCCAGGTACCGGGTGGCGCGCACCAGGAAGGCCCTGTTGTCGCGGGCGAGCTCGCCGAGCCCCGGCGCGACCGAGAGCAGTTCGCCCGCCACCGCCCGATCGGACGCGTAGTTGTCCTTGCCACCCAGCACGGCGTCGTAGACCCTGGCGATGCTCGGTCGCTCGGGGTTGATTCCGCCGGGAATCGCCTCACCGGTCCGCGTCATGAGCTCCCCCGATCGACAGCGCCTCGACATACTCAGGGTATTTGATCGATTTCACCTGGTTACGGCCGGGTAGGCTGGTCCAATCCGGGCAAGGCGCTCGACCTGCGGCCCGATTCCACTACTATGCCGTCCCGTAACGTTCCACCGCCGGATCACGACTAGTCGTCGTAGTGTCCATTCCCCAGGAGGTCTCGCGTGGCCCCGGACAGCGCCACGAGCAGCGGTCCCACTGCGCGCCGCCTCGTGCTCGGCAGTCAGCTGCGCCGGTTGCGGGAGGCGAGCGGGATCTCCCGCGAGGACGCCGGGTACGCGATCCGCGGTTCCGGCTCGAAGATCAGCAGGCTGGAGCTCGGCCGGGTCGGCTTCAAGGAACGCGACGTCGTGGACCTGCTGACGCTCTACGGCATCTCCGACGACACCGAGCGCGAGTCCTTTTTGGACCTGGTCCGCCGCTCCAACGAGCCGGGCTGGTGGCACCGCTACAACGACCTGATGCCGGGCTGGTTCCAGGACTACGTCGGGCTGGAGGAATCGGCCTCCCGGATCCAGACCTACGAGATCCAGTTCGTGCCGGGCCTGCTGCAGACCGAGGGCTACGCCCGCGCGGTGGCCACCCAGGGCCGCCCGGAGTTCACCGAGGACGAGCTGGACCGCAGGGTCCGGCTGCGGATGCAGCGGCAGAAGCTGTTCAGCCAGCCGAAGGCGCCGCGGGTGTGGGCGGTCATCGACGAATCGGTGCTGCACCGCCCGATCGGCGGCCGCGAGGTGCTGCGCGAGCAGATCGAGTTCCTGCTCGAAGCGACCAGCCTGGCCTCGGTGACGCTGCAGATCCTGCCGTTCGAGCTGGGCCGCTCGGGCGCGGAGGGCGCGTTCACCATCCTGCGCTTCGCCGAACCGGAGCTGCCGGACATCGTCTACCTGGAACACCTCTGCGGCGCGCTGTACCTGGACAAGCCGGACGAGGTCGAGGTCTACAGCAAGGTCAGCCACCGGCTCGCGGTCGACGCGCAGACCCCGGAGCAGACCCGCAAGACGCTCAAAGCCGCCCTCGCGCAGGCCTGAGCACCCGGCCCGCGCTGGCCATTTCTAGACACGCCGGTCACTCGCCCGGCGCAGCCGACTTCGCACCTCTCTTCGTCGCGCGCGGAAAAACCGCAGGTCACGAGGCATGCTCTCGCGCGCAAACGACCGAGCACACGACAGGTAACGCGGTCCAGACCACAGTGATCAACGTCTCACTGGCGTGCACGTGCATTCAATCGTGCATCTGCACCTGCTAACTTGTCTGCACGATCAACTGCACGTGCAGATGGTCGTGCAGCGTTAGTCGGGGAAATCGGGGGGTTCGGATGCCGAACATCCAGAACGGGATGCCCGCGAAGCAGCTGCCCAACGCGGCGTGGCGCAAGAGCCGCCACAGCGGAGCAGTGGGCAACTGCGTCGAACTGGCACCACTGGTCGATGGTGGGGTGGCGGTCCGGAATTCCCGCTATCCGGAGGGACCGGCACTGGTCTACAGCCGGGACGAGATCGCCGCCTTCCTGCACGGGGCCAAGGACGGCGAGTTCGACGACCTGATCGCCTGACGGACCGGGACTTTCCGCGGCAGCGGAAACCCGAACCGCACGACGGATATCGGTGGCGCCATGTACGACATTACGAACGGCCTGCAAGCGCTGGTCGCGCGCGATTTCCAGTTCGCGCACCCGCGTGATGCCGACGGTGGCCTGGTCGCCGTGGTCGGCATCCGGGTGCACCGGGGTGTTTTCGACATCCTGCAGCTCTTCGGGGAGAACGACGCCGACGCGGCCCGGGTCCCCGGCGACGAACCGGATGTGCTGTTCCCGAGCAAGGTGCTGTGGCGCACCAACGGCTCGGCGCGCGACGTGATCAACGAGCTGCTGGGTCTCGCCGACCCCGCCCCGGACATGGGTTCGCCCGCCGCGGGCTGCTGGATGCCGACGCACGCCGGCCGCTCGACCTGGCTCGCGGTCCCCGCCTGATCCGGCGGCACCGCCACAGACCCCGCCCCGACCCCGGTGCCTGTGTCCTCAGTGGACTGCGCCCGGGTACCCCCGAAGAGATCGAGTTCCCGCGGTGGACCGCGGGAACTCGATCGGGGTCCTCAGTGGACTACTCGTCGGGCGCGGTGGTGTAGGCGTGCAGTTGGCTCGCCGCTTCGAGCATCGCCCCGGCGCGGGCGGTGATCTCCGCGCGGCGCTGGGCGATCGCTTCGCGCAAGGCGTCGCGGCTGCCGGTCCGGCGCAGCTCGGCCAGGACGTGGCGGACCTGCGGGAGCGGGTAGCGGCCCTGGCGGAGCATGTTGATCAGCTGCGCGTCGCGGACGTCGGCGGCGCGGTAGCAGCGGTATCCGGTGCCCCGCTCCCGGTCCGGCGTCAGCAGCCCCTCGGCTTCCCAGACGCGCAGCGCCGAAGTCCGCACTCCCAGTTGACCGGCCAGTTCACCGATGCGCAGATCCGCCTTCGGCGCACGAACCCGCTCCGCCACCGCCTCCAGCGCCGCTGCCGTCCGGTCCAGGCTGCGGCGCTGCTCGTGCAGGGCCGCATGCCCCGCGTCGATCAGCTCCAGCGCCTTCGGCAGCTCGTCCGCGTGCACCGCGCGCATGATCTCCTGCCCGGCTCCGATGCCGAATCCCCTGACCAGCGCCCGGTAGGTGAGCAGCGCCCGCAGGTGCCGCCGGCGGAAGCTGCGGTAACCGGCCTCCGTGCGCTCCGCGGGCGGCAGCACGCCGTCGTCCAGGTAGTTGCGGACCTGCTGGGTGGAGATGCCCGCCGCCCGGGCCAGGTCGACCGGGCGCAACCGCTCCTTCGGAGTCGTCATCGCCCGAAGGCTATCCAACGGAATCCCCGGAGTGCGCTCCCTCCGCCGCCGGTCGGAGGTGTCGCTGGCTACACCCCGGACCGGGGTTCCCGCGCCATCGTCCGGCACGTGCTCCCGCTGCGAATCTTTGCCGGCACGCAGCGAAAGGGAGGACGACATGAAGAGGACACTGCTCGCCGGGATGGCCGCCGCGACCTTGCTGACCGGTGGCGCGATCGTTCCCGCGATCGCTTCCACCGGTGACCGCACGGCGATCCAGCAGAGCCTGGACGGGCTCGTCCGCGACGAGGAGTTCCCCGCCGCGCTCGCCACCACGGGCGTCGGCAACCGGGCCCGGTCCTACGTCGCGGGCACCGCGGAGCTCGGCGGCCGGAAGCCGCCGCCGCTGGACGGGCGGGTCCGGGCGGGCAGCAACACCAAGGCGTTCGTCGCGGTCGTCGTGCTGCAGCTGGTCGCCGAGGGGAAGGTCGGCCTCGACTCGCCGATCGAGGACTACCTGCCCGGCCTCGTCCGCGGCGAGGGCGTGGACGGGCGGCAGATCACCGTGCGCCAGCTCCTGCAGCACACCAGCGGATTGCCGAACTACACCGCGCACCTCGGCATCGACGACCTGGAGGCGCTGCGCGACCGGTACATGCAGCCGCGGGAGCTGCTCGACATCGCGCTCGCCCACCCCGCGAGCTTCCCGCCCGGTGAGCGCTGGGAGTACAGCAACACCAACTACGTGCTGGCCGGGCTGCTGATCGAGCGGGTCACCGGTCGCCCGGTGTCCGAGCAGGTGACGGACCGGGTGATCCGGCCGATCGGGCTGCGCGACACCTACTGGCCCGGCATCGGGGACCGGACCGTCCAGGGTCCGCACCCGCGCGGCTACGCCGCCACCGCGGACGGCCAGGTCGTGGACGCCACCGAGATCGATCCGGGCTGGGCCTGGGCCGCCGGTGCGCTGATCAGCACCAACGGCGACCTGAACGAGTTCTACAGCGCCCTGCTCGGCGGGAAGCTGCTGCCCGCCGAGCAGCTCGCGCAGATGCGCACCACCGTGCCCGCCGACCTGTGGGACGGCGGGGAGTACGGGCTCGGCCTGGCGAAGACGCCGCTGTCCTGCGGTGGCGAGTACTGGGGTCACGGCGGTGACATCTTCGGCTACGAGACCCGCGGCGGCGTCACCGACGACGGTCGCTCCGCCGCAGTCGCGGTCACCGCGATGCCCGGCACCGCCGACGAGGACAACGCAGAGCGGAACTTCCGAGCGGTGCTCGCCGCCGTCGACACCGCCCTGTGCGAAGGCCGCTGAGTCACCACCCGCGCCGGTCAGGTGCCGTGAGTGCTTTGGGGGCGGCTACAGCGCCCAAAGCACTCACGTGCCACCACCAGCGAAAACGCTATGCCGCGCCCAGGTTCGGCACGTCGGAGCAGAGCCGGTCGACCAGCCGGTCGCCGAAGGCGCGGTCCGTCTCCAGGACCACCCGCACCGCCGCCGCCCCGCTCTCCGGGAAGCCGCGGTACTGCCCGCGCAGGTCCGCGATCGTCATCCCGCGCGCCGGGCCGTCGCCGGTCTCCACGTCGACGGGCACGACCGGTGCCAGCAGCGGCTCGACGTCGCCCACCGCGATCGCCGCGGCCAGCGGGTCGTGGCAGGCGGCCTTGCGCTCGCCGAAGGCGTGCTGCGCGTAGAAGTCCAGGTACAGGTCCAGGATCGCGGCGGTGAAGGTCGTGACCGGCGAGCCGAACTCGGCCAGTCGCCGCCGCTGCTCCTCGGTGATCGCCTCGGTCATGGTGGCGTCGAGCGGGACCAGGGTCACCGGCCAGCCGGCCCGCAGCACGATCCGCGCCGCTTCCGGGTCGTTGCTGATGTTGGCCTCGGCGACCGGCGTGACGTTGCCCGGGTGCAGCATCGCGCCGCCCATGATCGTGACGTGCTTGACCAGCCGTGGCAGTTCCGGCTCCAGCTGCAGCGCGGCGGCCAGGTTCGTCAGCGGGCCGACCGCGAGCAGGTGCACGGTGCCGGGGTTCTCCCTCGCCATGCGCACGATCAGCTCGGCGGCGGGTTCCGCGATCGGCGAAGTCCTGGGGGCCGGCAGGTCGGTGTTGCCCAGGCCGTCCGCGCCGTGCACGTCCGGCGCGAGATGCCTGCTGCCGCGCCGGTTGTGCTCGGCGCCGACGGCCACCGGGATGTCCGACCGGCCGACCAGCTCCAGCACCCGCAGCGTGTTGAGCGCCGCCGTGCCGGGATCGGTGTTGCCGAACACCGTGGTCACCGCGCCGATCCGCACGCCCGGATCACCGAGCAGGTACAGCAGCGCCAGCGCGTCGTCGATGCCGGTGTCGCAGTCGACGATCAGGGTTTCCTCGGACGCCATCGGTTGCCGCGCCTTTCTGCTTCGGGTCATCGGGACTGGCGCACCGGGATGCCCGGTGCGCCGCTGGGCAGCGCGTACTTCGCCGCGATCAGCGGAGCGCTCTCCACCGACACGACCTGTGTGATCAGCACGACCGGGGTGTCCGCCGACCGCCCCAGCACCTCGCCGCGACGCCGTCCGAGCACGGTCGCGGTCAGCGAGCTCGTGCCGCTGAGCGGCAGGTGCAAGGCGGTGACCGCGTGCAGCATCGTGCGCGGCTGCGCTCCGGCGGTGGTCAGCGCACCGGGGAGGGCAGGGTCGACGGCGGCCAGCGCCTCGTCGGGCACGCACCACTCCTCCACCAGGCAGCTCGGCACCCCGTCGACGGCGACGACGCTCTCCCAGAACCTGATCTCGCAGCGCGCCGGGACCGGCAGGTGCTGCATGACCAGGTCCGTCGGCTCCTCCACCGCCCGGACCAGCGGCTGGACCACCGCGCCGTCCCCGCCGAGCAGCTGCTCGACCGGTTGCAGCCGCTCGAAGCCGCGCCGGGCCGGGCGGGCGTTGACGGTGCGGCCCACGCCGCGCCGGACGGTGATCACACCGTCCTCCTGCAGCAGGATCAGCGCTTCGCGCAGCGCCGGGCGGCTCACCCCGAGGTCGGCGGCGAGTTCCGGTTCGGCGGGCAGCGTCGAACCCGGCGGGTAGGTACCCCGCCGGATCGCCTCGACGATCCGCTCGTAGAGCTCCACGACCGGTCGCCGCTGCGGACGCCTGGCCGCCATGCCGAACTCCCTCGCTGTTGTCAGACAAGTTAGGAGAGCCCCGTCCCGGCAGTCAAACGGGTATGCGACACATCACCACCGTCTTGTCTGACAACAGCGGGCAGCGGTGAAAAACGCGCCCGGAGCAGGTCTACCTGGGCGGAACGACCGCGCGAGATGCGCGTGAACGGAGTAGACAGTACCCCCGACCGATCCAACCGGGCCCGAACAGCCGGGCCGAAGAGCTTCCAGGGAGCTAGCGATGAGTCGCGTCCGAGTACTCGTGGGCACCCGCAAGGGTGCGTTCGTCCTGACCGCGGACGGCAAGCGGCAGGAGTGGGACATCAGCGGGCCGCACTTCGGCGGCTGGGAGCTCTACCACCTCAAGGGCTCCCCCGCCGATCCCGACCGGATCTACGCCTCGATGTCGCTGGGCTGGTTCGGCCAGCAGATCCAGCGCTCCGACGACGGCGGCCGGAGCTGGCAGCCGGTCGACAACCACTTCGCCTACGAGGGAACGCCCGGCACCCACCAGTGGTTCGACGGCAGCCAGCAGCCGTGGAAGTTCACCCGCATCTGGCACCTCGAACCGTCGCCCACCGATCCGGACACCGCCTACGCCGGAGCCGAGGACGCCGCCCTGTTCCGCACCACCGACGGCGGGCGGAGCTGGCACGAGCTGCCCGGCCTGCGCCAGCACGGATCGGCCTCCGGCTGGCAGCCCGGCGCCGGCGGCATGTGCCTGCACACGATCATCCAGGCGCCGGACGACGCCAACCGCTTCTACACCGCCATCTCCGCGGCGGGCGCTTTCCGCACCGACGACGGCGGCCAGACCTGGAAGCCGATCAACCGCGGCCTGCGCTCGGAGGGCATCCCGTCGCCGGATGCCGAGGTCGGCCACTGCGTGCACCGCCTGGCCGTCCACCGCGATCGCCCGGACGTGCTGTTCATGCAGAAGCACTGGGACGTGATGCGCAGCGATGACGCCGGCGAGTCCTGGTACGAGATCAGCGGCGATCTGCCGACGGACTTCGGCTTCCCGATCGACGTGCACGCGCACGAGCCGGACACCGTCTACGTGGTGCCGATCAAGAGCGACGAGCAGCACTACCCGCCGGAGGGCAAGCTGCGCGTGTACCGCAGCCGGACCGGAGGCGGCGAGTGGGAGCCGCTGACCGACGGGCTGCCGCAAAGTCATTGCTACGTCAACGTTCTCCGCGATGCGATGGCGGTCGACGCGCTCGACGAGTGCGGTGTCTACTTCGGCACCACCGGCGGCCAGGTCTACGCATCGGCCGACGCCGGCGACAGCTGGCGGCCGATCGTCCGCGACCTGCCGACGGTGCTCTCCGTGGAGGTGCAAACGCTGCCATGATCCGCGTCCGGCTCCCCAACCACCTGCGCACGCTGGCCGGGATCACCGACCGCGAGGTCGTCCTCGACCTCGACGGGCGACCGACGCAGCGCACGGTGCTCGACGCACTGGAAGCGCGATATCCCGTGCTGCGCGGCGCTGTTCGCGACCGCGAGACGCAGCAGCGCCGCGCGTTCATCCGCTTCTTCGCCTGCGAGCAGGACCTCTCGCACGAATCACCGGACTCCCCGCTCCCGCCGGAGGTCGCCGCCGGTGCGGAGCCGTACCTGATCGTGGGCGCCATGGCCGGGGGCTGAGCCGACTACTTAAACGAAAGTGTGGTCGGCCAACGCGCCCCGGCGTGTTGGCCGTGCATTCGATCATGCCGGTGGAAGGTTGTCCGCGTCTCACGCGGCCGGGTCCGAAGGACGGGACCCACGGCCGTTTCGACGCAGAACGGCAATCAGTCAGATCGGAGTTTCCCAAGTGCGCACCACGATTCGTGTCCTCCTCGCCGGCGCAGCCGCCACCGGGCTGCTCGCGATGGGCGCCAGCCCGGCGCTCGCCGCGAAGGACAAGAAGTCCGACGACGACTCGACCGTCACCGCCGCCGCGGAAGGCGGCAACGGCGGTCACGCCGGCAACGGCGGTTTCGGCATCAACGTCTGCCCGGCGATCGGCCTGCTGGCCAAGGCCGAGGCCAGCTGCGGCGCGGGCAACGGCGGCAGCGCCGACGGCGGCGACGCGGACGCCTACGCCGAGGACGACAGCCGGGACGACGAGGAAGAGTGAGCTGCCCCGTGCCAACCCCAACCAACCGCACCTCAGGGCACCTTCGCTCAACCCAGCCCCGAGAGATCCTCGAACGCAAGACCGCTCCCCCGAACGCGACCACCACTGCGAACCGCGGACGAGCGGGACTGCGAGGCGGGGCGGTGACCACGTTCCGCCTGCTCGGCAGTGCCGCCGTGCTCGGTCTCGGTGTGATCGCTCCGAGCCTCGTCATCGCTCCCGACGGCCTCGCCGAGTCCTCCGCCGATGCCGAGCGCGGCACCGCGGGCAGCCCCGGCGAACAAGGCCGCGGGCTGGGCGTCTGCCGGCTGCTCCAGGCCAGCAACCCGATCACCATCGAGTGTTCGGGCGGGACGAACGGTTCGAGCGCCGACGGTTCCGAGTCGGTCTCCGCCCAGGGCGGCGACGAGGACGACTGAACGGCGGTGCTTTCCGCGCCCTGACACGAGAATGGGTCGGCTTCCCGGGGGGAGCCGACCCATTTCCGCTGCGGGGCCCGGGTGCGGACAGTGCGAACCAGCACCCGGGTCGCAACGCTTACTTGCTGCGCTTGTACACCCTGTCCTTGCTGTCGTCCTCGGCGTAGGCGTCGGCGTCGCCGCCGTTGGCGCTGCCGCCGTTGCCCGCGCCGCACTCGGCAGAAGCCGGGGCCAGCACACCGATCGCCGGGCAGACGTTGATGCCGAAGCCGCCGTTGCCGGCGTGACCGCCGTCGCCGCCTTCCGCGGCCGCGGTAACCGTGGAGTCGTCGTCGGACTCCTTGTCATTCTTCGCCGCGAAGGCCGGGGACGCCGCCAGAGCGAGCACTCCGGCCACGGACAGACCGGCGAACAGGACACGCACAGTACTGCGCACTGCATGACTCCAATCGGATTGGGAACCAGTGCCGTCAGGCTCTCCGCACCTCTCCGGCGGAAACAACCCGGACCGACGCGTGGACCTTCCCACCGGAACCCGCAGGGCGAGCACACCGACATGCGAAGCGCAGCGTTGATCACCCGTAGGAGCGAACGATCTTTCCCGTCACGGTGCCGAAAAGACCGGGAAACTTCAGGAAAAATGAAGTATGCCGACCCGCGCGAAGCGGATCGGCATACTTCGTCAACCAGACGCTACGGCGTTGCCCGCCGTCGTCAGTCGTTCGCCGCGACGGAGGTGGCGTCGCCGCCGACACCCGCGCCACCGTTACCGGCCGACGCGTTCCCGCCGTCACCGCTCGACAGGATGCTCAGGCCGCTGAGGACGTTCACGCCCAGGCCACCGTTGCCGCCCTGACCGTTGCCACCGTAGGCCTGGGACGACGCGTGGTCGTCGCCCTTGCCCTTGCCGTGCCCCTTGCCGCCGCCGGCGAAGGCGGGCGAGCCGATGGCCAGCACGGTGGCGCAAGCAGCAGTGACACCGATGAGACGAAGCGAAGTACGCATTTTCCTTGGACTCCCATCCATGACCGGATCATCACCGGTCGGCAGTAATCCCGAGTATTTCCCGGGATTTGGGGGTGCGCCGACCGGCACGACATACGTTGCCATCGATTCCGCGTGTTCCGCATTTCCTGCCACACCAAAGAGGATCACCCGCCACCCGGGCGGCTGCGCGATCACACTGCGTCGTTCAATGCATCGTTCATCAAGAGCGCAACTCAACTGATCAGATGAAGAAACTCGCCTGCCGCAACAAAGATCACGAAGTAAGATCGCCCCGATCACGAAACGATCAAGGACGGATCACGGGGCTTTCGCGACGAAGCAAGCACTTTCGCGCGAACTCGGCGTGAACGGTTTCGCCGTGCGCGCCGGGCGGTGCACCCCTAGCGTTCCTTAGCGATCCCGGCACGGAAGTACCGCGAGGAGGAAGATCATGGGAATTCACCGCGAGGCAGCAGTCTTTCTGGCCGCGTTGGGAGCGCTGGCGGCCAGCGGCCCGGCGTTCGCCGCACCGGCTGGGCCCGCCGGGCCACCGCTGCGCGTCGAGGTGGGTCAGGTGCAGTGCCTGCGCCTCGACTCGCCGATCATCCCGGCACACCTGCGGCAGACCTACCCGACGGTCGAGCTGAGGATGCGCAGCACGGCCAGGGACGACCAGCGGGTCGGCTACTCGGTCGCGGTGGACGGAACCGAGCGCGCAGCGGGCGAGGTCGCCGGCAGCGGAACGTCGGTCAACGCCATCAGCATCGACAACGGCCGGGATTCCCGGCTCGTCGTCACCAGCGGCGGCGCTGTCGTCGTCGACCGGGTGCTGACCGGTCGCTGCTGATCCGGCACGACGACGCGAATCGGGGAGCAGACCGCGGGTCTGCTCCCCGATTCGCGTTGTGACCGGGTTCTTCTCCTCTCACACCGAATTCCGGAGCGACGAGTGGTGGTGGCTCCACCTCGCGGTGGAGCCACCTAGAACGAGGCGCAGGCGGCTCGCCGGGCTGAGTCACGCCCGGCGCTCGAGCCCGCCTTGGCTCCGACCCGTGGAGTGCGCGAGGGGGGCCCACGGGGCAGCGGCTTTCACGCCTCGTTCCTTGCCGTTCGCGGCAAGCCTGGGAATGCGCCGGTCAGAAGTCGAAGAGCACGCCGGTGCGTGCCTTGAGCGAGCACGAATTGGCCGCCGACAGCCGGAATTCCACCGGCTTGCCCCGCCAGTTGCCCTTCGCCTCCGCGCTGACGCCCCGACGGTCCTTCGTGCAGTTGCTCGCGGTGCGCGCGTCCAGGCGCTGGAAGTTCCCGTCCACGAGCTGCAGCTGGTGGCACGCCGCGACAGCCTGCGGGTGGTCGCCGCCCACCGGATCGCAGTGCAGGGTCACCGACCTGGTCTGCTGGTTCGTCGCGGTGACCGACAACGTCACCGTGCTCTGCCCCGCGGTGTTTCCACCGGCAGCCGCAGCGACTCCGGGAACCAGCACTGCCACCGCGCACGCCACACCCGCTGCGGCCCGGCCGAGCAACCGAATTTCGGACATTTCGCGTCATCCTCCGTCCGAGCGGAAAAGAAACCCTTTTCTTCTTTACCGCACCGCAGACGATCGCTCCGGGTGAGCAAGAAATGATCACCGATCGAGCGGCCCCGATCCGGTGATCGCAACTAACCGCCGAACGGCAGGCCCGATCTCCGCGCCTCCGCAGTCCTTCGACAGGACGACGGCCACCCCGACCCAGCGGCGGGTCCACCGCGAAAACCGACTCCCGGTAAGCCGAATTAACCCGATGGCGGCGCCGCTCGACGGCATCCGGCAGGTTTCGTATCGACAAATCAGCAGTTCCGCGCCGCCTCCTCGTGCGGCGCACGAGCACGCACAAATCGAATACATCCGACCCGGAACAACCCACGGTCATCAATCTGATCACTGCCACGGTGACCACGGCCCGGGCGAGTGAACACATCAGAGCGGCACCGCAGGGGCGCGGCTGCGGACGGCGAACACCCTGGCCCGGTCGGCGGTCATCAGCGCGAAATGACCAACGGAATATTCACGTTCTCGATCACCAAATGAGGTGAGAACCGATATTTCCGGGTTGCACGCCGTTCCAGGCGCGCTATGTTTTTGGCAGTCCCGCTGCTGCGGGATTTTTCAAATCCCGACCAGGACCCCGCACGGCCGATGCATACCACATTGCTGTGCGGATTCCATCCGTCGCCATTCACAAAAGTCATTATGAAAGGGATTTTCGACATGCGTTCTGCCAAGCGCGTCATCGCTGCCACCGCCCTGGGTCTGCCGCTGCTGTTCGGCGCTTCGGCCGTGGCATTCGCCGACGGTCACCACGGCGACGGCAAGCCCTGCCACTCGAAGAAGTGCCACGGCGACGTCCAGAAGCAGGAGCAGGACCAGGAAGCCAGCACCGAGCAGGAGAACACCAACTACTCCCCGATCTACCAGTTCCAGGTCGGTAGCAAGGGCGAGCAGAACGCGGTGAACTGGGTCGACCAGACCAACGCGAGCTCCACCGAGCAGAACGCCGGCCAGTACGCGGAAGACGAGGACTGAGGTCGCCACTGACCGCCACTGAGTCAGCACAGTGGTAATGACTGCTTGGCCCGGCGAAACTGATCGCTGGGCCAAGCAGTTCGCATGCTGAGCGCTTCTCACCACGGTTGTTCACCGGACCGGCCGCTGGCCGCGACCGGCACCGCCGCGCAGAACTAGCCGGCGAGACTCATCCAGCCGAGCCGCGAATCAGGATTCGTCCTGGATCGCGGCTTCGTTCTGCTCGGTGTCGTTCTCGTTGCTCTGGTCGACCCAGTTCACCGCGTTCTGCTCGCCCTTGCCGTTGTTGATCTGGGTGATCGGCGAGACGTTGATGTTGTTCTGCACCGTGTAGTTCTGCGTCTCCTGCGACTGCACCTGCTTCAGGATTTCCGACGCCTTCGGCGGCCGGGACTTGCCGTCGGCGGCCAGCGCCGGGCTCGCGACACCCAGCAGCAGTGGCAGCCCCAGAACCGCCGCGGTGACCACGCGCTTAGCAGTACGCATCAATTGATTCCCTTCATTGCACTGCACTTCCGAATTACCGGGAGGGCATCGGCAGGAATATGCCAATGGATTTCCGGTCGCCCCGCTCGGTCGACGGGCAGCAGAAACCTATCGGGAAGTGCGGACTCCGCCCCGGCAGCGACACCAGTGATCACACCAACCGGTGACTCGACGCGGACACGGCGAAGCCCGCTGGTCCGGCACGACCGCGCCGGGCCAACGGGCTTCAGAGCCGACTGGGGCGGAAATGGGAGCGCCCCGGGTAATGCGGGCAGAACTCAGTAGTTCAGGCGGAACACCGCGTTGGGGGTGTCCTGCGAGTCGTACGGGCGAACGCCGAGGAACAGCTGGGTGCTGCGGTACTCGTCAGTGCTCGCGACGACCGCCAGGTGCGGCGTCGAAGCCGGCGTGATGACGAAGCCGTCCCAGCGGTGGCTGAGGCTCCACCGCTGCGCCTCGTCCCACTTGTTGCAGGGCGCGGTGAAGACCGCCGCGTTGGGCTCCAGCAGGCTCTCCGCGCACTGGTTGGAGGCCATGTTGCGAATGGTGACCGTGCCGTCCTCCTGCCGTTCGACGTTCCACTGGGCGCGTGCGCCCAGCATGTGGAGCGGCTGCTTCGTGCTTTCGACAGCCGGGCCAGAGGACTGGACCCAGTGCGCCCCGTTGGCGACGTTCGTGATTTCCGTGGAGTAACCCCACTCGGCTTGCGCCGAGGCGGGCATAGCCGGAGCCATCGCGAGCGTAGCCATGGCACCAAGAGCACCCAGCATCCAGCGAGCGCGCATCATAACCTCCATGCAAGGAAATTTCGGGTGTGGACGGCGATTTCGGACGTCCGGTTAGATCTCTACCAGCGCCGTCGGGAAATCTCGCATCGAGTCATCACAACGAGTGGTTGCCAGCGGCTATCGGTAACGACGTGGTGATCGAATCGGATATCAGTCCCCAGTGGACTTTCCCAATCGTGTTACCGCACAACGAGAATGTGACTCTCATTCACGGAAATCGCGCGTCCGCGGATCAGAGGTCGGGAAGCGGATCCGGCGGGAAGTCCCGCGGCGAGGTGATCTCCGCGTCCGCGGCGTTGACCACCGCGACGTACTCCTCGTCGATCTCGTAGTCGATGCCGTCGATCCGGAAGCAGGGCGAGGGCAGCATGTCCACCGGCCCGAGCACGGTGCTGCGCGGCAGCCGCGCGAGGACCGACTTCGGCCGCTTCCTGGACCAGAAGCCCGTCGAGAGCACGGTGATCGCCTTGCGGCTCACCACGACCAGCACGCTCGGCTGCACGCTCATCAGGACGTCGGCGGGCAGCACGTAGCGGATCTCGTCGTCCTCATCGAGGAACGTCCGGATCCGCTTGCGCACGGCCTCGGAGACGGGCATGGCGCGACAGTACCAACCCCGGATGACAGCGAAGCGGAGTTCAGCGCAATTCAGGGCCGCATCACGGACGCCCGCCTACTGGGCTGAAAGCGGGAGGCGGACTTCGAAGCAGCAGCCGCCCGGAACGTTGCGGACCGACACCGTTCCGCTGTGCGCGTGCACGAGGCCCTGCACGATGGCCAGACCGAGGCCGCCACCACTGCTGCCGAACGTCCGCTTGTCCTCGCCCCGCCAGCCCATGTCGAACACCGAGCCCAGGTCGGCTTCCGGGATCCCGCCGCACTCGTCGCTGACCGAGACCGCGGCCCAGCCGGCGGTCGCGCGGATGTCGACCGTCACCGCCGAGCCTTCCGGCGCGTACCGGATCGCGTTGCCCAGCAGGTTGTTGAACACCCGGGTGATGGCCCGGTCGTCGACGTCGACCACGACCGGCTCGATCGTCCTGGCCCGCAGATCGATCCCGCGCTCACCGGCCACCACTCCGAGCGCGGCCACCTCGTCGCTGAGCAGGTCGTCCAGCGCCACTTGCCGCGGGTTCAGGTTCAGCACGCCGGACTGGATCCGGGAGAGCTCGAACAGGTCGTCCACCATCCCGGAGAGGATCTCGGTGTCGGCGCGGATCTTCCCGCAGTAGTCCTGCAGATCGTCCACGACGCCGTCCTCAATGGACTCGGTGACGGCGCGCAGCCGGGCCAGCGGGCTGCGCAGGTCGTGCGAGATCCACGCGACCAGCTGGCGGCGGGACGCGTCGAGCGCCTGCTCACGGCGGCGGGATTCGGCCTCGCGCCGCCGGGACTCCGCGAGCTTGTCGCTGGTGATCCAGAGCTCGCGCGCCAGCTCGGCGAACTCGGCGCTCGGCAGGTCTTCCGGTTGCCGGAACCGCTGCTGCAGGCCGAGCGAGCGGGTGGCGTCGGCCAGCCGGCGGCTGCCGTTCATCACCGACCGGCCGAGCAGCAGCCCGATGCCGATGGCCACCACCCCGGCGATCAGCACGACCGCGAGCACCACCCCGGCGGGCAGCTCCGCCGAGCGCTCCAGGAGCACTGCGGTCACGGTGCTGGTGTTGATCGCGGCGACGGTGATGATGATGACCGCCACCAGCGAGTAGCCCACCGGGTAGTTGCGGAGCAGCCGCAGGACGACCAGGCCGATGAGTCCGACGCCGAGCGATTCGCACACCGTGATCAGTGCGATCAGCGCCAGGTTCATCGTCCGTCGGCCCCTGGGAGGTCGAACCGGTAGCCGACGCCCCACACCGTCTTCAGCAGCGCCGGGCGGGACGGGTCGTCCTCGATCTTCTCCCGCAGCCGCCGGACGTGCACCGTCACGGTGGAGGCATCGCCGAAGTCGTGCGACCAGACCTCGCGCATCAGCTCGTCGCGGCGCACCACGCGGCCCGCGTTGCGGAGCAGGAACGCCAGCAGCTCGAATTCCTTGACCGTCATGCCCAGCTCGCGGCCGGCCTTGCTGACCACCCGCGCCGTGCGGTCCACCATCAGGTCTCCGGCGCGGAGCACGTCATCGGCCGGGGCCGGTGGCACGGCGGCCGTGCGGCGCAGCACGGACTGGACCCGCAGCACCAGCTCGCGCGGGCTGAACGGTTTGGTGAGGTAGTCGTCGGCGCCGGATTCCAGGCCGCGCAAGCGGTGCTCCTCCTCGCCGAGCGAGGTCAGCATGATGACCGGGACCTGGCTGGAGGCGCGCAGCTCGCGCAGCACCTCGATGCCGTCGAGGCCCGGCAGCATCACGTCGAGCACGACCAGGTCCGGCGCCATCTGCCGCGCCAGTTCCAGGCCCATCGCGCCGTCCGAAGCGTGCACCGGCGTGCACCCCGCCCGGTTCAGGTAGCCCGTGACCACCTGGGCGACCGTGAGATCGTCCTCCACGACCAGGATCCTCGGAGCGCCGGACTGCCCGTTCATGCGGTGGTCCGGGCCTCGATCAGCCTGCGTCATCCTTCGAACCCGCTTCTCCCGGTCGACTTTCCCGCCACAGTATCCGCTCGGACACGCGGCGTGTAGGGGGCCGGGCGGCGGCGAAGTGCGGGCGGAGAACCGCTCTTCGGCCCCGGCAGGAGCAGTGCGTCGCGACATCGGCAGAGCTCTTTTCCGGGAAGTGCTGGAGCAACCCCCGGTTCATATCCCGGTGCCGGCCGATCTCCGCCACCGGCAAGCGCTTTGGAGAACTGCGGGGAAGGACGACTGCCCGAAGGGGCTCACCGGTCGACGTCGGGCTTCTGCACTCCGGCGTTGCGCGCGATGACCGGGTAGTCGTTGTCGGCCAGCGTCGGCAGCCGCGTCCAGCCCCACCTGGTCTCCTGCGACACGGTCAGGTCGTAGCGGCCCACCGGGTGCTGGTAGCGGACCACGAACACGTTGCCCCACGGCAACCGCGGCGGGCCGCCGGGAAGTTCCGCGGCCAGCCGGGTCTGCGTCCACTCCCTGGTCGGCTGCATCCAGGCGCCGCCCCACTCCAGGTAGCTGATGTTGTCCAGCCACTCCGGCGGCAGCCCTTCGTCGGCGGTCAGCCGCACCGCCGGGGTGTCGGTGATGCCGTGGCGGATGCCGACCTGGTCGACGCAGGGCCACAGCGGCGCGTTGATGTGGTTGGCCAGCACCGCGCGGCCGCTGGTGAGCTCGGTGATCGGGCGGGATTCGGTCGTCTTCGGTTCCGCGACCGCCAGCCAGGACCGCGCTCCGGTCACCTGGTCGGTCGCGACGACCCGCACCGACTGCGCTCCCGCCGGGATCGGCGTCGCGAGCTGCTGCCACTCGCGCAGCGCGGACCGGCGCAGCTCCGGGTGCAGCTGCTGCTCGACGACCCCGCCGGCAGCGGCGAACTCGACCTTCAGCCCCTGGCCCGAGAGCAGCCCGGCCACCGGCACCGTCACGTGCGTGCCCTGGCCGGACAGCGGGTACCAGCCGGTGACCAGCTTGCCGACGCCCGGTGTCGTGCCGTCCGGGCGGTCGGTGTTCCAGATCGTCGTGGGCTCCGACCACGGGCCGGTCGGCAGCACGTTGCCGACCTGGAAGTCACCGGCGAGCTCCGGCTCGCTCGGCGCGCCGAGCCGCCCGGACGGCAGCTGCACGCGGACATCGCTGGCCAGACCGCAGCCGTCGCCGAAGAGGGTTTGCGCACCGGAGCGCGCGATCGTCCAGCCCGGGGCCTGGCCGATCGGCGCGTAGCTGAACAACGCGATCATCAGCAGCACCGCGCCGACCGACGCAGCGCCCAGCACCGCGCGGTCCGGGCCCAGGCGCACCGGCCGGCCGTGGCGGCGGCGCCACTTCGCCCAGCCGAACGCCACCACCGCGACTCCGATCCACAGCAGCGGATTTCGCAGGTAGAGCGGGCCGATGTGCGGTTCGAGGTTGTTGGTCTGCGAATCCCGGTTGAGGTGTTCGCCGAAGCGCTGCCCGGCGTCGGAGAACGGTACCCACCAGTTGTCCCCGGCGAAGCTCAGCGACACCGCGCCGATGATCAGCATCAGGCTCGCGCCCACGACCACCGGTCCGGCGCGTCGCGGCAGCGGCGAGCGCAGCAGCGCCGCCGCCAGCAGCACCGTCGGCGCGGCGGCCACCGCGTGGAAGTGGCTGACCCACTTCGTCGGGCTGAACGCGATCAGCACCAGCGCGATCGCGGTGGTGATCGCGCTGGTGAGCAGCAGGCGGCGGATCGGGTCCCGGCCCATCCCGCCGCGTCCGCTGGCCAGCGCCACGACGGCGACGATCGCCAGCGTCAGCAGCACCGGCAGCCGACGCGCCCAGCCTGCCGTGTTGAGCATCGTCTTGTAGTGCTCGAACTCCTCGTACCAGGGGAAGGACAGGTAGTACCAGCGGTGGACGTCGGTCGCCTCGAGGACGTCGCCCAGGGTCGCGTCGGCGAAACCCACCGGCACCACGACGGTCGCCGACGCCACCGCCAGCAGCACCGCGGCGATCCGCCCCGACCAGGGCTGGCGGCGCAGCCAGCGCAGCAGCCACGGCAGGCACAGCACCAGCGGCGCGGCCGCGACCAGGCCGGACGGCGAGACCGTCATGGCCAGCGCCGCGAACATCGTCGCCACCGCCAGCGCACCGATCGAGTGCCGCAGGTTCGCGGCCTCGGCGAAGAGCAGCGCCGCCGCCGCGAAGACCACGATCAGCGGTTCCGGGCGCAGCGACATGCCGTAGGACAGGAACCAGACCAGGTGCGCGACCAGCAGCGCCCAGGGCACCGCGCGGAGGTGGGCGGCGCGGCCGAGCAGGGTGGCGAGGACGATGCGCAGCAGCACCCAGGTCACGATCCCGCAGAACATCGGGACCAGGCGCATCCACCAGAGCGACCAGCCGCCGAGCTCGCCCCACCACTGCAGCAGGTATTGGCTGGCCACGAACGGGTTCTCCGTCGTGTTGAACATGTAGACGAAGTTGCCGAGGTAACCGGATTCGCTCGCGTTGCGAGCCATCATCAGGTACCAGCCGTCGTCCATGTTCACCGGCCCGAGCAGCACCCACGCCGCGGCGACCAGCACCAGCACCGCATCGGCGGCGGCGAAGCGGGGGATCGTCAGGCCGCGCATCGACTGCCTGCCGCGCCACCGCCGCCAGGCCAGCACCAGCAGCACGATCAGGCACGCCGCATGCGCCAGCAGGAGCGCGATCTTCAGCGCGGTGGGCGAGGATTCGTAGCGCGCGTCGGTGTGCAGCGCGACTTCGAGGCCGTCGGTCGAACCGGTGGTGGACAGCTCGGAGACCTGCGGCGGCAGCAGATCCGGCCGGGACACCAGGAGCGCGCCGTCCCGGGAGATGCGGATGCCGCCGGCGTCGGCGACCACCTGGTACTCGCACGTCGCGCGCAGCGGATCGGCGAGGATCTCGCTGCCGTCGACCAGGAAGCGCGCTCGACCTGCTTCGGCGGTCGCTTCCAGGCCGGGATTGTCCGGGGCGTGCGTGCGCAGCGCCGCGCCCGCGCTGGTGCGCAGCGTTTCGCACGGGATGGTGGCGGTGAAGTCCAGCGGCCGGTACGGCGAGAGCGGCAGCACCGTCGACGGTGTCGGGTCACCGGCGCGCGGCCAGGTGACCAGCGGTGCGTCGGCCTTCACCGGCGCGAGCACGGCAAGCACTCCGAGCAGGAGCGTCAACCCGGCCAGCGCGGCCAGCAGACCGTTGCCGCGCTGACCGCGGTCGTGCGGATTCGACGGCACGCCGCTGCCTCATTCTGGGGATCCGGGGAAACGGGAGGTGTTCACCGACCGTTCTCCCGGTCGCGATACCCCCGTGTCCCGCCTGCCGAAGATCGGGACCTCGGCGAGTCTACGCCGAAAACCGGTGCGGTGTCCGCAATTTCGGAGCCGACTGCTTCGGACTGCCCGAGGCGGACGGCATTCGGCGAGGCCGGGGATAGCACCACCACGAACTTCTCCGGTGTCCGACGTGCCCAGCGGCCAGCTCGGCGGCATCAGGAGTGCCGCCGTTCTCCCACGTCCACGGTGGCACGCACACCGGAGCGAAAGCGGTTCGCCGGCGCGGATTTTGCCCGGACTTCCGTCCTGCTCACCCCTCCGGCACCGCGGGAGATCCGCACGACGAACAGCCGCGGGCAGCGCGCGACAAGCCGGAGTGGCCGATCAGCGACCACAAATGGAAAACCCCCGTCGACGTTGAGCGTCGACGAGGGTTTCCCGCAGCTGGTGCGCGATACTGGGATTGAACCAGTGACCCCTACCGTGTCAAGGTAGTGCTCTCCCGCTGAGCTAATCGCGCGGGGCGGTGTTGACCGCGTGCCGTAGAGCTTAACGGAACCCCGATCGCGGCTTCGCACCACCCCGGGCAATCACGGTGCGCAGCTGCTCCCCGGCGCCGGGAGCAGGAACTGCTGCGCCGCCCAGCGGCCGCCGCCGAGCTCCCGGAAGCCGTCCACGACGTTGGGCAGCGCCTCCACCTGCTCGCCCTGCCGCAGGGCGCCGACCTTGCCGTCCGCGGCGTTGGGCCCGGAGCGGACGTTGAGCACGTCGGCGGCGACGTGGAAGGCGCAGGGCTCGGCGACTTCGGGGGCGCTACCGGCCTGGTTCGCGCTCATCAAGTAGATCGCGCCGATCGCACCGGCACCGACGAGCAGCAGTGAGCGGGGCACGAAGAACACGGCAAACCTCCTGGTCAGGCACTACACCCCAGCTTCAGCGCCGACCCGGCCCGGCGGAAACCGAAGCACCCCTCAGCACGCCCCGTTCAACAGCCCGTGTGTCACCCGTGCGCAGGCAGTAGTCCCGGTGGAAAGCGAAAACGCCGCCCCCTGGTGGGAGCGGCGTTCGCGTTCAGCTGCCGAAGGTCAGCCGTTGGCCATCTTCTTCTGCAGGTTCTCGTCCAGCGTCGCGAGGAACTCCTCGGTGGTCTGGTACTGCTGGTCGCCGCCGACGAGCAGCGCCAGGTCCTTGGTCATCTTGCCGCTCTCGACGGTCTCGATGACGACCCGCTCCAGGGTGTCGGCGAAGCCGACGACCTCGGGGGTGGAGTCCAGCTTGCCGCGGTGCTGCAGGCCCCGGGTCCAGGCGAAGATCGACGCGATCGGGTTCGTCGAGGTCGGCTTGCCCTGCTGGTGCTGGCGGTAGTGGCGGGTGACCGTGCCGTGCGCGGCCTCGGCCTCCACCTTGCCGTCCGCGGTCATCAGCACCGAGGTCATCAGGCCCAGCGAGCCGAAGCCCTGCGCCACGGTGTCGGACTGGACGTCACCGTCGTAGTTCTTGCAGGCCCAGACGTAGCCGCCCTCCCACTTCAGGGCGCTGGCGACCATGTCGTCGATCAGCCGGTGCTCGTAGGTGATGCCCTTGGCGTCGAACTCGGCCTTGTACTCGGCGTCGAAGATCTCCTGGAACACGTCCTTGAACATGCCGTCGTAGGCCTTCAGGATCGTGTTCTTGGTCGACATGTAGACCGGGAAGTTGCGCTCCAGGCCGTAGCGGAACGACGCGCGCGCGAACTCCTCGATGGACTTGCGGTAGTTGTACATGCCCATCGCGACGCCGCCGTCCTCACCGAACTTGGCGACCTCGAACTCGATCGGCTCGCTGCCGTCCTCCGGCGTGTAGGTCATCGTGACGGTGCCCGGGCCGGGGACCTTGAAGTCGCTGGCCTTGTACTGGTCACCGTGCGCGTGACGGCCGATGACGATCGGCTTGGTCCAGGTCGGCACGTAGCGCGGGATGTTGGAGATGACGATCGGCTCGCGGAAGATGACGCCGCCGAGGATGTTGCGGATCGTCCCGTTCGGGCTCCGCCACATCTTCTTCAGGCCGAATTCCTCAACCCGGGCCTCGTCCGGGGTGATGGTGGCGCACTTGACGCCGACGCCGTGCTTGGCGATCGCGTTCGCCGCGTCGACGGTGACCTGGTCGTCGGTGGCGTCCCGGTGCTCGATGCCGAGGTCGTAGTAGTCGAGGTTGATGTCCAGGTAGGGGTGGACCAGCTTGTCCTTGATGAAGGACCAGATGATCCTGGTCATCTCATCGCCGTCGAGCTCGGCTACGGTGCCCTGGACCTTGATCTTGCTCATGTGGCGGGGTGCTCCTCTCGCGAGAATGCAAGCGGTACGAGCGTACTGCTATCGGGTTCGATTGTGCCCTCTGGCCCGCGCCGACCACCACCCGTATCCGCGCGCGATGCGCCACTGTTCGGCGCGTCGTCCTCGTGTCGTGATCTTCTTCTAGGCTCGACCACCGACGCAGGCGATCAAGGAGGGGGCGGCGTGGCGACCGGACCGACGCACGCGATGAGCGGCTTGGCCGCATGGGCGGCCGTGACCGCCCTGGCCGATTCGCACGCGCTGGGGCAATTATCCCCGAAGACCTGGGTGGTGGGGGCCACGCTGGCCTCCGGTGCGGCACTGCTGCCCGACATCGACCACCCGAAGTCGACCGTGGCCAGCACCTTCGGCGCCATCTCGCGCGGGGCGTCGGCCGGGATCAGCGGCTTCAGCGGCTTCCTCTACCGCCTCACCCGCACCAAGCGCGACAGCGATCGCGAGGGCACCCACCGCGGTTTCACGCACACCGTGGTCTTCGCGGTGCTCGCCGGGCTGATCACCACGGCCATCGTGCAGACCAGCGAGAGCGCCGCGGTCGCCATCCTGATGTTCTTCTTCGCCGGCCTCGCGGTCCGCGGCATCATGCACACCTGGTCGTCGAGCTCGGACGCGATCCTGATCACGGTGGCATCGCTGCTGCTCACGGTGGCCTGCTGGGCGTGGGCGGGAGACCAGCCGACCAACCCGGCGGCCTTCGGCGTCGCGGTGATGATCGGCTGCATCGCGCACTTCATCGGCGACGCGATCACCGAGCAGGGCTGCCCGATGCTGTGGCCGGTGCCGCTGGGCGGCAAGACCTGGTACCCGGTGGCCCCGCCGAAGCCGATGCGGATGCGCACCGGCGGCAAGGTGGAGATGGCGCTGATCGGCCCGGGCCTGACCATCGCGGCGGTGGTGCTGAGCTCGGTGGTGCTCTACCGGATCGGCGCGGCGCCCTGGCTCGCCCAGCTCGACCTGCCGCCGGAGGTCATGGCGTGGATCAACCTGTGATCTCCGGATCGCCCGTGGCCCGCCGCGCGAAATGATCGCCGAAAATCTCGGAGGACACGACATTTCGCCCATCAGGTGAGCGACGGCCGATAGGGTACAAGAGAGGCGCCGCTGATCGGCGCCTCTTGGAGCCCCGGAGGGAAGATGCGAGCTCGAAAGAAGTTCGTGGCAGTGGCGCTGTCGCTGCCGGTGCTGGTCGGCCTGGCCGCGTGCGGCCAGGTGCAGGAAGCGCAGCAGGGCCTGGAGAACGCCAACGAGCAGCTCCAGAACGCACAGGAGAGCCTCGACACCGCGAACGCCTGCCTGCAAGCGCTCAACGTCGCGAGCTTCATGCCCAACTTCGCCGACCCGGAGCAGGCCAAGGCCGACGCCCAGGCCAAGGTCGACGAGCTCGGCCAGCTGGCCGAGAAGACCGCCGACCAGACGCTGCGGCAGAACCTGCTCGACGTGCAGCAGTCGGTGCAGCAGGTCGCCGAGGGCCGGATCGACCTGGACGCCAGCGCCGACTGGGCCACCGCCCAGCTGGAGAAGTACCAGGAGGTCGCCACGACCTGCTCGAAGGTCGGCGGCTGAGCACCCTCCGCACCCTGCGAGGTGTGGCCCCGGTCACTTAGTCTGGGTCCGCGGAGGTGATGGGCATGAGAGCAGCCGTGGGTGACCAACTGCACGTGCACAGCAAGCACGTCGACGAGGCCGATCAGATCGCCGAGATCCTGGAGGTTCGCGGACCGGACGGGGCGCCACCGTACTTCGTACGCTTCAAGGACGGGCACGAAGGCCTGGTGTACCCGGGCGGCGACTGCGAGATCGAAGCCCACGTGCCCCACCAGGGGCGCTGACCCGCAGCGGCCGGTGCGGTCCCACCCGGACCGGCCGCAGTCCCCAACTGCGCACCCCGACCCCGGTACAGTGCGGACCTCGCGACGCTCGCGCGCAGCGTCGAGCGTCTGCCAGCGGAGGTCGTCATGGCGGTGCCCAGCAGCGGCATCGAGGTCGTGTTCACCGGACGGGGCGGCACGGAGGTCGTCGCCACCCGGACCAGCCCGGTCCACCCGCCCGGCCCGCACCGGGTGCTGGTGCGCACCGAGGCCGCCGGGGTCGCCTTCGCCGAGGTCCAGATGCTGCACGGGCGCTACCCGGCGCAGCCGCGGAACCCGTTCGTGCCCGGCTACGACCTGGTCGGCGAGATCGTGGCGGTCGGCCCGGAGGTGACCGGGTGGCGCGTCGGACAGCGGGTGGCGGCGCTGCCGGTCACCGGCGCGTGGGCCGAGCACGTCGAGCTCCGCGCCCGGGACCTGGTCGCCGTGCCCGCCGAGCTGGCCGCCGCGGACGCGGTCGCGGTGGTGCTCAACGGGGTCACCGCCCAGCAGCTGCTTCGCGCCGGTAACGTCCGCAGTGGACAGACAGTCCTGGTGCACGGCGTCGGCGGCGGCGTCGGGATCCTGCTCTCGCAGCTCGCGGTGAACGCCGGGTTGCGGGTGCTCGCAACGGCGTCCGCCCGCAGGCACGAGGCCCTCGCCGGACTGGGCATCGAGCTGATCGACCACCGCACGTCCGACGTCCGCAGCCGGGTGGCCGAACTCGCGCCGGGAGGGGTGGACGCGATCTTCGACCCGCTCGGGCCGACGAGCCTGGACGAGTCGTGGCGGATGCTCGCCCCCGGCGGCACCCTGGTCTCCTACGGCAGCGCGCGAACCCTGCACGACTCCGGCCCCTGGTGGGTTCCCTACCTGAAGACGGCCGGGCGGATCGCCAAGTGGGAAGTGCTGCGACTGCTCGGCAGCACCGGTGACCGGCGGTGCCGCCTGTACGCCATCAAGTCCAACGAGCGGTTCCGCGCGGACCTGGAGCAGCTGCTCCGAATGGTCGCCAGTGGACAGTTGCGGCCGCGGATCGCGGGCCGGTTCCCGCTGGAAGCCGCCGCGCGGGCCCTGGACCTGCACATCTCCGGCCGGGAAACCGGGCGGATCGTGCTGGTGCCGGGCCTTTCCGCCGAATAGCGCGGAGGCTCGTCGCGCCAGGCGTTGGACGACGAGGGGCAGGCTCTAAGGTGGTCGCGATGAGGGGCGTCCGGCGAGGAGGCGGTGAAGTGTTGCGAGACGACCGGGAGGCGGGGGCACCGGCCGATCTGTCCGCGGTGTTCGGCACCGGGGTGTCGGTACCGCTGCCGCCCGGCGAGATCCTCACCGAGCAGACGATGATGGCCGCCGCGCCGGCGCCGCTGTGCTGGATCAGCGATGAGCCGCCGGCTCCGCAGCTGGTCGCCGCGCTGCGCGCCGAGCACCGGCAGAGCGGCTTGTGGCCGCTGCTGCTGTGCGACAACGACGAGGTCTACGGCGAGCGCTGCACCGTCGGCGTCGTACCGCCGGAACCGCTGGACCACATCGACCGCTGGCGGGTGGTCGACGTGATGGCCCGGATCTGGGACGGCCTGGTGCAGGCCGACGACGAGCTCGGGCCTGCCTACGACCTGGAAGTCCTCGCCCCGTTCGACTACCACTGCCCCGGCCCGGCCCCGGCCGGGAACCTGCTGGCGGACCCGGACATCCTGGCCAACCAGCAGCTCCCGAAGTTCATCGGCGAGGACATCCGCCTGGCCCTGATCCCGGTGCACCGGGGCGCCGACGTCCTGACCGCTCTGGGCTGGTCGGGCGCGGCCAACCACGTGTCCCGCACGGCGGGTCTGTCGGCGATGGCGCGGAGCTGGGAGGAGCGCTTCGGCGCCCGCCTCCTCCGCCTCGGCCCGGACCGCCTCGACCTCAGCGTCGCGGCCCCGCCCCAGGACCCGGACCACGCGGCAGCGGTGGCCGCGGAGCACTGGACCTTCTGCCCGGACCGGATCCTCCAGGAGACGGGCACGATCGAGGCCTACGCCCAGGAGATCCGGGGCCGCCGGACCTGGTCCTTCTGGTGGGAATGACGCTCCCGCAGGATCTTTCGCGCGCCGGTCAGGCCGTGGCGGCCGGTGGCAGCTGGACCGTCATGATCAGGTGGCAGGTCCCGGTGCCGGAGCCCCGGTAGACGTGCTCGGTGTCGCCGTCGAACGTGGCCGTCTGCCCGGCCTCGACGGCGTGCTCGACCCCGTCGACGACCAGGGTCATCCGGCCCGCGATGACGTTGACGGTCTCCACGACTCCGGCCTGGTGCGGATGGCTCGAGTACTCCTCGTCCGGCTCCAGCTGCCAGCGCCACACCTCGACGGGGGCCCGGCCTGAGGTCGTCAGCACGAGCCGGCCCTCGCCGCCCCGCTCCCCGGTCCACAGCGGCTCGACGTCGGCGGCGGCCACGACGCGGACCCGGCCTTCCGCCGGCCCCTGCATCAGGGCCGACACCGAGATGCCGAGCGTGTCGGCCAGCCGGACCAGGGTGGCCAGGTTGGGGTTGCCCTGCGCCTTCTCCAGGCCCACCAGCGCACCCTTGCTGACCTGGGCGCGGCGGCTGAGCTCTTCCAAGGAAAGGCCTGCGCGCACCCGCGCCGCCCGGACGTTGTGCGCGACCGTTCGCAGCGCTTCGGCCGTCTCGGCCATCTGATCACCCTCTCGCAGCCGACCAATCGATTGCACCGCGCGGTCGGTTGGTTGCCCCACTCGGTCAGTCTGATGTACCGTCGGGTCGTTCTGCTGATTCTAGGGGATTTTCCGTGATCGCTCTGCTGCTGGCACTGGGCAGCTCGCTCGCTTACGGGTGCGCCGACTTCCTCGGCGGCGTCGGCGCGCGCAAGGCCCACGTGCTGCGCACCGTGATGATCGCCGCGCCGGCCAGTCTCGTGGTCGAGCTGCTGCTGTGGCCGCTGCTCGGCGCCTCCTTCAGCACGGCCGCAATCGGCTGGGGTGCCGCATCGGGCGTCGCATCGACCGCAGCGTTCGTCCTGCTCTACCGCACCCTGGCGATCGGCCCGATGAACGTCCTGTCCCCGGTGACCGCGCTGGTCTCCGCCGTGCTGCCGGTCGGCGCGGGACTGCTGCAGGGCGAGCACCTGGCCGCCGCCGGGCTGGTGGGCCTGCCGCTCGCGCTGGCGGCGGTGGTGCTGGTCAGCGCCGGACCCGGTGCGGGCTCGGCCCGCCCGTCGCGCACTGCCCTGCTGCTGGCTCTCGGCGCGGGTGCGGCCATCGCCCTGCAGCTGATCTTCTTGCACCAGGCGCCCTCCGACAGCGGAGTGGCTCCGCTGATCGTCGGCCGCGCGGTCTCCTCGGCCATCACCTTGACGGCGGCGGCCTTGCTGCACCGCAGACTGGGCCCCGAGCGCCCGGCGTACGCGATCTCGGCGACGGCGGGAGCGCTGGACTCCGTGGCGAACCTGCTGTTCCTGCTCGCAGCCCGCAGCGGCAACCTGGCCGTCGTGGCCGTGGTCGTCGCCCTCTACCCGGCGGGCACGGTACTGCTCGCCCGAGGCGTCCTCGCCGAACGGATCCACCGCGGCCAACTCCTCGGCCTGGGCACGGCGGCCGTCGCCGTCAGCCTCCTCGCCCTCACCTGAAGCCACGCAGGACACCTCGCGTCCAGCTGTCCGTCAGCGGGCCACTTCGTGTCTGGATCTAGACGATGGCCGCACGTACGTGGTCGCGAAGCGGGCTCGGCAGGGCATCGACGCCGAACCAGTCGGCTCCAGTCACTTCCTCGGCCTGCAATTCACCCGCGTCGCCGCTGGTGCGGAACAGGAACCGGAAGTCGAAGTGGTGGTGGTCGGGTTCGCCCTTCGCCGGGTTCGCAGGGATCAGGTGAACGTCGACGTGGACCGGATCTTCCCCGCCCTCTGATACCTGCTCCAGGTCGAACCCGGTCTCCTCGCTCAGTTCTCGCCGCGCTGCGCAGCGCAGCGACTCATCACCGGGTTCGAGGTGACCACCAGGCAAGAGCCAGCGGCCGAGTCCCTTGTGATGGATGTGCAGGACCAGCCCCTCGTCGTTGACGAGGACGGCGCCAGCCGTGGCATGCCCACGGAACTCAGTGCGAGGAGTGATGTCCACGCCCGCGTCGAGTAGGTCCGTGATCATGTTGAGTTCGTCAACGCATTCGGGCCGGGCCGTCTGGTAGGCCTTGACCGTCCGGGAGATGTGTTCGTGTGTGATCGGCATCTGTTCACCTGTTGAAGTAGTTCAGCCACGTTGCGGCGATCATGGGTCGGCAATCGGCCACCTCGTGCATACCGGGCTCCAGGTCGCGCTGAGAAAGCCTGGCAGCAGCGGCAAGGATCTCGGCCTGGACCAGGAAGATGAACGGCCCCACACTCGCGCCGTGGAGAAAATTCACCGCGTTTCCCTTGTTCAGGAGGTAGAAGTAGTGGCCGATCGTCATGTACCGGGTGATGTCATCGGTGATCGGGTTCTGGTCGTACACCTCCGCGAGTCCGTCCAGTTCCAGTTCGTCCTCGCTGCTCGTGACGGTGGCGACGTACGCGCCGTTCCTGAGCTGTGGGAAGTCTTCGCCGCGCAACGACAAGCGGCCGGTGGCGCAGAGCACGAGTCCCGCGTCCACGAGCGCGGACCGGCAGTCTCGGGCCACCGTGAACCCCTGCGAGAGGGCCTGAGTTCGGCGTACGGGGTCGATGTCATACACGGTAACGCGGACCCCCTTGACGTGAAGCAGGCGAGCGATCGAGCTGCCCAGCTTGCCAAAGCCGATCACCAGTGCGTTCCGGCCGTGCAGGATGTCGCCCCGGCTGCGCATGAGGGCTTCGGCGCTGAATACGACAGACTGCCCGACCAGGTAGTCCTCGGGGTCCTTGAGCGGTGACCGCGCCACCGAGATGACTGGACACGGTAGCTTCAGATCTTGGTATCGCTGGTGCCCGTTCTCGGTGTCCTCCACTACGCCGAGAACTTCCCCCGAGAAACGGTCGCACAACTCGGTCAGGATCGGCGCGAAGTACCCGCCGACATCCAGCAAGACCACCGGCCTCCCCGCAGCTCGCGCTTCCAGGTAGTCGACGGCACGGTCTGCGTCACTGAAGAGATCACGCGAGAGTCGATCGCACACGTAACCGTCCGCCTCGACCTGACGTGCCGCGACGGTGTCGATCGACTTCGGCTTGGGCAGCACAGCGCGCAGGTCGGTCAGGCGGCCCACGGCCCGAACGAACGCGGGACGCTCGGGCAGCACGTGCGTGATCAAGAATGAGCTTGACCGCTCGGCCGCAGGAACTTGAGCAACGATCCGGCCGAAGTATGCATCGAGGTTCGCTCGCTCGAACGCTTCCATCTGCGAAACCAGCCCCCTACGTATCAGCGAACGCGCCAAGCAGGTTATTAGGCGGAAGGAATGTCACAGCTGCACCCACCCACGTCGCTCCCTCATCTCCCGCCAATCTGGGCGATTCAGGCTCTTCACCAGCTACCGACGCTTTCGCGACCGCCCCTTCCAACGACACAACCATGTACGCATTCGAAGCCTTCCGAATTTTCCACCTTGATTATCGGGGACCCCGGCCAGCGGGAGCAGCTTTAGTCGCGTGTTCGCATAAACTGATCAGCGGCAGACTTAAGAACCCGCCTTGCATCTTCGCCGGTCAGCGCACGTTCGTAGAAGTGTTCGAATATGTTGAGGTGGTACATGATGTCCCGGTAGTCGCGTAGCGCTACCTCGCCTGCGAAAATTTCGGCAAGCACTAGTCGATCGTCGTACGCGACGAACACGTTTAGCGGTGAGGCGTTCACCAGAGCAGCGTTAGGAAGGATCGCTAGGTCCACGTTCGGCCGCTGGGACGCCCCTGCCATGTGCTGCAGCTGTTCGACCATGACGCTAGCTGCGGCACGCTTGAGCCTTACGGCCTGCTCGGTGAGCAAGAAACAGAATCGGCGAGACTCGTCGTTGAGCGAACCCTGACTATCCAACCTCGCCTGTACGGCACGGTCAATGTCTCGTGCTGGCCTGCCCTCAACACCAGGAGTAAGTACAGCACGCGCATAGTCGCGCGTCTGGATCAGCCCGGAGGGGATAGCCGGCAAGAACTGGCGGACGACTGAGGCTGATTCTGTGAGCGCCTTGATCTCGGCTTGGCTTCGCCAGATTCCTTGCCGCGCGGATGATCGTAGCGACGTGTATTCGACGTTTGCTGAACGAGCAAGCGCCAGGAGTTCATCTCTAGCGGCTGGTTGCACGTCGAGCGCCGTCATGATGCGTTCAACATCAGCGACGGTCGGCAGGGTCTTGCCAGATTCGATCCGGCTGACTTTCGATTGAGACATGGCAGCACGAACGGCCAGCCTCTCACCAGAGAGTCCGGCCGCTTTGCGTAGCTGCCTCAGCGTGTCCGCAAGGTTCTTGCGTTGCTGCTGTTCTGCGTCAGGCTCGAGCATTCCACTCGCTCAACGACACGGCGTGACTCAATGCCGTGTCTCGCCACTTGAGGTACTGGGTCAGGTCCGGGTTTTCTCGCTGGTCGATGTTGAGCAGGGTTCCATCAGAGTTGAAGTTCAGATCAACCACGGTCGTTTCGTCGAACAACCAGAAGTCATGGGCCGGCAAGTCCAGGACGAGGTTCGTCAGGTCCAGAATCCTGACGTCCTCCCCGGCTTCGACGTTGCCGGGGATGGCCCAAGCAAGCTGAAACCTCTGATACTCCGTGAGCGGCTTACGGACGGTGCGGACACGGCCGATGGTCCGGCCGGAAGTCGCGATCTCCTGCACCGTCTCGTGCCAAACCGCATTGTGCCCCTCGGGCTTCGGTTCCCCTGCACGCCAACGTCTTAGGTTCTCCTGCTCCCGTTGCATGGCGTACGTCGGTTGACACTCGAACCGCCATGCGGACCGTTGGCAGTTGTCGAACCGCGCGCTGAACTGCTCGCCGGTCAGAATCACTTCAGTGTCTCCCTGAGCCGCTGAACGACGTCTGTGCTCACACCGGACTCGACTAGCGCCGATACCGCATCGAGGATGACCTCAGGGGGCAGTTCGACAGCCGTCTCACCCTCGCCAAGTACCAGCCCCTCTGCACCGGCCACGTGATCGCCCTGTACCACGGCGGTGCCCCGGTCCGAGACGTACACGGTGGGACATGTCTTGTCTTCACAGCCGGACACCTTGCGTAGTTTCATGGTCACAGCCTTGGCGCTCAGGCGGATCGGATCAAGGATGGACAGGGGTCTAGTCGCGATGTTGCATGACTTGCCCCCTTTGGGGGACCTGCCCGCAGATCGGGAACACACCCGCAGGCAGCGGAGCGGCTGGGGGGACCGCTTCGCTGCCTGGGAACTTGATGAGCGACTACTTCATGCACGCGACAGATCCACAAAGGACTCACTGGTCCCGGCCACGACGAACGTGTCGGCGTCAGCGGACGAGTTTTCGGAGCCAGAGGGCGAGGAGTTCCACCAGCATCACCACTGCGAAGGTGAGGGCCAGGACCGTTGTCACCACTCCGAACTCCAGGACCCTGGAGGCGTTGAGGAGGTAGTAGCCGATTCCGCCCGCTCCGACCAGGCCCAGCAGGGTTGCCGAGCGGAGGTTGGTGTCCAGCTGGTACAGGACGTGCGCCACGAAGGCCGGGGCCGCTTGGGGGACCGTCGCCGCGAAGAACACCTGGAGGCGGCTCGCACCCGTGGCCCGCAGCGCTCGTTCCTTGCCGCGGTCCACCTCCTCCAGCGAGTCCGCCACCAGCTTGCCGAGCAGGCCCACCGAGCCGACGCCGAGGGCGAGCGCGCCCGCTACCGCGCCGAGGCCGGTGATCACCACGAACACGATCGCCAGCACCAGTTCCGGGACGCCTCGGACCGCTAGCACCACACCGCGGAAGAACTTCGCCACCGCCGGGTTCGGGGCCACGTTGTTCGCCGCCAGGGCTCCCACCGGTAGCGCGAGGATCGCGCCGATCAGGGTGGCCGCCAGGGCGATCTGGACGGTGACCAGGAGTTCGGCCAGCAGCTCCGGGAGGATGCCGCCGGTTTCCGGTGGCCAGAACAGCGCCAGGGTCGGGCCGAAGTCGGTGATCGCGCGCTGGAACTGGGCGAGCGAGATGTCCGCGCCCCAGATCGAGGCGACCACCACCAGGGCGGTCAGCAGCCAGTAGCCGGTGCGGCGCACCCGTCCGGCCGTCCACGGTGGACTGATCGGCCGCGGTGACGAAGCCCGCTCGGCGACGATCCCGGCCTCCCGCCGCGGAGCCGGGATCTGCACCCGGCGCCGGACCGCCGCGAGCGGGCCGCGGCGCTCTTCCCGCACGCCGAGCAGGCCGCGGCGGATCGCGCCGGAGACGACCTCCACCAGCACGCAGAGCCCGAACACCACCGACGCCAGCGCCATTCCGCGCTGGTAGTCGAGGGTGCGCAGGGAGTCGGAGATCGCCTGGCCGAGGCCGCCGACGCCGACGAACCCCAGCACCACCGAGACCCTCAGGTTGATGTCCAGGCGGTGCAGCGAGGTCGCCACGAACGACGGCATCACCTGCGGCAGCACGCCGGTGACCAGCTGCTGCAGCCTGGTTCCGCCCGCCGCGCGGATGGCGGTGCGCGGGCCTTCGTCGATCTGCTCGATCGCGTCGGCGTAGAGCTTGCCGATCATGCCGATGGAGTGCAGGCCCATCGCCAGCACACCGGTCAGGCCGCCGAAGCCGAACATCCGGAAGAACACGATGGCCAGCACGACGTCCGGGATCGCCCGCGCCACCACGATGATCACGCGCGCCCCGAACCGGCTGGTGCCGCCCAGGGCGGTGTTGCTCGCCGCGAGGACCGCGACGGGCACGCTGATCAGCGAGGCCAGCAGGGTCGCGCAGACCACGATCGCCAGCGTCTGCCCGCACAACGCCAGCAGTTCGCCGAGCGGCGGGAAGTCCAGCGGCAGGGTTCGGCCGGCGAAGTCGACCGCGTTGGCCGCGCCGTCCACGAACGTCGCGATGTTCAGGCGCAGCGAGCTGAACGCCCAGATCGCCGCGCCCAGCAGGGCCAGCACGACCACGGCCGCCGCGGTGCCGGTCGGCGTCGGGCGGGCGAGCGTGCGGCGCGGCGCTTCTGCGGTGGTGGTCAAGGGTTTCACCCCACCGCGGCGAGGTCGGAGGAACCGACCTTGGCGTAGATCGACATCGCCGCGTCGCGGTCCAGGCCCTCGACCGGGGTGTCCAGCACGACCTGCCCGGAGCGCAGCCCGATGATCCGGTGACCCCAGCTCAGCGCCAGGTCCACCTGGTGCAGGCTGCACAGCACGGTCAGCCCGTCCTCCCGGCCGATCTCCGCGATCAGGTTCATCACCTGCGCCGCCGAGTCCGGGTCGAGCGAGGCGACGGGCTCGTCGGCGAGCAGGATCTCCGGCTTCTGCAGCAGCGCCCTGGCCACCGCGACGCGCTGCTGCTGACCGCCCGAGAGCGTGTCCGCCCGCTGCAGCGCCTGGTCGGTCAGGCCGACCCGCTCCAGCTGCTCCATCGCGGCGAACCGCACGCGCTTGGGATAGGTGAACAGCCCGAGGCGCGGGCCGCGCAGGCTGCCGAGCGCGCCCGTGCACACGTTCTCCAGCACGGTCAGCGAGCCGACCAAGTGGAACTGCTGGAACACGAACCCGACCCGCCGCCGCAGCGCGCGCAGACCCGATCCGCGCAGCGCACCGACGTCCTCGCCGAGCACCTGCACGGTGCCGGAAGTGGCGCGCTGCAGGCCGTCCACGTGCCGCAGCAGCGTCGACTTGCCCGAGCCGGAGAGGCCGAGCAGCACCGCCATCTCACCGGGCTCGACGTCGAGGGAGACCTCGTCGAGCGCCCGCACATCACCGAAGGACTTGCCGACCCGGTCGAAGCTGATCACTGGCATTGCTCGTCCTTGGTCGTCGCGCAGACCTCGCGGATGCCGTTGTAGAAGGCGTCGTCGACCGGGGCGAAGCCGTAGCCGCCGATGTCGCCGATCTTGCAGTCGCCGGTGCAGAAGCCGTTCTCCCGCAGGGCATCGCTGTTGGCCTTGTCCCGCAGCGCCGCGGTGATCTTGTCCTTGACCGCCGGGTCGAGGTCGTCGGAGATGGCGACCGGGTCGCCCGGGATCACCGCCGACTTCCACACCGTGCTGAGCTGCCCGGCCTGCAGCTGGCCCTTCTCGATCAGCTGCCGGTCGACCATGCTGTCGTAGGCGAAACCGGCGTCGCAGTCGCCCTTCGCGACGGCGATCGCGGAGGCGTCGTGCCCGCCGGCGAAGACCGGCTGCACGTCGGTGTCCGGGTTGATGCCCGCTTCCAGCAGGCCCGCCTTCGGGTACAGGTAGCCGGAGGTCGAGGTGGGGTCGACGAAGCAGACCTTCTTGCCGCGGAAGTCGGCCAGCGAGCGGATGCCGGTGTCCGGACGGGTGATGGCGTAGGAGGTGTAGCCGGGCTCGGCGCCCTTCTCCTCGACCTGGCCCGCGACCGCGGTGGCCGCCACGCCCTGCTGCTTGGCCAGCACGTAGGAGAACGGACCGTACTTGGCGATGTCGATCTTGCCCGCGCGCTGGCCCTCGATGATCGCGGCGTAGTCGGTGGCCTTCTGGAAGGTGATCTTCTTGCCGGTCTCCTTCGCCAGCAGGTCCAGCACCGGCTGGTAGTCCTGCTGCAGGCTGGCGGATTCCTCCGACGGGATGGCGGCGAACACCAGCTCGTCGGAGTCACCGCCCTGCTGAGCGGCGCTCGGGCCGCACCCCGCGAGCAGGCCCAGCGCGGCCAGCCCGACGAGGACTCGACTGATCCGTTTCACGACTGATCTTCCTTTGCGGACAGGAGTTCCGGGAGGTCTCGGACGGATTCGAGGACGTGGGTGGCACCGGCGCCGGTGAGCGCGTCGCGCGAGTGCGCGCCGGTGAGGACGCCTGCGACGACGGACGCGCCGGCGCGGAGTCCTGATCGGACGTCGTAGACGGTGTCGCCGGCGGTGGCGACCGCGCGCACGTCGTCGATGCCCAGCCGCAGCAGCGCGGTGAGCACCATGTCCGGGTAGGGGCGGCCGCGGCCCGCCTGGGCCGGGGTGAGGGTGAGGTCGGCCAGGTCTTCCCAACCCAGCGCCGCCAGGATCTGGTGCTGCGTGGTCTCGGAGAAGCCCGTGGTCAGCGCGACCTTCACGCCGTTGTCGCGGAGCTGCCGGATGGCGGCCTCCGCACCGTCGATCGGGTGGCACTCGCCGTCGGCGACCCGCTCCGCGTAGGCGTGCTCGAAGGCCTGGTTCGCCTGCTGCGCGAGGGTTTCGTCGCCGTCGAAGAGGTGCCGGAAGACGGTGATCTTGGACTCGCCCATGGTGCGGCGGACGTGCTCCAGCATGAACGGCTGCTGCGCGACGCCGATGTCGGCGATGGCCTGGGTGAACGCCCGCTCCACGAGACCGTCGTCGGCGACCGTGGTGCCCGCCATGTCCAGCACTGCCAGCTCGATCATCCCTCGACCTCCTGCCACGTGTCGGCGGCGATGGCGGGCGAGCAGGTCATGCCGCGCCCGCCGGGGCCGGTCACCAGCCAGACGCCCGCCAGCACCTGCTCGCGGTGCACGACCAGCGACTTGTCCGCCGTCTGCGCGTAAACCCCGGCCCAGCGGCGCACGATCCGCGGCAGCGGGCGGCCGAGCAGTTCCTCGGCGCGCTGCCGCAGGTGCTCGTAGGGGTCCTCGTGCACGTCGAAGGAGAACGGCTCGGCGTACTCGTGGGTGTCGCCGATGGTCAGCCCGCCGTGCAGCCGCTGGACCAGCAGCAGCTGCATGCCGTTGTCGGCGGCCACCGGCGGCTGCGGCTCGGCGGCGTTGAGCTCGTCGAGCTTTTCGCCCCGGTAACCGCGGTAGTAGCGCATGCTGTCGCCGTCGGCCAGCGACGTGGTCAGCTGCTCGTCGAGCGGGTCGGTCTGCATCATCTGCAGCCGCACCCGGCGCACCGGGAGCTCCGGGCGGAGCTCCTTCACCAGACCGCCGAGCGCCGCGCCGGTGCAGAGGACCACCAGATCGCCCTCGTGGCGCTGCCCGGTGTCATCGCGCACCCAGCCCTCGCCGACGTCGCGGACCTCGCGACCGGGGAACCAGGTGTAGCGGCCGGTCTTAGCCAGGTGCGCGCGCAGCGCGGGCTGCGCGGTCCGCGACTCGACTGCGCCGTCCTGCTCGCACCAGAGCGCGCCGAGCATTTCGCCCCGCAGCGCGGGATTCAGCGTCCGAGCTTCGGCTGCGTCGAGCAGCTTGGTGCCGCGCTCAGCGGCGTCGGGCCGGGCGACGAACTCCTCGGCGACCGCCATCTCGCCGGGCGTGCGGAGCACTGTCAGCGAGCCGTTGCCGCGGAAACCGAGGTCCGGCACGTCCGCGGCGATGCGCTCCCAGTCCTGGCGGGCGCGCATGGCCACCTCCAGGTCCGGCCCGGGTTCCCGGCCGCTGACCCAGATCAGCCCGAAGTTGCGGACCGAAGCCCCGCGAGCCTCGGCCTCCCGTTCCAGGTGCACCACTTCGTGGCCCCGTTCCAGGGCCCGCAGCGCGTGCATGGTGCCGAGCACGCCGCCGCCAACAATCAGAACTCGCACGCCGCACACGCTCGCGGCCGTCCGCGAATCCCCAGTGGAAACCGACCGAACCCCAGGTGAACACCGACCGAAGGACTAGATCAGTTATCTTTTCGTGACATTTGCTGCCGCCCCACCCGACCGGGTCAGTCGCGGAGGTGAGTGACGAAGCTGAAGCGGTCGCCGCGGAAGAGGGAGCGGACGCGTTCGATCGGTTCGCCCTCCGGCGTCCAGGAACGCCGGTGCAGCAGGATCATCGGCGTCGCCGGGTTGGTGCCGATCAGCAGCGCCTCGCGCGGCGTCGCCAGGACCGTCTCGATGCGCTCCTCCGCTTCGCCGAAGCGCACGCCCAGCTCGTCCTGCAGGAACGAGTACAGCGAGCCGGTCGGGTCGAACTCCCGCAGCAGCTCCGGGAAGCGGTCCTTCGGCAGGTAGCTGGACTCCAGGCCGACGCGCTCACCACCGGCGAGCAGCACCCGCTCGACGTGCACCACCTCGCCGCCCGGGGCCAGGCCGAGGTCCGCCGCGAGCTGCGCGTCGGCCGACCGGGATTCGACGTCGATCACCGTCCGGCCCGGCTCCAGGCCCTGCGACCGGACGCCCTCGGTGTAGCTCGCGAGTTGCAGCGGCTGCACCAGTTTCGGCGGTGCGACGACGGTGCGGCTGCCCTGCCTGCGCATCAGGCGGCCTTCGAGCATCAGCTCGGTGACCGCCTGCCGCAGCGTCACCCTCGACACCTCGAACCGCTCGGCCAGCTCCCGCTCGCTGGGCAGGGCCGAGCCCTCGCCGAGCTCTTCGACCAGGCCGAGCAGCTCGATCTTCACCGCGTAGTAGCGCGGAATCCGGCCGTGTTCGGGAATTCCGGCGCGAACCGGCTGATCCGCCCGATGATCGATGCGCACGACAGACAACCCTACTGCGCGCCCGAAAACCGTCTCCCACAGCGTGAAATCGAGCCGATTCCAACAGAAACCGAGGTTCGCGGCGGAAGGACCGCAGTT